>CAZNAX010000074.1:5606-14197 GCA_964570965.1 uncultured Desulfatibacillum sp.
AAGTACTTTCCGATCCGGCGCGGTTTTCTTCAACGCACGGTCGGCTGGGTGCGCGCGGTCGAAAATGTCTCGCTGGCCCTCACTCGCGGGAGAACCCTCGGGCTGGTCGGTGAAAGCGGCTGCGGCAAGACCACCTTGGCGCGGATGATCCTGAACCTGCTCCCGGCCGACGGCGGCCGGATCCTTTACAACGGCAAAGATCTCTGCGGCTTATCCGACAAGGATATGAAGCCGTTTCGCAAGGAGATCCAGATCGTTTTTCAAGATCCCTACGGGTCACTTAACCCGCGCATGACCGCCGGCCAGACGCTGAGCGAGGGCGTACGCAAGTCGGGTATCCGGAATCACTCCCGCACGCGGGAGCGGATCGAACAGCTGCTGGAACTGGTCGGCATGGCACCGTCCGCGGCCGACCGCTACCCGCACGAGTTCAGCGGCGGCCAGCGCCAGCGCATCGGCATCGCGCGGGCGCTGAGCGTCGAGCCGGCGCTCATCATCTGCGATGAGCCGGTTTCGGCCCTGGACGTATCCATCCAGGCCCAGATCATCAACCTGCTGAAGGATCTGCAGGACCGGCTGGGACTGAGTTATTTTTTCATTTCCCACGACTTGAACGTGGTGGGGTATCTTTGTCACCAGGTGGCAGTGATGTATAAGGGCCAAATCATGGAGTTCGCGCCGGCGGAAAAGCTATTCGAAAACCCGCTGCACCCTTATACCCGCGTGCTTCTGGCGGCCCTGCCCGATCCGGCGGACGGAAAGCGGCCGCCGGCTGCACCGTTTGAAGCGCAGCCGCCGGAGCCCGGCCACGTGGTGCCGGGCCGCTGCCGGTTCCAGCCGAAGTGCCCGGAGGCCGATGATCGCTGCCGGCTTTTCAGCGGTGACTTGACGAAGGCCGGAGAAGAGCACTATGTGAGATGTGGGCGAACGTGAAAGGCGGCAAGAACGTGTACGATCGAACCCTGAACACTCCGAAAACTGAAATTGAAAGCCGGATCGCAAGGCTGCAACGCATCCTGAGCCGAAGCGGAGTGGACGGCGCTCTCATTCTGCAGCGAGTCGACCTTTTTTATTTCACCGGGACCATCCAGCAGGGCAGCCTCTATGTTCCGGCCGTCGGCGAGCCGCTTCTGATGGTGAACAAGGTTCTGGCACGCGCCAAAGCCGAGTCTCCCATCGACCGCATCGTCCCGCTGGGCAGCCCCAAATCCATTCTGGACCGGTTGAAGCAATCCGACCTCACCCGGCCGCGCCGGATCGGGCTGGAGTTGGACGTTCTGCCCACCAATCTCTATTTCGGCTATCGCGACATTTTCCAGGGAGCCGAGATCGTCGACATTTCGACCGACATCCGCATCCTGCGGGCGGTGAAGTCTGCCTACGAAATCGAACTCATGCGCGAAGCCGCCGCCTATTCCGACCGTGTGGCGACCTGCGTGCCCGATCTTCTCAGGGAAGGCATGACCGAGATCGATCTCGCCGGCCGCATCGAAGCCGAAGCCCGCCGCATGGGGCATCAAGGCATCGTGCGCATGCGGATGTGGGGCAGCGAGCTGTTCTACGGCCACCTGCTCTCCGGTCCGTCCGGCGCCGTGCCGAGCTATCTGGCATCCCCGACCGGCGGCGGCGGCGTCAGCCCGGCCGTCGCGCAGAGCGCGAGCTTTCGCGTGATCAAGCGTCACGAACCCGTGCTGGTGGACTACGTATTCGTCTATCGCGGCTACATCTCCGACCACGCCCGCATCTTCGCCATCGGCAAGTTGCCGGAAGACCTGGTGCAGGCCCATGCCGCCATGCTGGACCTGCAGGCCCGGATCCGGCCGATGGCCAAGCCCGGGGTGGCTTCCGGCTCCATCTATGACTTCGCCTTGGGCTTCGCCCAGACGCATGGCTTGGGCGATCATTTCATGGGCGTCGGCCGGGAGCGCATCCGCTTCGTCGGCCATGGGGTCGGCCTTGAATTGGACGAGTTTCCGTTTCTGAACGCCGGTCAGACGATGGAGCTGCAGGAGAACATGGTCATTGCCCTGGAACCTAAATTGGTTTTCCCCGGCCGCGGCGCAGTCGGAATCGAGAACATCCACTTGGTCACCAAAACCGGACTGGAGCAGCTGGGGCATTATCCGGACGAAATCACCGTCGTTTAACGCCGCGCCACCCGATCCACTAAGAGGAGGAACCGCATGGCAGCCGAATTATCGCCGCATGAACTGAGAAAGCGCATCCGCAAAGGCCAATGGACCCAGCCCACCAGCGGCGCATCCAAGGGCTACATCCAGGCCAACCTGGTGATGATGCCCCAGGAGCAAGCCTTCGACTTTCTGCTCTTTTGTGTGCGCAATCCCAAGCCCTGTCCGATTCTGGACGTGCTGGAGCCGGGCTGTTTCGAGCCGGCCATCGCACGCGGAGCCGACCTGCGCACGGACCTGCCGCGCTACCGCATCTATGTGGACGGAAAGCTCAAGGACGAGGCGGAGGATGTCAGCGATCTGGCCCACAGCGGAATGGTCAGCTTTCTGCTGGGCTGCAGCTTCTCGTTTGAAAACGCCATGCTGGCCGCCGGCCTTCCGATCCGCAACATCGAGGAGGGTAAAAACGTTTCGATGTACGTCACCTGCCGCGACTGCCGGCCAGCCGGCCCCTTCACATCGAAGCTGGTGGTGACCATGCGTCCCATGACCCCGGCGCAGGCCGTGCGCGCCGTGCAGATCACCACGCGCTTTCATCTCACCCACGGCGCGCCGGTGCATATCGGCGATCACCGCGAAATCGGAATCAAAGACCTTACCCAACCCGAATTCGGCGACCCGGTCACCCTTCGCTCCGGGGAAGTCCCCGTTTTCTGGGCCTGCGGGGTGACCTCTCAGCTGGCCGCCACGTCCGTGCCGCTGCCGCTGGTCATCACCCATTCCCCCGGGCACATGTTCGTGTCCGATCTGAAAGATGAGGATTTGACAATTCTGTAATTTGGCGCAGGTCCTCGAACATTATCGCGCCAAATTTCTTGACAGGCCGAAACGCTTCCTGTAACCGTATCCAACTTGTCGGAATCGCGGCCCGCACCGCTCTCCGGTTTCTGATCCATCGGTCCTGCCGCCTGTTTACTCTTAACCCGAACCAACTAAGGAGGCCCGCCATGAAAAGCTCGCTGAAACGTGCACGATTGTTGTTAGGCGTCTTTCTATTAACCGCGCTGATAGTTCCCAGCGCGGTGATGGCCGAAGAGATCAAGATCGGCGTTCTGTTCCCCTTAACCGGCGGCGCGGCGTCGGCCGGACGCGAGTTACGCTCTGGCGCCGAGCTGGCGCTCGACATCGCCAACAATCCGATGGCCGACATCAACATGACCATGGCCAAGAACGCGGGCATCAAGAGCATGGGCGGCTCCAAGATCACGCTGATTTTCAAGGATCACGAGGGCAATCCCACCCTGGGAGCCGACCTGGCCAAGAAGCTCATCCTCGACGACAAGGTCCACGGCCTCATGGGCGCCTACCACAGCGCGGTGACCAAAGCCGTCAGCGTTGTGGCCGAGCAGTACGGCATCCCCCTGATCAACGACTCCTCCACCTCCCCTGACCTGACCAAGCAGGGCTACAAGTGGTTCTGGCGCACCACGCCGCACGACATCTATTTCACCAAGGACTTGTTCGAGTTTTTGAAGGGGATGACCGAAGGCAAGGTCAAAGGGGTACCCGCCGTACCCAAGAAAGACATTATGAACCTGGCCTCGGCCTGCGAAAAGACCGAATGGGGAGCGTCCGTGTCCGAACTGATCGAGACATTCGGCAAGGACTATGGGTTTGAGGTCAAGAAGTCGATTCTCTACGCCGCCAAGGCCACCGACCTCTCCAGCGAGGTGCGTTCCCTGACCGCCGTCAAACCGGATGCGATGCTGTTTGCTTCCTATGGATCCGATGCGATCCTGATGATGAAAACTCTCAAGGACCAGAAGGCTGCTCCCAAACTCCTCTGGGGCCAGAACGCCGGATTCGAGGTTCCTGAATTCGTGAGCACCCTCGGCGACACCACCGTCGGGTCCCTCACCCGGACCGTTTTTATCCCCAAAATAGCCCGGGTGAAGCCCGTCGCGGCCAAGGTCAACGCCATGTACAAGGCCAAGACCGGCAACGATCTCAGCGGCGCATCCGCCCGGTCGTTCACTGGCCTGCAGGCCTGGGTTCACGTCCTCGAAAAAGCCGGATCCGTAAAGCCCGCCGACATCCAGAAGGCCGCCAACTCCATCGAAATCCCGGGCGATGAACTGGTGGTGCCTTGGCAGGGGATCAAGTTTGCCACCTCGGGTGAGGACATCGGCCAGAACACCCTGGGCATGGGCCTCATCGGGCAGTACCAGAAAGGGACCGACGGCAAGATCGACCTGGAAATCGTCTACCCCTTCAACGTCGCCACGGCCAACATGATCTACCCCTTCCCGAAATTCTAGCGGGTTGATTTCGGCTTTTCCCTTGTCCCCATCCCCCGAGCCTGACTCGGGGGGATGGGACAACGTCTTCCTGTCTTTCAAGAGAGGTTTTTCATGGACATCCTGTTCGGGTCCATAGCTTCCGGCGTTCTCCTGGGAATGGTTCTGTCCCTGGTCGCTCTGGGACTGACCATCATTTTCGGTTTGATGGACATCGTCAACTTCGCCCACGGCGAGTTTTTGATGATCGGTATGTACACGGGCCTGCTGACTGCCCAGGCCACGGGCATAGATCCGCTGTTCACCCTGCCGCTGGCGGCGGCCATTGGGTTCCTGCTCGGCATCCTTTGCTATGGCGGGTTTATCAAATTCCTGCTGCGCGGGCCGATGATCGCCCAGCTCCTTGGAACCTTCGGCCTGATGCTGGTGCTGAGAAACCTCGCGCTGCTTTTTTTCGGATCCGAGGACCGGGCATTGCACCACGGTCTGCTGGTCGGAAAAAGCTTCGACATCGGCATGGGCATCATCATTTCGGCCACCAAGCTGGCCGTGGCCGTCCTGGCCGTGCTGTCCTTCTGTGGGGTCTGGCTGCTGATGAACCGGACCCAGCTCGGTAAGGCGCTCACCGCAACCGCCCTGAACCGCCAGGGAGCACGCTACATGGGCATCCCCACGGAGCGCATGAACGCCCTGGCGTGGGGGATCGGTAGCGCCACCGTGACTGTCGCGGGCGCGCTCATCGTGAATTTCTGGTCGGTGAACCCCTACGTGGGGCTGGTCTTCACCATGATCGCCTTCACCGTGGTGGCTCTCGGTGGGTTCGGCAGCGTACCGGGCGCCTTCTTCGCAGGCCTCGTCGTGGGGTTCATCATGGAGATCCCGGGCTTCTGGGACTTCTTCGCCATCACGTTCGACATCGGGTGGATGGCGGACGTGCCCATGACCTCGTTCAAGTACACCTGGATCTACGTAGCCTACTTCGTCATCATGATGATCAGCCCGAGGGGATTGTTCGGATGGAAGCAATAAAAAACGCCCTTGATTTTTCCGACTCCCCTAAAATTGACCAAATGGTCGCGCTGGTGGTTTTCGGTCTCCTGCTTGCCTTCCCGCTGTTTCCACACTCCGCCTTTGCCATGGCGACCATGATTCAGTTCCTAATGTTTTCGCTCTACGGCATGGGCTGGAACACCATCGGCGGCTACGGCGGGCAGGTGGACCTTGGGAAGGCCCAGTACGTGGGGATCGGCGCATACACCACGACGGTCTGCCTGCTGCGCTGGGACATCCCTTTCTGGGTTTCGATGCCGATCGGCGCCTGCCTCGCTATCGGATGGTCCTTCATCATCGGCTATCCGCTGTTCAAGCTCAAGGGCCACTACTTCGCCATCGCCACCATCGCCACCTCCCTGGTGCTCAAGGACCTTTTCGAGATCTGGAAATTCGTGGGCGCCGCCCGCGGCCTCGGCATCCTGCCGTTCAAATACCAAACCCCCGATTTCCTGCGGCTGATCTTCAAGGAAGACATCTATTATTACTACGTCATCTTCGCCTTCTTCGTCATCGGCCTGCTCTACATGAACTGGTTCCGCAAATCCCGACTCGGGTTCCAGCTGCGCTCCATCAAGGACAACGAAGAGGTGGCCCGTTCGCTGGGAATCAATGTTCACTGGGCCAAGATCAAGACTTACGCCATCGCCACCGCCTTTGTCAGCGTGGTCGGCTCTTTTCACGCCGTCTATGTCAAGAATATCGAACCGGAAGACACCATGAGCCTGGACATCTCGATCCTGATCGCCCTGATGGCCATGCTCGGCGGTGCCGGCTCCCTGTGGGGCCCCATCATCGGCGCCGGGGTCCTAATCCCTCTTAAAAGCTATTTGAAGGAATGGCTGGGCGCTGCGGCCGGACTATTGGGAATCGACCTTATCATCTACGGCCTCATCATCATGATCATCTCGGCCTTCGAGCCTCGCGGGCTCTGGGGCATCGTCGCAAAGATCCGCCGGAGGAAGCACATCTGATGGCTTTGCTGGAAGTTCACAACCTGGTGAAGGCGTTCGGAGGCCTCAAGGCCAACGACGACGTTTCCTTCTCGGTAGATAAGGGGGAGATGCTGGGCCTCATCGGACCGAACGGCGCCGGCAAGACCACTCTGTTCAATTGCATCGCCGGGATGTTTCCGCCCACATCCGGTCGCATCGTCTTCGCCGGCGAAGACGTCACCGCGCTGGGCGCCCACGAGATGGCCCGGCGCGGGCTGGCGCGGACCTTTCAAGTCTACGTGGCCGGAGGCGACCTCAACGTGCTCGAAAATGTCATGGTGGGGTGCTTCATGCACACCCGCTTCCAGTCTCAGGCCAGGGCCAAGGCGGAAGGCATTCTGGAAGACTTAGGTCTCAGAGACCTCAAGTCGAATCTCGTAAGCGAACTGCCGGTGGCGGCCCAGAAGCGCGTGACCATGGCCACCGCCCTGGCCACTTCCCCCAAGCTGCTGCTTCTCGACGAAGTGGCCGCCGGGCTGAACCCCAGCGAAATCGAAGACATCATGGCCGGTATCCGGCACATCCATTCGGATCTCGGGATCACCGTGATGCTGATTGAACACGTTATGGAACTGGTGATGAACATCAGCCAGAGGGTCGTCGTCCTCGACTACGGCAAGAAGATCGCTGAAGGCCTCCCCCAGGACATCGCCAGCGATCCCCAGGTTATCAAGGCCTACCTGGGAGAACGCTACGTGCGCGAACGGGCGGGCTCTTAAAACGGAGATACTCACGAACATCATGGCTGCGCCGATCCTCGAAATCAAAAACATCAAAGTCCGATATTCGGGGTTGCCCGTCCTCCAGGGGCTTTCTCTGTCAGTGAATTCCGGCGAGACCGTGTGTGTGGTCGGCGCCAACGGAGCCGGCAAATCCACTCTGCTGCGTGCCATCATGGGCACTCAGCGCGCCTTCGAGGGACAGATCCTGTTCTCAGGCCGTGAAATCCAGCGGCTGCGGACCGAAGAGATCGTGCGCCTGGGGATCGTGTATGTTCCCGAGGAGAAAATGCTCTTCCGCCCGCTGGCGGTCGAAGAGAATTTGTTGCTGGGGGCTTACATCCTGGCTGATGCGCACCGGATTCAGGAAAACCTGGGGTTTGTCTACACGCTCTTCCCGCGCCTCAAGGAGCGCCGCCTCCAACCGGCATCCACCCTTTCCGGCGGAGAGCAGCAGATGGTCGCCATCGGCCGCGGTCTGATGTCACGTCCGCAGATTTTGATGCTGGATGAACCGTCCTTGGGGCTGGCCCCGAAACTGGTGGACGAGGTGCTCGACACAGTCAGGCGCCTCAAGGCGGAAGGTATGACAATTTTGCTGGTTGAACAGAACGTGCGCGAAGCGCTGGATCTGGCCGACCGCGGCTATGTGATCCAGACCGGACGCATGGTCGATGAGGGCAGCGGCAAGGACCTGCTTGCGAGTGACAAGTTCCGGCAAGCCTTCTTAGGAATCTGAGGCGGCTTTGTAAATAACCCGGACTCTGCGTTCCGCTTCAACATACCAAACCTGCCGACCTGAACCAACTCTCCAATTTTCTTAACCTGCACCTTCCATCTGCTAATCTAAAATTCGTTCTGTCTGAATCAAGATTCGTTATAGGGCACGGAGTCCAAACCTCGACAATTCCCGAATTAGTTTGATTTCTATTGCCCATTGCAAGGTTGGTGGGGCTTAGGATATCATCCCGATCATCCGGTCTATTTTCATTCGATTTTCCGCACCTGGCCGATCCTTGGCCTCCACCCAAGTACCTTGACAGCGAGGATGAATAAACCTTGGGATACTCCGGCCGAATGCAAAGTCGTCGGGCTAATCTGCCCGGCTATCCTCAAAGGCTCCCTCAGTCTATTGAGGTTCCACCAAATTTTGAGGTCGAACATATCGTTTCCCCCGTCTCTACGGATTTCTGCTATTCATCTAATGCTCTGTTTTTAAACTAAAAATCCGCAACCTTCGCTATTTTCCGGCTGGTGGCAGGCCACTTGCAGATACCATTCGGCATTGCCTTGAGCGGTTCACATACCCAAGCTTCTGGCTTTGCCGGAGGTCAGGTGACTGTATGTTGCCAGCGGCGGCGCCAAAATGCATCAAAATCGCCGGGGTAAAAATGCATGGTT
>CAZNAX010000075.1:0-14118 GCA_964570965.1 uncultured Desulfatibacillum sp.
CCCAGATCACCCCGACCATGGCGTCCGCCCGGTGCTTGGCCTTCAGGGTGACGGCGGCCATGGCTCCGGCCGCCAGAAGCGAGAACCCGGTCGTGCCGGCCACGTAGGGCCACCCCATGAAAAACGCAAGCCCGATCCCGCCATAGGCGGCGTGGGCGATGCCTCCGGCTAGAAACACGATGCGATTCACGACCACCAAGGTCCCGATCACACCGCACACCAGGCTCACCAGGATTCCCGCCACCAGGGCGTTGCGCATGAACTCGAGCTGCAGCGCTTCAATCATCTCGCTGGTCCTCGTGTCGGCAGAGCACCCGATGAGGGATCCCATGGGCCACCAAGTCCACCGGGCAGCGATAAGCCGCATCCAGCATTTCCTGGGTGATCTCACCCGATCCGTGGTAATGCAAGTCGCGGTTGACACAGGCCACGGATTTGACGTGGCTGGAGAGAATCATCATGTCGTGGCTCACCGCCACGATGGTGACCGTCTGGTTCAACTCGGCCAGTGCTTCGTAGAAATCCCCGCGGCTCTGGGCGTCGATGCTGGCCATCGCCTCGTCCAGAAATAGCACTTCAGGCCCGGAGACGAGCGCTCGGGCGATGAACACCCGCTGCAGCTGACCGCCGGACAGATCACCGATTCTGCGGTCGCGGAGCGCCCAGACCCCCAGCCGCTCCAACGCTGCTTGCGCCGCCAGCCGGTCCTGTCGGCTGTGCCGCGACCAACCGCTGCTGGTCCGTAAGCGGCCCATCAGGACCACGTCCAGGACCGAGACCGGAAACGTCTTGTTGATGTGCACATTCTGGGGAACGTAGCCCATTCGGTGAACCGCCTTCCGCGGCGACCGGCCGAAGACACTCAATGTCCCGCGGTTGGGCTCAAGCAGCCCCAGCATCAGCTTGAGCAGCGTCGTCTTGCCTCCGCCATTGGGGCCGATGACCACCAGAAAATCGCCCCGCTCCACTTTCAGGTCGACGTCCTGGAGAACCGGGTGCCCGTTGAAGGCGAACCAGACCCCCTGGACGTCAATGATGATCTCGGCCATAACGGCTCCAGCACTCAAATGGACTCGTCGGTATTGAGGACAGCTGCATCATGATCCTGGAACAAACCGGCGCCGCAGTAGCCGGCCGGCGGGGCGACCGAGGCAGGAATGCGCTTCATGGAAAAGCCGCCTTGAATTTTCGACCGACCGCACGCAGGTTCTCCGCCCATTCCCCGGCCAGCGGGTCGGCAACCACCACCTGGCCCCGGATCTCCCGGGCCACCATCTCGGCGTTCTTCACGGAGAACTGCGGCTGAACGAACACCACCTTGATGCCGTGCTCCCTGGCGTGTCGGATCAACTCCTTCAGCTGGGCCGGCTTGGGCTCCTTGCCCTCGATTTCGATGGGCACTTGTTCCAATCCATACGCGCCGGCAAAATAGCCCCAGGAGGGGTGAAAAACCATAAACCGAGCGCCCGGACTGGCGGCGAACATCGACTTCAGCTCGGCGTCAAGGTCCTCGATCTCCCGAAGGAATGCAGTGAGGTTTTCTACATAACGCGTCCGGTTGGCGGAATCAACCGCGACCAGCGCATCGGCGATGTGCTGCGCTTGGGCCTTCACCAATGGCGGCGACAGCCACACGTGAGGGTCCGGCGTGCCGGCGGAGTGATGAGGGTTCGCCTTGCCTGGGATCGGAGCGTGGCCTTTCTTTTCGGGTGAAGCCAAGTGGCCCTGGTCATTCTCATGACGGTGGTGGGCTGCGAGAATCATCTTTTCGATGCCCGCGTCGGTGTGAACGACCCGCATCCCGGGGCTGGTTGCAGCGATCCGCTTCATCCACGCCTTTTCGAAATCGATCCCCACCCCAAAATAAACGTCGGCCTTGGCCAACTCGGCCATCTGCCGGGGTTTGGGCTCATAGGTGTGCGGATCAGCCCCCGGCGGCACCAGAACGGAGACATCCACGAGATCCCCTCCGATTTTCTGAACGAAGTATTGTTGAGGAGTGATGCTGACAAAGGCCTTTAGTTTGGCAGCCTGTATAGGTGAACCTGCCAGGAAAAAGCAGATCATGAAAAAAGTTGGACAGCCAAATCGTCTCATGAACCTACTCCCTTCGATAATCAAGCAACTTGATTGCGCATAAAAATTTCGATGTGGTCTTGGTCGTAGATCACGATGGCGGGATGTCGTCAGTCTGGTATTAACAAATATATTAAATAAAGTCGGTTTTTTTTACCATAATTCAAATGGAATATGAATCTGTCGGTCGCAAGCCAAGTTAATGCAACTATGTTGCATAAAAGACGCTGCGTCAAGGCTTTTTAGAAACTGCGAATTGCCTACCCGGGCGAAGCCGCGTCACGGCTTCAGAAGCTTCATCCCGTCGCGAGTGTCCTTGACGATGAAACCCAGCGACTGGATCGCGTCGCGCAGCCGGTCGGATTCGGCCCAGTTTTTGGATTCCCGCGCCCGGCGGCGGGCTTCGACCAGCTGCTGCACCTCGGCCGGCAGCTCCTCGCGTTTGTCAACCTGATCCAGGCTCAGCCCCAGCACCCGGTCGAGTTCAAGGATGGTGGCATGTTTGTCGCTTCGCGGGATATCGCTTTTCAGCATTTCCTGCACCACGGCCATGGCGCGCGGCATGTTCAAGTCGTCGTTGACGGCTTCCCGGAATTTTTCGCCGAATGCCGAACTGACAGCTCCCCCGGTCGTTTCACCGTCATTCGTGAGCTCACGCACCTGATTGCAGAGATGATCGAGGCCGTTCTTGGCCGCCTGAATGGACTCGTCGCTGTACTCCATGGGCTTGCGGTAGTGAGTCAGGAAGGCCGCGAACCGGTAAGCCAGCGGCGGGATGCCGCGTTTGAGGAGGGCATTTTCCAGCGTCAAAAAGTTCTCTTCGCTCTTGGCCATTTTCTTGCCGCCCTGAATGTTGAGAAAGGCCCCGTGCATCCAAAAATTGAAGAACTTACGGCCGGTGGCCGCCTCGGACTGGGCGATTTCGTTGGTGTGGTGGATGTCGATGTGGTCGATCCCGCCGCAGTGGATGTCGAGCTGATCCCCGAGAAACTTCATGCTCATGGCGGAGCACTCGATGTGCCATCCAGGAAATCCGACCCCCCAGGGGGAATCCCATTCCATCTGGCGCCAGGCGCCGGGCGGAGAAAATTTCCACAAGGCAAAATCCGTCGCGTTGCGTTTCTCCGGGTTCTTTTCCACCCGGGCCCCTTCTTGCAGAGCCTCCAGGTTTTGGCTCGAGAGCCTGGCGTAGCTCGGAAATTTGGCGGTGTCGAAATAGATGCCGTCGCTGGTCTTGTATGTGAACCCCTTCTCCTCCAGAATGCGGATGAGATCGATTTGTTCGGGGATGCTGTCGGTCGCCTTGCACCAGACGGAAGGCTCCAGGATGTTCAGCTGCGCGATGTCCTGCATGAAAGTGCGGGTGTAATACTCGGCGATGCCCCAGGCCGTCTTGCCTTCACGGCGGGATCCGGTCTCCATTTTGTCTTCGCCCATATCACGGTCGCCGGTCAGATGGCCGACATCGGTGATGTTCATGACGTGGCGCACCGTGTAGCCGTTGAAAACGAGCACCCGCTTCAAGACGTCCTCGAAGATGTAAGTACGCAGGTTGCCGATGTGGGCGAAGTTGTAAACCGTCGGGCCGCAGGTGTATAGGCCGACCTCGCCGGGCCGGATGGGAACGAATTCTTCTTTCTGCCGCGTCAGGGTGTTGTACAAGAAAAGCTTCATGCGTCGTCTCCGTTTCAAAGCTTGCCCTTCTTGAGAATGGCGACCAACAGCCAGATGCCCATGAGAGCGGCCGCCAGAAAGCCGATGATGCCAATAAGCGAAATACCGTAGAACAGCGGCGGGGTTTTGGAGATGACGATCAGGGCCGAACCCACGATGAGGGCGGCAATGATGATGGCGAAGGCAATGCGGTTGCTGATCTGATCGTGGGTGGCCAGGATTTTTTCGAGGCCGTCGTGCTTGATTTGCAGGCTGAGTTTCTTCTGTCTCAGCAATCCGGCCAGATCCAGAAGCTCCTTGGGAAACTGGTTTAGAAACTTCAGCATCTGGACCGCGACGTCGCCGACCGCCTCGGCCATCCGCTGCGGTTTGAAACGTTCCATGAGCACCTGCTCGATGAAGGGCGCCGCTTTTGCGATCATATCGAAATCCGGGTCGAGCATGCGGCCGACCGCTTCCACCGTGCTGATGGCTTTAAGCATCAGAAAAATATCCGGCGGAAGCCGCAGTTGAAACCGGGTGGCGATCTCCAAGAGATCCTGCAGGAGCTTGCCGACCTCGATGTCCTTGAGCGGGCGGAAAAGATGCCGGCCCATGAATTCCGAAAGCTCGCGCTCCAACTGCCGCAGATCCGGCGACTGCTCCCAACTGGTCAACCGAAGGAGAACCTGGGCGGCTCGGACTTCGTTGCGGCGCACGACGCTGTCCACCAGTTCGACGAACATCTCCCGCGTCTGGCGGTCCACCACCCCCACCATGCCGAAATCCAGGAGACAGATCACGTTACCGGGAAGTGCAAAAATATTTCCGGGGTGCGGGTCCGCGTGGAAAAACCCGAGGGTGAAAACCTGCTTGAGGACGATGTCCGCGCCGCGCGAGCAAAGCAGCCGGCGGTCATAGCCGGCGACATCCAGCTGGTCGATGTTCGAAATCTTGATGCCCTCGACGAATTCGGTGGTGAGGATGCAGGCGGAGCTGAACTCCCTGAAGACGGCCGGAATGTAGACCGTCGGGTCATCGAGAAATCCCTGGGCGATCCGATCGACATGAGTGGCCTCGATGCGGAAATCAATCTCCTTCTCCAGGGTACGGGCAAACTCCTCGACGATTTTGACCGGTTTGTGCAGAGCCAGCTCCTCCACATGCCGTTCCGCCAAGGTAGCCAGGTGCAGCATGATTTCAAGATCCACCTCGATGAGCGTGCGGATGCCGGGGCGCTGGATCTTGACGGCCACGGCTTCGCCGTTTTTCAGCTGCGCGCGGTACACTTGGCCGATAGACGCCGAGGCCGTCGGCTCCCGGTCGATGGTTTCGAATACATCGGCGGACGGTGCACCCAGCTCACGCTGGATAATGGCTTCGGCCTCGTCGAAGGGAAACGGCGGAACGCGGTCTTGAAGCTTGGAGAGCTCGTGGATGAACTCCACGGGGATGAGGTCTGGCCGGGTCGAGAGCACCTGGCCCAGTTTGATGTAGGTGGGACCAAGCTCCTCGATCACCAGCCGCACGCGCTGGGGCCTCGTGAGCGGCTCTTCGCGCGGCGCCCTTTTCTTCGAAATCATTTGAAGACCGACCTCGATGTACTGATCGATCTTCAGGGACTCCACCAGCTCGCCGAATCCGTGCTTCAGCAGCACCGCCAGGATGTGGCGGTAACGGTTCAGGTGGCGGTAGGTCCTGCTGATGACACCGATCTTGCGGATGCTCAGCATGGCGAACCCGGAGCCGAAGCCTTTGACGGTCAGGCGGAGGGCTTGGTTTTGGACTTGCTCTTGGAGGCGGCGGCCTTCCCGGGCTTCCATCCCTTGGTCGCCCGGGCCTCCCGGAGCTCCTTCCGGAGGCTCTGGATCTCTCGCTTGAGAGACTTCACGTCATCGCTGGTGGCGACGTCGGCTTTCTTTAGAACGTCCTTAACCAGGTGATGGGCCTGCATTTGCATTTTCTTTTGGGTCTTCTCGTAGCTCTCCCTGAGGTTTTTGAGAAGTTTGCCGGCATCTTTTTCGGAGAGCTGGGCCTTTTGGATGATCTCTTTGCCCGCCGCCTCGACTTCCGTCCAGGTTTTGAGGGCTAGCCCGATTCCTGTCGTCAATGCTTTCTTCAGCTGCTCGATCATGCTCGCTGATCCTTTCTGATAGGAGTCCTTCGGTTGAAACACGCCTGCCCGTCCGGTCATTTCAGCTTACCGAGCACCGCGCTCGCAATGGTGTTCTTCTGGATCTCCTTAGTGCCCTCGTATATCTCGGTGATCTTGGCGTCGCGGTAAAAGCGCTCCACTTCATATTCGGTCATGTAACCGTAACCCCCCAGCAACTGGATGGCCTCGTCCGCCACCTCGACCGCGGTGCGCGCAGCGAACATCTTGGCCATGGAGGTGAGCTTGGGATCGATGCGCCCCTGGTCGAAGTTCCAGGCCGCCTTGTAGGCCATCAGGCGGGCCAGCTCGATCTTGGTGGCCATGTCGGCCAGTTTGTGCTGGGTCACCTGGAAGTCGGCCAGACGGCGGCCGAACTGCTGGCGTTCCTTGACGTAGGCCAGCGCACGGTCGAAAGCGCCCTGGGCGATCCCCAGGGCCTGGGCGGCGACCAGAATCCGGCTCTCATCGAAAAACTCGAGCACCTGGTAGAACCCGCGGCCCTCCTTCCCGATCAGGTTGGCAGCCGGTACCCGCACGTCCTTATAATTCACCTCGGCCGTGGCCATCATGTGAATGCCCATCTTCTCGCCGACATCGGTGGCGGTCAGCCCCGGACGATCGGCCTCCACCAGAATCATGCTGATCCCCCGATAGGTCGGCTGAGCGCCCACGTCGGTCTGGCACAAGGTGCAGTAAAAGCCCGCCAGACCGCCGTTGGTGATAAAGGTCTTGGTGCCGTTGATGATCCATTCATCGCCGTGCCGCACGGCCAGGGTGTCCAAAGAGGTGATGTCGGACCCATGACCGGGCTCTGTGAAAGATCCGCTGGAAAGCATCTTGCCCTCCGCCACCAGGGGCAGGAACCGTTGCTTCAGTTCCTCGCTACCGAACCGAAGCACGCATTCAGACGCGAAGCTCGCAAGGATCACGGCGCTGCCGATGCCCGAGTCCCGGGCGCAGAATTCCTCGGCGATCAGAATGTTCTCCAAGACGCCAAGCCCCTGGCCGGAATACGATTCCGGAAAGTGCACACCCACAAAGCCGAGCTGGGCCGCCTTTTGCCATATCTTCTTGGGGAACTCGTGCTTGCGGTCCCATTCGAGTGCCAGTTCTTTGTCGAATTCACCCCTGGCAAACTCTCTGGCGGCTTTCTGAATCTCTTTCTGCGGCTTGCTGAGTTCAAAATCCATCGTTTTCTCCCCTGTTGGTTTGTGCGCTCGAGTCACACCGTCCCTCTGGGTTGCGCTTAGCATAGGCTTGCAGCCATTTCAAGGCATTTGCAGTGCGTGCCCTTAAACGCGGCCGCTCTCTGAAGGCCGGTTTAGAAGCGTCTTGACTGTTTCATAAAACTGGCCTAAAAAATACAAATCTCAAAAGACTCTGCATGCCCCATGCATGCGGACGTTATCCATAGAAAGGAAACTCGAATCCTCATGGCGTTCTCGATCGCCTTGGCCGGTAAGGGCGGTACCGGCAAAACCACTCTAGCCGGTCTTCTGATCAAATATCTTATCAAACACAACAAGACGCCGGTGTTGGCCGTGGATGCCGACAGCAACTCCAACTTGAACGAAGTACTGGGTGTCGGCATCTGCGGCACCCTCGGAAATGCCCGTGAAGACATGAAGAAGGGCAAGGTCCCCAGCGGCATGACCAAGGACGTCTTCATGTCCATGAAACTGGAGCAGGCCGTGGTGGAATCCGACAGTTTCGACCTAGTGGTCATGGGCCGACCGGAAGGCGCCGGGTGCTACTGCGCCGCCAACTCGCTTCTGACGGGATTTCTGGAGAAGCTGGTTGACAATTACCCGTATATTGTCATGGACAACGAAGCCGGCATGGAGCATATCAGCCGGCTCACCACCAAGAATGTCAACGTTCTGCTGCTGGTCTCCGACCCATCGCGGCGGGGCCTCCAGGCGGCGCTGCGTATCGACGAGCTGGCCCGGGAGCTGAACATTGGAGTGGGCAGGAGCTACCTCGTCATCAACCAGGCCAAGGAACCGCCCGACGCCGGCGTTCTAAAAATGATCGCCGACGCCGGCGTGGAGTTGGTCGGAACCGTGCCGGCGGACGGGACCGTTTACGATTTCGACTACCGGGGCCGTCCGACCATTCAAATGCCGGAAACCAGCCCCAGCGTTCAAGCGGCGTTTGCGATCTTCGACCGAATCGTATCCTAATCGGCGCCGGCCGCCTTGATGCTGGCGGCACGACAGCAGGACCCACGCTCAAGAAGGATGAAAGCCGATGAAGCGAACAGGTTTTCTCTACGATGAACGCTACCTGCGCCATCAGACCGGTCCCTACCACCCGGAAGTCCCCGAACGGCTCACCGCCATTTATGAGGGCATCGTGCAGAGCGGGCTGATTGAAAAACTGATCCGCATCCCGGCCGCGCCGGCCGACCTGCCTTGGATTGTCAGCGTTCACACCGCCGAATATGTAAAGCGCCTTGAAGCCGCCTGCCGCGCCGGCAAACAAATGTTCGATTCACCCGACAACCAGATGTGTGCACAGACCTATGAAACCGCTTTGCTGGCGGTCGGCGGTATTTTGGAGGCCTGCCGTCAGGTCATGGAAGGCCGATTGGACAATGCCTTCTGCGCGGTCCGCCCGCCCGGGCATCATGCCGAGATCAGCCGCGCCATGGGCTTCTGCTACTTCAACAATGTGGCCATCGCCGCGCGCTACATTCAGAAGCAGTTCGGCCTCGCCAGAGTGGGCATCGTGGATTTTGATGTGCACCACGGCAACGGCACCCAGCATATCTTCGAGGACGACCCGACCGTCTACTATTACAGCATCCATCAGCACCCCTCCTTTGCATATCCGGGCACCGGACGCGAGTTCGAATATGGCCGCGGAGACGGGTACGGGTTCACGAAAAATTCACCGGTTCTGCCGGGGCAAGGCGACGAGGACTACCAGCGTCTCCTGGAACGCGACCTCTTCCCGGCATTTGCCGACTACAAACCCGAGGCCATCATTGTTTCGGCCGGCTTCGACGGTCACCGCGACGACGACATGTCCGATACGAAGCTTTCCACGGAATTCTACACCTGGATGATGCAGAGAATAATGGACCTGGCCAATTCTTCCGCCTCCGGTCGTCTGGTGTCCGTGCTGGAAGGCGGATATTGCCTGCGCCGGCTGCCGGAACTTGCGCGCCATCATGTTGAAATCCTGTTGAACGGCTGAGGGGGCTAACCTTTTTTAAAGAACAGGGGGAGACTATGTTTGTCAGCAGATCGATGACCCGCCGGGTCGCCACCATCGGTCCCGAAGCGTCCATTTTCGAAGCTCAGGACCTGATGGCCAAAAACAGAGTTCGGCATATTCCGGTAGTCGAAGAGGGCAACAAACTGGTGGGCATCGTCAGTGACCGAGACCTGCGCAGCGCCCTTCCGTTTAAGTATTTCCAAGAAGGCATCAGCCCGGAGGAAAGGGCCAAGCTTCAGAACCTGCGCGTCAAGGACATTATGACGAGCAAGGTGTTCACCATTTCACCCGGCTACACGATTCAGGACGCGCTGTTGGTGATCCAAAACTCCAAAGTCGGCGCACTTCCGGTAGTGGACGAGGAGGGCCGCCTGAAAGGGATCCTGTCGGTGCGGGACCTGCTGCGGGCCTTCATCAACGTGCTGGGAATCGGCCAGCCCGGTACCCTGCTGTGCATACTGGTCGAAGAGAAGGTCGGACAGCTTAAGAAGATCGTCGATGCCATTACCGAGATCGGTGTCTCCTTCGGCAGTGTTCTCGTCGCCCGTTATTGGGAGGAAGACAAGCGTGCGGTCTTCCCCTACCTGCTGACCCAAAACGTGGCTCACGTCAAGAAGAAGCTGAAAGAGATGGGCTACACGCTGCTGGATCCGATGCAGTGGTATTTGGACCAGCTTCCGGAAGAGGACCGGCCGCCGGACCAGCCGAAGCCCTAACTCCCCACGTATGCCCCATCCTTACGAGGAGTTGTATATTTACCAGCTGGAAGGCCGCCTGAACCCTCGCATCGCCATCGATGCCGGCGCGTTTCTGGGCCACTGGCAGGAAGAGGATTCGGCCTTTCTGTTTTTCTCAGCCCCCATGGCTGAAACGGTGGAGGGCATTCTTCGCCGACAGCCGCATCTTCGCCTGATCGACAGCACCCGCATGGCTTACGACCAGTGGCAGGGAACTGTTACCGGCGGAGAACGCATCGGTCGGTTCCGCTTCATCGCCCCTTGGGACCCGGCGGCGGTGGATCTGCAGGCATCCGATGGAACCGCCATCCTGCTGGACCCCGGGCTGGTTTTCGGCGCCGGCACGCATCCCACCACCCGCGACTGCTTGAAAGCCCTGGATCTAGCGGCAGACAGCGGCGGCGTCCGAACCGCCATGGACCTGGGAACGGGGACCGGCATCCTGGCGCTGGCAATGGCGAAGCGCCTGGACGCCAAGGTCCTGGCGGTCGACCTCAACCTCCTGGCGGTCCGGACCGCCGCGCGCAACGTCCGGCTCAACCGGCTCGGCGAACGTATTCTGGTTGCCCAGGGGCGGGCCGAGGACGCCATCGACGGACCGGCGGATCTCGTGGCCGCCAACCTTCACGGTGCGGCGATGCTGCCCATGATGGACGCCCCAGGGTTCCGGAGGAAAGGCGGGTTCATCCTTTCCGGCCTGATGCGCAGCGACGCCAAGGAAGTCCGGCGCCGGCTTTCTGTCTTGGGCATCGGCATCCGGGAGGAGTGGACCCGGGACGGCGTCTGGCACACCTATTACGCCGAGAATCTTTCACCCTTCGAACCCTCGATCCCTTGAACTCTTTGGAGTATTATGGAGGCTCTGATCGCACGCGCGGTTAACGATCTCTCGCCCGCCCGCCGGGCCGTCGCCTTGACTGGCGCGGGCATCTCCATCGACAGCGGCATCCCCCCGTTCCGCGGCCACGGAGGGCTTTGGGAGCGGTTCGACCCCATGGAAATCGCTCATATCGACTCCTTCCTGCGCAACCCCGCCATGGTCTGGAAGGTGCTGGTCAAGGATCTGAAGGACCTCATCGACAACGCCCAGCCCAACGACGGGCACAAGGGCCTCGCGCGCCTCGAACAGCTCGGCATTCTCAAGTCGGTCATCACCCAGAATATCGACGGGCTGCACCAGATGGCCGGAAACACGGATGTCATCGAGTTCCACGGCACCTTCGCCTGGCAGCGCTGCATGCAATGCGACCGGCGCATCGAGACCAGCAAGGTCGATGCCAGCGAGCTGCCGCCGCGGTGTGCCTGCAGCGGCATCTTGCGTCCGGACGCGGTTTTTTTCGGCGAGATGATTCCGCCGGTCGCGTTATGGCGCTCGCAGGAGGTCGCATCGCAATGCGACGTCATGCTGGTGGTCGGGACCTCGGCGGTGGTTCAACCAGCCGCCAGCATGCCCGCCATTGCCAAACAGTCCGGCGCCATCGTCATCGAGATCAACCCGGAGCCGACTGCCCTGACCGGCATGATCAGCAGCTATCTGATCCCGGGCAAGGCCGCTGAAGTCATGAACCGGATTGTCTCCGGGCTGGAAAGAAACCGGTGAACACCGCCGCCGCTCCTTGGGTTCGAATCGTCGTTCTGCCGACGCCGACGATCCATAACAACATCGCCGACGCGGACCGCCTCAGGGCTGCGTTGGCGCTGGCGCTCCCGGGCGAAACGATCGACATCGACCTTGATCTCCTCAAACTACTGCCGGCTGTCGTGCGCGAGTGTAATTACCGGCTGCGCTGCGCCTTGTTTCGCGACCGCAGCCGATGGATGGTAACCGGCATCTTTAGCGTCGACGACGCCCGGCCCATCCTCGGCCTGGCCGTGGATTTAGGCACCACCCGCGTGGTGCTGCGGCTGATCGACCTTCTGAACGGCGCGCCCCTCGCCGAACAAGCCTTCGATAATCCCCAGTCCGCGGTAGGACCGGACGTGCTGACGCGCATCCACCATGCCGATACTCCCGAAGGCCTGCATCACCTCAACACGCTCATTATCACTGGCCTTAACAGCGCCATCGACGCGATCTGCCGGAGCGTTGAATTTCAACCGCAGGACATCGTCGCCATGACAGTCGCCGGCAATACCTGCATGACCCACCTTCTTCTGGGTCTGGAGCCGCGCTGGATCATTCGTGAACCCTACATCCCGGTCGTCAACCGACCCGGCGTTCTCAAAACGGCGGCCCTCGGCATCCACGTGGGCCCCTTGGCCCGGGTGCTGGTCTTTCCCAACATCGGCAGCTATTTCGGCGGCGACCTTATCGCCGGCATCTTGTTTTCAAAACTGCACCAGCGCAAGGACACCGCCATCTTGGTCGACGTCGGCACGAATGCCGAGGTGGTCCTGGGAAACCGCGACTGGCTGATCGGCTGCGCCGGCGCGGCCGGACCGGCGCTGGAAAGCGGGGTGACCCGGATGGGCATGCTGGCCGGACCGGGTGTCGTGGATCGGGTGGTGATCGACCCGGCGACCGGCGCCTTTGCGATTCACGCGATCGAAGAGAAAACGCCCAGGGGCATCTGCGGCTCGGGAGTGATCGATCTGGCCGCCCAGCTTTTTATGAACGGCATGATCGACCTGCGCGGCAAGCTCGTTGCCGCACGCTGCGGCGGCCGGCTGCGGGTGGTTGACGGCATGCATCATCTCGTGGTGGTTCCCGCCGAGCAGTCCGCCACCGGTGAGGATCTAACGATCAGCCAGGCGGATCTCGACAGCTTGATCCGGTCCAAGGCCGCCATGTACACCATCCTTGAAACCCTTGCCATGACCGTCGGTCTCAACCTGAACGAGCTGAACGCTTTCTTTGTGGCCGGCACCTTCGGCTGCTTCATAAACCCGCGTTCAGCCATCGCCATCGGCATGCTGCCGGACCTCCCGCTCGACCGCTATATCCCCATCGGCAACAGCTCGCTGGAAGGTGCGGCTTTGGCCCTGATCTCCGCAACCGCCATCGACGAGATCGACCGCATCCGCGACCGCATTACCTACCTTGAACTCAACGTCAACCAGGACTTCATGAACCGCTTCAGCGCCGCCAAATTCCTGCCGCACACGGACCCCGGCCGGTTTCCTTCTTTGCCGCATTCATGACGGCGCTGTCTGCTGCATACGCACAGGTTCTTTCAACGGAGGAACTGATCCGGAACATCCAATGATGTGCCGCCAACCCAAGCAGCTTCACCGATGGCGCTTGCTTTGCCTGTCGATCGTTTTCGGTGCCGCTGCAGCGGCCCAGCCGCTGTCGGCGGCTGCCGCTGAATTGCGGACCGAGGAGACCGGCAGGATCGAAGCCCTGATTGCCGCCGTCGCGCGCATGACCGACGCCGCTTTCATTCGCAATGGCCAGGCGTACGATTCGGCCGTTGCTGCGGAATTTCTCCGCCGCAAATGGCGGGCGAACGCCACGCATATTTTCTCTGCAGAGGACTTCATCGCGAAGGTGGCTTCGTTTTCCTCGACCTCTGGGCGGCCTTACCTCATTCGCTTGGCAGATGGCCGGGAGATCCCATGTTCGGTATATCTCCGGGCGGAACTTGCTAAACTCCAGCCGATGAGGCCTTGATTCGAGGTCGTCTCGATGGAGGAAGGATAGGAATGTGAAACCGATCTACCTGGACTACAACGCTACCACGCCTCACGACCCCGAGGTCATCGCCGTCATGCGGCCATTTCTGGAAGAGGAGTTCGGCAACCCTTCCAGCGGACACCTGTACGCGGTGAAACCCCGTCAGGCTCTATCCAGAGCCCGCCGGCAGGCGGCCGCATTGCTGAACTGCTCTCCGGATGAGATTATCTTCACCAGCGGCGGCACCGAAGCTAACAACTGGGCCATCATCGGCACGGCTCGCGCTCTGCGCGACCGGGGCCGGCACATCGTGACATCGGCCTTCGAACACCCGGCCGTCCTAGCTGTCTGCGCTTTCTTGGAAAAGGCGGGCTTCGAAATCACCTATCTCCCGGTAGATGAATTCGGAAGGGTGGATGTCGCGGACGTTCAGGCCGCTTTGAGGTCCGACACGATCCTGGTCACGATCATGCACGCCAACAACGAAGTGGGCACCATCCAACCGATTGCCGAGATCGCCGCCCTCGCCCGCTCCCGCGGTATCCGGGTCCACTCCGATGCAGCCCAGTCGCTCGGCAAGATCCCGGTGGATGTGAGCGAGTCTGGAATCGACCTGCTCTCGATAGCCGGCCACAAACTCTATGCCCCCAAAGGAGTGG
>CAZNAX010000076.1:0-14055 GCA_964570965.1 uncultured Desulfatibacillum sp.
CCGCTGCAGGTGACCAACTCAGAAGCATTCTTTATAATCAGATTTCCATCCATAATTGAGCTCAATCGATAGGTGGCCTCATCCAAACGATACTCGATTCTGGATACTCGATGCTCGATAAGAGCAGGCCTTTTTCAATCGAGTATCGAGCATCGAATATCAAGGATCGATGTTTATTCATAAATCCTGGATTCCAGCACCTGCTCCATTTTGAAATTTTCAAGCTGCAGGTAATAGGCGGCCGTGTCGACCAGGGCTCCCATGGGCACGAGGCCGACGATCTCGCTGCCGACCACCGGTACGCCCCAGCGCCTGGCCTCGATCCGGATCAACTCGAAGACGCGGTAGAGCGCGGTCTTCGTGTAGTCCGTCATGTTGATGGACACCTGGACGATGCCGCGATCCTTGAGACCGATGCCGAGAGCCTTGCAGTAGCGCAGGCCGCCGCTGAGATGCCGGATCTTCCGGGCGATGTCGTTGGCGATTTCGAGATTGGCCGTTCCGAGGTTGACGTTATAGGCCACCAGCGGCATGCGTGCGCCGACGGCGGTCACGCCGGCGGATGGATGAACACCAACCGGCCCGAAATCCGGTTTCCACTCCGGCTGTTTGACCTTTTCCGGCATGCCCTCGAACTGCCCCTTGCGGATATCGGCGAGGTTGCGGCGATGGACCGCAGTGGCGGATTCCTCGTACAGGAAAATGGGCAGCTGGAGGGTCTCCGCCGCCGCCTTCGCCACCTGGCGCGACAGTTCGACGGCTTCCGGCATGCTGACGCCTTTTACGGGAATGAAGGGCACCACGTCCACCGCCCCCATGCGCGGGTGCTGGCCCTTGTGCCAGCGCATGTCGATTCCCGCAACCGCCACCCCCATCGCTTCGAGCACGGCCGCCTTGAGCGGCTCCGGTTCCCCCACCACCGTGACGACGCAGCGGTTGTGGTCCTCGTCCCGCTGGCAGTCCAGAAGCTTGACGCCCTCCCGGCTTCGGAAGGCCTGGACGATTCTCTCTATTTTCTCCAAGTCCCGGCCTTCGCTGAAGTTGGGGACGCATTCGAGGATTTTGGTCATCGCAGGCATTGGACTATTCCTAATTTTACTGTGTTTCAGGATGCTGTTTTGGATCTTTTGATACTCGATAAAACCGATAACACATTCGGCATCTTTTTCGGGATCACTTCTTACTTAAATGCCCTTTTTCCACTGACTGCATGAAAAGATTAATCTTTCTGCCAAGCTTGTCTAAACGGTCGCTGAGAGCTTCGAACAATTCACGCTCCGTTAATGAACCTGTCTCATAAAGCGTTTCCAGGTGATCCACCGTTTCATCGTTGGATGCTGATGCGTATGTCAGAAATTTCAAGAATTCCTGCTTATATGCCCTTCGACCGTAGCCAGCCCTCTGCAATGGTTGATTTGACTGATTATCGAGCGTCGAATTTGGCTGCCTTCTTCGTACATCTCGAATTTGGGCAACTTTTCAATCGTCATTCGGTGAATATCTACCACCAGTTCTTTTGCAAGCCGCCAAATTTCAAGTTTTTTGTAGCTCATGCGATACTTCCATGCATAGAGTCGCCACCGGTGACGAGAGATGCTTTTTGCTCTTTATCGAGGATCGAGCATCCAGCATCGAGTATCTATTCCTTATTTCTCCTTCCCCCGCTGCACGAACGCCTTCGCCACCAACGCCGCCACCAAGCCCTCGTTCGCCAGATAGGGCAGCGTGATGTGGTCCGAGCGGCGGCGTAGCTCGTTGTAGCGGATACAGGTTTCGATGGAGGCCTCGTTGCGCGCCCAGGCCCGGCGCGCCACCCCGCCCATGACGTCCCAGGGGATGGCGCGCTGGATGATTGCGTCGACCCGTTCGCTGCCGTCCAGCACCAGGCCAAAGCCGCCGTTGATGGCCTTGCCGATGCCCACCCCGCCTCCGTTGTGGAGCGCCACCAGGCTCATTCCGCGGGCGGCGTTGCCGGCAAAGCAGTGAGTTGCCATGTCGGCCATGATGTTGCTGCCGTCGCGGATGTTGGCGGTTTCCCGGAAGGGCGAGTCGGTGCCGCCGGTGTCGTGGTGGTCGCGGCCGAGCATGACCGGCCCGATTTCGCCGGCTCGAACCATCTCGTTGAACTTCAAGGCGATCTTCATCCGGCCCAAGGCGTCCTGGTAAAGGATGCGCGCTCGGGTGCCGACCACCAGTCGGTTTTTCAAGGCATCGCGGATCCAGTTGTAATTGTCCCGGTCCTGGAAGCGGCGCTGCGGGTCGATGCACTCCATGGCGGCGCGGTCGGTCTGGGCGAGATCCGCATCCCGGCCGCTCAGGCACACCCAGCGGAAGGGGCCGTAGCCGTAGTCGAAAAGAATCGGCCCCATGATGTCCTCGACATAGGATTGGAAGATGAATCCATCGAGCGGGTTCTCGCCGTTCTGGCAGATGTCCCTGATGCCGGCGTCGTAGACCGCCTTGAGAAAGCTGTTGCCGTAGTCGAAGAAATAGGTTCCGCGGCCGGACAGCGTCTTGATGAGTTCGTAGTGGTGCCGCAGGGTCGCATCCACCATTTCCCTGAACCCGGCATGTCCGCTGCGCAGCAGTTCTGTGCGCTGTTCGAAGTCGATTCCCTGCGGGCAGTAGCCGCCCTCGTAGACGGCGTGGCAGGAAGTCTGGTCCGAGAGCAGGTCGATCTTGACGTCGTGGTGGACGGCATACTCCAGCAGGTCGACGACATTGCCGTGAAAGGCGATGGCCCGGCCCTGGCCCTTGCCCTGGGAGGCGGACGCGCTGGCGAAGGCCTCGGCCGGGTTGTCCGTCATCTCGTCGATCCAGCCCTGGTCGAGGCGGGTCTTGATGCGCGAGTAGTCCACCTCGGCGATGATGCCGACCCCGTTAGCGATGACGACGGCCTTGCCCTGGGCGCCGCTCATGCCGCCCAGGCCCGAGGTCACGAACAGCCGCCCCGCCAGATCCTGGTCCGCCGGGATGCCGAGCTTGGCGCGGCCGGCGTTTAGAATCGTGCTGTAGGTGCCGTGCACAATGCCCTGGGGTCCGATGTACATCCAGCCGCCGGCAGTCATCTGGCCGTAGTTGGCCACCCCCAGCGCCATGGCGCGGTGCCAGTTGTCCTGGTCGTCGAAGCAGCCTATCATCAGGGCGTTGGTGATGATGACGCGCGGAGCCTCCGGCGAGGAGGCGAATAGACCCACCGGGTGGCCGGAAGCCATCACCAGCGTCTGCTCACGGGTGAGCGCCTCCAGGTAGTGTTTGATCAGCCGGTACTGCATCCAGTTCTGGCAGACCTGACCGGTCTCCCCGTAGGTGACGAGCTCATAAGGATAGAGCGCCACGTCGAAGTCCAGGTTGTTGTCGATCATCACCTGAAAGGCACGACCTTCGATGCATTGGCCTTGATATTCATCGATCGGCCGACCAGTGATTGTCCCTGGCGGGCGGAAGCGGTAGCCGTAGATCCGTCCGCGCGCCACCAGTTCCTCCAGGAACTCCGGCGCCAGCGACGCATGCCATTTTTCGGGAATGTAGCGCAGGGCGTTTTTAAGGGCGAGTTCGGTGTCCTTTCGGGACAGATTGAAATGCCGCGCCGGCGCGCGGCGAATGCCTTGGACGAATCCCGGTCTGGGCGGCAGCTCGTCGAATAGCGCTCCGAGGTGGATTTTCATGGACTTGGCGATTTCGGTGTTGGCAATCATAGCTGCTTTCCTTGGTAATTTCTTTCAAGCTCAACAGCTTTCTTCTCAAAAAGCTTTACCAATCTTCTTGGTTTTATAAGCGGCTGATTTTTTCTTCACAGTGAATCCTATACGCTTTCGGGCGGGGATCTTGGCAGGTTGGGGCGGATCGATGACATCCAAGAACCGCTGGAGGATGCTGACGATAGCAGACTCATGAACATCTTGGCGATCTTTGAGTTCTTTTTCCAATGCGTTCAAGCGACGAGCGAGGTCGTGCGTTTCACCCAAAAAGTTTCGCATTCTGACAAAAGCCCGCACCACGAAAACGCTCATCTGAACCGCACGAGGGCTGTTCAGAATATTTGCCGCCATGACAGCGCCGTGCTCTGTGAACGCCATCGGCAGCGTGCGCCGGCCACCGTGGCTATATGATCGGGATTGGCCCAGCGCGGAACTTGAAGTCGCATATTGCGACTTCAAGTTGGCAACTTCCCGTAAATTCAAGCGAAATGCGAAGTCGTCCGGGAAGCGATCAATGTTTCGTTTTACAGCCTCGTTTAAACGTTTTGTCTCGACTCCGAAAATTGCCGCCAAGTCAGAATCTAAAATAACCTTTTGGCTGCGGGCAGAAACAATTAGAGACTTAATGTGGGCCTCGTTATAGGAGCTGACTTGATCGGCCATAATCTTACAAAGCCCAGCTGTTGGAGTTGGAAAGCGGCCTGGTCCGTAGAGCTAGGGTTTCTGACTAATACAGAATTTGATGCAATTCAATAGGCTTGTAGGCGAGAACCAAACAGAAACGGGGAAGTCCACGGCGGCATTATCCACCGGGATTCCCCGCCCCTGAGAAAATGGCTTGGGAAGGCGCTGCTATTTCTTTTTAGCAGCCGGCTTTTTGGCAGCGGGTTTTTTTGCCGCCGGTTTTTTGGTGGCGCTTTTGGCCTTGGTGGCAGGCTTAGCGGTGGTTTTCTTCACTGCCGTCTTCTTAGTCGCTTTTACGGCCTTCTTTGCTGTTGCCATCATTTCCTCCTCTTTTTTGGATTAGGCGGCTAAAAATGAAGATTCAGCCGGCCTGCTTATTGTGTTAATTGTCATTATAACCTACAATATGTAGAATTGCAATGCTAATTTTTAGGTTTTAAATTTCCATTGTGGAATTAGATTCCCTTATCATACCTGCAATCGCGGAGAACTGAATCGAATGACAACTTTAGTCCTCGACATGGAGAACATGACCCTTGACGGCCTAGTCGCAGCGGCGCGCGATGGAGCGCTGGTGCAGCTGAGCGCCGAGTCTGAGGAGCGCATCCGATGCGGCCGAGCACTGGTGGACCAGTGGGTGGCCGAAGAGCGGCGGATTTACGGGGTGACAACCGGATTCGGGGCATTGAGCGACGTGGCCATTTCGAAAAAAGACACCCGGCGCCTGCAGGAGAACATTCTCATGAGCCATGCGTCCGGCGTGGGTGGGCCGCTGGCGCCGGAAACCGTTCGGGCCACCATGACGCTCCGAGTCAAGGATTTCGCGCGGGGGCACTCCGGCATCCGTCTTGAGACCGCCCGGCAGCTGCTTGAATTGCTCAACCGCGGCGTCGTTCCGGTGGTGCCGGAAAAAGGATCGGTGGGGGCGAGCGGAGACCTTGCGCCGCTGGCCCATCTGGCGCTGGTCTTGCTGGGAAAGGGCGAGGCGTTTTACGGCGGAGAGCGCATGAGCGGCGCCGACGCGTTGGCCGCCTGCGGTCTCAAGCCGTTGCAGCTCGAATCGGCCGAGGGACTGGCGCTCGTCAACGGCACCCAGGTGATGACGGCCATCGGCGGGCTTGCCGTTTACGATGCCGTCCGGCTATCGCGGTTAACCGACATTGCGGCTTCCATGACGCTGGAAGTGTTGATGGGAAGCCGCACCGAGTTCAACCCGCGGATTCACCAGGTGCGGCCGCACCCGGGTCAAATGGCCGCCGCCGCCAATATGGAGCGCATCACTCGCAACAGTGAGATCATCTCCTCGCACAAGGACTGCTCGCGCATTCAGGATGCGTACACCCTGCGATGCTCGCCGCAGGTGCACGGCGCGACTAAAGACGCCGTTGCCTATTGCCGCCGGGTGATCGAAACCGAGATGAACTCCTCGACGAGCAACCCTCTGATGTTTGCCGACTCCGGCGAGTTCCTGCTGGGCGGGAACTTCCACGGGCAGCCGGTGGCGCTCGCCATGGACTTCATGGGCATGGCCGTAGCGGAACTTGCCAACATTTCCGAGCGGCGCATCGAGCGGCTGGTCAACCCCAAACTGAGCGGTCTTCCGGCGTTCCTCGTGAGCGACGGGGGGTTGAATTCGGGCTTCATGATCGCGCAATACACGGCGGCCGCTCTGGTCTCCGAGAACAAGGTGCTGGCCCACCCCGCCAGCGTCGACTCCATTCCCACCTCGGCCAACAAGGAGGACCATGTGTCCATGGGCACCATCGCCGCACGCAAGTGCCGGGAGATCGTGGCCAACACCGAGAACGTGGTCGCTATTGAGCTACTCTGTGCGGCCCAGGCGCTTGACCTCTTCACCAACATGAAGCCCGGCGAAGGCACGCTGGCTGCCTATCAAACGATCCGCCGGGTCATCACTCATCTCGACAGCGACCGTTACCTTGCCGCCGACATCAACGCGATGGGGGAGCTGATGCGCAGCGGAGACATCCTGCGCGCGGTGGAAACGAAGGTCGGCGAGCTCGCCTGAACGGACAACCGCCGATTCTTCTTAATTCTTCCAGTCGGCTGTTTCCGCCTCTTCACTCCAACCCCCGCCGATGGCCTTGTACAGAGCCACCAAGTCGGTCGACATGGCACTGGTGCTCAGAACCAAGGTTTCTTCGGTTAAGAACAAAGACCGTTGCGCGTCCAGCACGTTCAGAAAGTCCGTTTGCCCTTCTGTGTAGAGCGTTTTCGCCAGGCTCACGGCTTTGCGGTTGGCCGTGACGGCGCTGGCAAGCGACTGGCGGCGCTCCTGTTCCTTCGCGGAGGCGATCAAGGCATTTTCGACTTCCTGCAGCGCGGTGAGCACGGTCTGCCGGTAGGCGATGAGGGCCTGCTCCTGCAGGGCCTCCTGCTGCTCGATGGCGGAGCGCGTGCGGCCGGTGTCGAACACCCGCCAGCTGACCGAAGGGCCGAAAGACCAAAACTGCTGGGCCGACGTCAGCCAGGAGCTGAAATCACCCGAGCGCATTCCCGCGGAGCCTGTGATCGTGAATTTGGGGAACAGCTCGGCCGTGACAACACCGATCCGCGCCGTGGCGGCGTGGATGTCCGCCTCCGCCCGGCGGATGTCCGGTCTCCGGCGCAGCAGATCCGAGGGCAGGCCGGCAGGGGTCGAGGGGGGTGCGGCCGGAATGGCGGATGCCGGCGAGAGTTCCGCCACAAGGGCAGCCGGCTCCCGGCCCAGCAGGATGCCGAGGGCATAGATGGACTGCCGGGCCGCCGCCTCCAGGAACGGGATCTGGGATTCTGTGGTGGCCACCTGGGCGTCGGCGTTCGCCACATCCAGGCCGCTGACGAACCCGCCTTCGAACCGTTGGCGGGTCAGCCGGGCGCTGTGCTGCTGGGTGGCAAGGTTCTGGCGGGCGATCTCGATGCGCTGTTGAAAGGCACGCAGCTCGATGTAGTTGCGCGCCACCTCCGCCGTCAAGGTCACCAGGACGTCGCGGCGCGACTCCACGGCGGCCTGCAGGTCGGCATCGGCGGCTTCGATGTTGCGCCGGATGCCGCCGAAGAGGTCCAGCTCCCAGCCGGCGTCGAAGCCGGCGTCGTAACTGTTGGAAACCACCCCGCGGGTCTCACCGCCCTGCCAGTTGGAGCTCAAGCCTGGAGACCGGCTGCGCTGGATGGCCCCCCCGGCGTCCACGGTGGGTCCGAGGCCGCTGCCGGCGATCCCTCGCGCGGCGCGCGCCTGGCGGATGCGGGCTTCGGCCTGCCGCAGGTCGAGGTTCGAGCGGATGGCCCGATCCTCGATCGCGACCAGAATCGGATCATCGAAGACCGTCCACCAGCGTGCCAGATCGACATCCGGCAGCTCAGCCGGGGCGGTGGGCACCGCCTCGATCCAGTTGGCGGGAACCGTCATCTGCGGCGGCCGGAAATCCGGGCCAACCATGCATCCGCTCAGGGCGGCTGCATATAAGAACATCGACAGGGTCAGCACCCGCCGGCCCATCCGAAGGGCCGAAACAAAAATGCTCCCGAGCATTTTCAGAAGCAGGGGATCGCGTGCGGTGCCATCCTGCCGGTAATAATAAAGGGTGGTTTGGGTGGGAGCGGCTTCCAGCCGTGATACCGTCGCGGCAAAATGCCGCTCCCACCGAAGCGCTTTTGAATTCATCTGAGGCTCCAGTGAGAGCAATGATTCCATGACTCCAACGTCTCGATCGCCGCAAGCGGAAGACGAAGTGGTTCTCCTCAGCAGCCGACGTCACTCGTAGCGCAGGGCGTCGATGGGATCCAAGCGCGACGCCTTCCAGGCCGGATAGAATCCAAAGATGATGCCCACGCTGGCGGACACCAGGACGGCGGCGGCAATGGCCGGCAGCGACGTCGCCACCGGCCAGCGCAGGAGAAGCTCCACGAGGCGCGATCCGCCGTGGCCCAGCAGGATTCCGGCCGCGCCGCCCACCAGACAGAGCACCACGGCCTCCACCAGAAACTGCCGCAGGATGTCGCGTGCTCGTGCACCCACGGCCATGCGCAGGCCGATCTCGCGCGTGCGTTCGGTGACCGAAACGAGCATGATGTTCATGATCCCCACTCCTCCGACCACCAGCGAGATCATCGCCACGCACAGCAGCAGGTTGGTCATCAGCCGGGTGGTGGAGGTAAGGGTGTTGGTCATCTCGGTCATGTTGCGGATGGTGAAGTCGTCCGGCTGGCCGTCGCGGATGCGGTGCCGCTCCCTCAGGACGTCGCTTATCTGCTGGATGGCCGCCGGGATCTCCTCGGGGCTGCGCGCCGCGGTCAGAAGCTGGTCGATGTTGGCGAAACGGACCGTCAGCGGGGTGTTGGCCGCCTGAGTTTCCGACTGCTTGGGATAGATTTCCGGCGCTTCGCTGGGATAGAGCTTGTTCAAGGTATTGACGGTGCTGCCGGTGCTGCCGGCGGCGCTCTGGTTGGGGTTGCTGAGGGTCGAGCCCGTCACCCGATATTTGAGCGTGGTCCACGGGGTCAGCAGGATGTCGTCCTGGTCGGAGCCCATCATGTTGGCGCCTTTCGCTCCCAGCACGCCCACCACGCGGAACGACACGTTCTTCACGCGGATCTCCTTGCCGATGGGGGGTTCCCCCTGGAAGAGCTCGCGCGCCAGCGTCTGCCCGATCAAACAGACCTTGTTGGCATTGAGCACGTCGCGTTCGGTAAAAGCGTCCCCCTCGGCCAGGTGGGTCCAGTCGCGGATGTCCAGAAATGCGGGGGTCGTGCCTATCATCTGCTGCGGGACCCAGTTGCGGCTGCCGTAAACCACCTGGGTGCGGGCGCGCACGATCGGTGCCACGTTGCGCAAGGCCGGGCTGTCGCGCAGGATGGCTTCGCCGTCCTGGGGGGTCAGCGTCGTGACGGAGCCGGCGCCGAAGCTCACCCCGCCGCTGGCGGCCGTACCGGGCACGACCAAAAGAACGTTGGCGCCCATGGTGGCGATGGTCTTCTGGATCGCCGCCGAAGAGCCGGTTCCGATCTCCATCATGGCGATGACCGCCCCGACGCCGATGACGATGCCGAGAGTCGTCAGCATCGCCCGCATCGGGTTGCGGCGCAGGGCCGTCATGGCCGTGCGTGCGGTGCGGTAAACTTTCATCCGGCACCTCCCCAATCCGCCGTCAGCGATGAAGGGGCGCCGGACCGGGCGGCGGTTTCCGATCCGGCCGCATACGCGCCTTCGACGATCACTCCGTCATGGATGTGAATAACCCGTTGGGCATGGCGCGCTACGAGCGCATCGTGGGTGACGATGATGATGGTGATGCCCTCCCGCTCGTTGAGTTGCTGGAACATGCGCAGCACGTCTTCACTCGTGCGCGAGTCGAGGTTGCCGGTCGGCTCGTCGGCGAAGAGCAGCGGCGGCTGGTTGACCAGCGCCCGGGCGATGGCCACGCGCTGCTGCTGGCCTCCGGACAGCTGCGACGGCTCGTGGTCCAGCCGGTCCCCCAAGCCGACCCGTTCGAGCATCTCTTGGGCGCGCTTGTGGGCCTGGCGGTCGGAGAGATGGCCGGCCGTATAGGATAGCGGCATGGCAACGTTTTCAAGGGCACTGGTGCGCGGCAGCAAATTGAAATTCTGGAAGACAAAGCCGAACTGGTGGTTGCGCACCTGGGCACGTTCGTCCGCCGACAGGACCGAGACCTCCTGCCCGTCGAGCCAGTATTCTCCGGAGGTCGGCCGGTCGAGACACCCCAGAATGTTCATCAAGGTGCTCTTGCCCGAACCCGAAGCGCCCATCAGGGCGACCAGCTCCCCCCGCGCGATTTTCAGCGAAACCCCTTTGAGCACGGGAACGGTGATATCGCCCATATGGTACGTTTTGTAGATGTGGTTAAGCTCGATCAGTTCCATGAAGCGGTAGACTCCGGTGAAGGTGCAGGCCTTTTACCGGGAGCGTCCGGCCCCGGCGCTGCTGCCGCCGCGGGAAAAGCTCGGCGTAAAGGGATTGCTGGTGGTCGTTTTGGCGCCGGCCTGCAGCTGCGTACCGGTCACGATCTCCAATCCTTCGGCCAGTTGTTCGCCGGCGACTTCAGTCATGGTGCCGTCGCTAAGCCCCGTCTTCACCGCGAGCGGGCGCACGTATTCGCCAGCAGGCAGCCATAACACGGCGCGGCTGGTTGCTGCCTCGGCGTTCGCAGTCGGATCGGGGGTCTGCCGTTGACGCTCTTTGGGCTTTCCCTGGTCCTCGCCCCCAGAGCCAAAGGCATCGCGGAACTCCGGCTCGACCTGCTCGGCCGTCGGTCTGAAGCGCAGCGCGGCATTGAGTACCTGGAACACGTTCGCCCGGCGATTCAACTCGAATCGGACGTTGGCGGTCAGGTAGGGGAGCAGGCGTCCGCTGGAGTTGTCGGTGATCACCTCCACGGTGTAGGTGACGACATTCTGGGTCATGGATGCGTTGAGGCGGACCTTGCCGACTTCGCCGCGGAAGGTTTCGCCCGGGAAGGCATCCACGGTGAACGTCACCGGTTGGCCGGGGCGGATCTTGCCGATGTCCGCCTCGTTGACCGCCACCCAGACTTGCATGCGTTTGAGGTCTTTGGCGATCAGGAAGAGGCTGGGAGCGTTCAGGCTCGCCACAACCGTCTGCCCGATATTCACGCGGCGATCGATGATGACGCCCTTTACCGGCGACTTGATCGTGGTGTAACTCAGATTGCGCTGGGCGCGCTGCAGGAGGGCTTCGGACTGGGCCAGGCCGGCCCTGGCCTGCAAAATGGCGGCCTGACCTACAGCGACGTTGGCCGCGGCCGACTCGTAGGCCGACCGGTAGGCGTCGAAGCTGGATTCGGCCAGTGCTTCGGACGGGCCGATCTTCTGCGCCCGCTGCCAGTCGCGCTCGGCCTGGTGCAGCTTGGCCCGCAGCTGGCCCAGATCGGCTTCGGCGCGCTGCAGCGCCGCCCGGCCGGACTGCACCTGGGCCTCGGCCTGCGCAGCGTCCGCGGAATAGAGCGAGTCGTCGATCTTGGCCAGCACCGTTCCCTCTTCGACCACCGAACCGTAGTCGACGCTCCGGCCGGCGGCGTCCCTGCCGAAGGACACGATCTGGCCGGCAATCTGGGCGCCCACGTCGATCACCTCCTCGGGAACCACCGTGCCGGTGGCGCTGATGGAAACCAAGAGGTCGCCGCGCTGAACGGCGGTCGTGCGATAGGCAGTCGCTGAATCACCGCCGCGCAGCCCATACCAGGCGGCTCCAACACCGACGATCCCCAGCGCGATGATTCCGGCCACGGTCCCCTTCATCCAACGTCTCATGCTACAGCTCCCGTCCTCCATGTCACATGGCCCCGCAGACAGGCCGGTCGGGCGCCTATCCGGTCCGCCATGCGGGACACCGCCCTCTGTGGCAGATTGAATAAATTTACTTTAACACCTCATTACAATAAGCTTTTTGCTTCTGCTCTGCAATGGTGGGGGTGGCGGAGATTAGATAGATTTTGTACGGGTTCACGGGGTTGCGCTCGCCGCTCAACCCCGTGAACACGCAAACTTCTCGCCACTGGATTCGGAAATACTGGACCTAACGCGTTTCCCCCATGCTCAGCGGTACACCAGCACTGGAATTTTGGAGTGAGTCAGCACCTTTTGAGTCTCACTGCCTATCAGCAGCCCCTCCATACCCCGCCGACCGTGGGAGGCCATGATGATGAGATCGCATTCCCATTTTTGAGCGGCCTTGATTATGGCGTCATAAGTCTGATCGCTTTTTTCGTGAACGGCTTCGCAGGGTACGCCCGCTTCTTTGGCCGCCGTCTCGATCGCAAGGAGGTTTTTGTTTACTTCCGCTTGCACGGCTGCTACAGCCTGCTTTTCAAATTCCGGCCCGATATCTGAATCGTAACTGAAGTAGCGCAGCTTGGGTATCACACAAAATCCCGTTACTCTGGCGTTGATGGCTTTTGCAAACTCAATGCCTTTGCGCATCGCGGCCTCGGATAATGGCGAACCATCGGTTGGGAGCAAAATGTGTTTGAACATTTTCACCTCCTCAAGGTTCGTGATAGAGGGGCTGACCGAGCTGGGATAGCGTGAAATTCCGAAACACCCGGTGCCCGTCATAGTCCAGAACCCGCAGGTCGTCGGTCTGGTGCAGGTCCTTCCTTATTAGCGTGCAGAGGTTCAATCCGGGGCTGAAGCACTGATGCCCTTCTTGTGAACTCTCTCAGCTCCGCCGCAGCATTTTTTCACGCTGCAGAACGGGCCAGAAAAAACGTCCCTGCAAAAACTCTATTCAGATTCTCTTTGTGGCTATTTATTAAATAATTATATGTAGTTGTCCATAGGACGACCGCCTCATTTCAATAGGGGAAATGCTTAAGATCGGGACTTTTTCCTGCAGGGGCGGAATAGCAAGGTACTCTTTTTGCGTTAAATGCAGATAAATGAAAGAGGCAAAACCCTATTTAGGTCTGCCCCTTAAAAGCGATGTTTCTCAGAATACCGTTATGTTACGAACCGCCTACTCCAACTGACGTCAAACGGCCGAAAAAAAACACCCTCAAGGGAGCCAAAAGCGGCAGAGAGCATGAGGTGGTGTTCATTTACCTATGCGTCCCGTTCCGGGGTGCCCATCGAAATTGTCAGCAAGGTAATCCTGCGGCATGCGAATCTCTCGACTACCCAGCGCTATCAGGGAAAGATCACAGACACAGAGGCCATGCGATGGATTGAAAACCTGTACGCATAAAATGAAATGGGGTGGTCTTGTTTCCGGGGCCACCTCTGTCGCCGGTGATTGAGGCATTCAACATCACATATTTAGAATACGGATATGATGCTGGTCGCTGTCAATATTGCAGATTGGCAAGCAATATTGTTTTTGTGACTTTGATAAAACAAAAAGGTAGAGCCAGATATTGCCCTGCCCTCTTTTTTAAAAAGGTAACCGAGATGAGATGTAGGCTACTTAGTTGTTCTTTAACTTTTTACTACCATAACCAAAAAGTCCGATCAGGCCGGCTCCCAGAAGAAAGATGGTGGCGGGTTCGGGAACTGCTTGAGACTTAGGGGTAAATCGAACATTATCGAAATAGGCAATACTATCTTCCTGGTCATCCATGCTATTGCCGAGCGTCAAATTGAACATGCCCGTTGAGGGTGCAGTCCAGTTCCAATATATCCAAGGAGAACTTTGTGGCTCAGATCCATTTGGCCAAATGACTCCGTAGGCATCTTTTACAAAAATTTGCAACGGTGTGTCGCTAATTGTTGAATTGCTAATGTTAATGAAAGCGTTATCCGAATTATGCGGGGGGTAATCATTAGTATAAAGAGCTGCCCAGCCGGAGAGGATATCACCCTTGTTCAAAGACAAATTTTGACTGACAGATATAACTCCGTTACCGTCAGTACTATAGCCTACACCTAAATAACTAAAATCTCTTAAACCTATGTTTCCTGAAATCTTAAGATATTTAGCGCCATCCACTGGGGAATAGTCATTGCCACCAACTACGGAAGGAGTAAAATCATAATAGGGTGGGTTTGAAGCAGGAAGATCGTATAAGCCCCAGGCGCCTCCATCAGGTTCTGCATAAATTTTGGAATAAACTGTCCATCCAGTTAAGTCACCTGTTTCAAAACTTCCATTGATCAATGTTGAGTAGGATGGATTAGAAAATACTACACAGATTAAGAA
>CAZNAX010000077.1:0-13846 GCA_964570965.1 uncultured Desulfatibacillum sp.
GAACCGGAGAATAGTGGTTTTGCAGACCACTGCCTTCCCACTTGGCTATGCCGCCCTAAAAAAATGGAGCGGGAAACGGGATTTGAACCCGCGACTTCGACCTTGGCAAGGTCGCACTCTACCACTGAGTTATTCCCGCTCAAATTAAATTTTATAACTAACGGTTCCTTCTTTTTTTGTCAACCCTAAAGCCGCGTTCAGACCAACCTTTTAAACTTGATGAAATAATCAACTCCGGACCAAACCGTGAACCCCAAGGCGATCCAAATCAAGATCTGGCCGATCGCCTGGCAATCGAGAGCCAACAGCGGGTAATGGATCATCAAGGGAATGATCGCCGCGATCTGGAAGCCGGTTTTGAGTTTTCCGAGACGCGAGGCGGAGATATCGACCCCCTTGCCGGCGATCACGCTGCGCAATCCGGTGATGGCCAGCTCACGGCCGACAATGACGCAGACCATCCAGGCCGAGACCCAGCCGTGGGCTGCCAGCATAATGAAAGCCGATGAGGTCAGCAGTTTGTCCGCCACCGGATCCAGCACCTTGCCCAAAAAAGTCACTTTGCCCTGACGACGAGCCCAAAACCCATCCAAATAGTCGGTGAATGCCGCGCAGCTGAACATCAGAGCGGCAAGGAAGGCCATGAATGGGCTGGCTGGAAACGAGAACAGCAGAAGGATCAGTGGGATGGCGGCGATCCGAATGATGGTCAGGCCATTGGGGTGGTTGGCGGTGTTTCGCAGCCGGTTCCAGATGCCCGGACGCACGCCCCCCCTATCGGAGCCGGAAGGGTCCCCTGTTTCCAGCGCAGGTTCGCCGGCGCCCAATTCGGGCGAGGCCGGCATCGGGTTCTGGGAATAGTGCATTCGTTCCATGATGGCCGCCTAGACTCCCGGTGGGGGGTTGGCTGCAAGGTATTTGTCGCGGCACTCCCGGCTGCAAAAAACCAGTTCTCGATCTGCCTGTCTGAGAGTCACTCCATCGCGCCGAGCAAAGTAAGCGCCGCACTGGGGATCCTTGACCATGACGTCGTCGATGCGGCCGGGGGTGCGGCCTTCCACGCGCTCGGAAAGGATCTTGCCGCGCACCCAGCGTTTCACGACCCGGTAGGCCAGGTAGCCCAGCAACGCGAAAACGAGAACCCTGATCATCGCAATTCGACCACTCGCTGTCCGTGTTCGTCCAACTCCGCCAACAGCATTTGGATATTCTTTCCCAGAAGCGGATGGACGATTGAAGGGTCTATATCACACATCGGCTGCAAAACAAAACGCCGCCGGTGCATGCGCGGGTGCGGCAGCCAGAGCCGGGAGTCTTCCCGAACCAGCTGATCGTACATCAGCAGATCGAGGTCGAGAATGCGCGGCCCAAATCGCAGACCTGTAAGCGGCCGTCCTGCGTCGCGCTGTATGATCAGCAGCCGGTCGAGCAACTCAAACGGCCCCAGTCCGGTTTGCAGCCGAACGGCGCTGTTGACAAACCAGTCCTGCGCGGTGAAGTCCACCGGCTCGGTCTTGTAAAAGCGGGACCGCCCCGTAACGCGAATCTCCGGAATGGCTTCCAGTGCGGCAATTCCCCGGCGGCAGTTTTCAAGCTTGTCTCCCAGGTTGCTTCCAACCGAAATATAAGCGATGGAATGCCCTGCCATGCCAGCCGGCCTCAGCCCCAAGCCTCCGGGCTGAGGACTCCCGAATAGATGAAGCGAGCTTCGCCCTCCTGGTGAATCTCGTGGAACCGTCCGTCGCTATGCTGGAAGAAAACCTTCAAGGTGTCCCCGCTGCGCGTGCGCACCCGCACCGGGGATTGAAGATCGAAGCGTTCGGCTGCAATCAATGCGCCAGCGGCGGCTCCGGTACCGCAGGAAAGCGTCTCCCCTTCCACGCCGCGCTCGTAGGTGCGGATGGCGATTCCGTCGCTGGAGGGATCGAGGCAGATAAAATTGACATTGACGCCGTCCGGCGCGAACTGGGGGTGAAATCGCAATTCGCGCCCCAGACGCAGCAGGTCCACCTCATCGATCTTCGCCACCGTTACCACCACGTGCGGGACTCCGGTGTTGATGCGGTCCACGGCAATCGTCTGACCCGACACCGTGATGGGCACCTCCCGCCTCAGGCTGTGGGGATCGGTCAGTCGAATTTTCACCCGCGCACCGCTCACCCGAGCGTACACCAGCCCGGCTCCGGTCTCGAAGCGCATGTCGCTGCCGCAGATCCCCTGCTGATGGGCATAGCGTGCCGCACAGCGGGCCCCGTTGCCGCACATCGCCGCGCCGCTTCCATCCGCGTTGAAAAACCGCCAACGGAAATCCGCTGATGTCGAAGACTCGATCAGGATGACGCCGTCCGCTCCCACCGAAAGCCGCCGACGGCAGATCCCGGCAACAAAACCCTCCAAAATGGACTCGTCCAATCCACCGGCCCGATGGTCGATCAGGATGAAATCGTTGCCGCTTCCGCTCATTTTAGCAAAAGCAACCTGATCCAGGAAAATCGGTTTCATCGACGCACGCAAGCCCTCAATCGGCCGCCACCACCGTGTTGGAGTCTTTACCCGCCAGTCCATCGACCGTGTAGGACGTTATTTTATAGAGGTGTTTGAGGCCCGGTTCAAGCGCATCCCGGAACTTCATACGGCTGCCGGGATGTCGGCCGGAGGCCGCGATATCCCCGATCACTTGAAACGAAACCGGACACGTCGGGCATTCGGTTTCATCAACGGTCTGCCGGGCGCGCAGGATCTTGAAACCGGCTACCTCACTTTCCTTACCCGGCTTGAAGGGGGGTATACTCCAAGAAAGAAGGATGTCGCCACCGCGCACCTCGTGCGTCAGATCGGCGACCGCGGGCGGCGGAAGCGCACCCGGTTGAATCGGCAGCAACTTGCGTCCGCAGCCGACCCCGCTGCTCAAAAGGAATAACCCGACGCACGCGGCGGTCACCCAGCCTGTCTTCCGAAGCAAACGAATCGATGGCATCGCTACCCCAACCGTTGCTCGGCGGCCTGGATGGCCGCCATCACGGCGCTCTTGGCGGTGCCGCCGGGGCCGCTGCGGCGGTTGACGGTTTGCCGTGCAGCCAGGTAGTCGAAGATATCTTCCTTGACCAACGGCGAACAGGTTTGCAGGTCCGCCAGCGACAGCTCGTGCAGTTCCTTGCCCCGGTCGAGCCCGAGGCGCACCGCCTGGCCGGCGCTGTGATGCGCCTCCCGAAAAGGCAGGCCCTGAAAAGCCAGGTAATCAGCCAGATCGGTGGCGTTGATGTATCCGGACGATGCGGCCTGTTCCATGCGCTGCGGGTGGATCCGAATGTTCGGCAGCATCTGCGAATAAACCTCTATGCAGGCAGTGAGCGTGTCCACGGCGTCGAACAGCGCAGCCTTGTCCTCCTGCAGATCGCGGTTGTAGGAAAGCGGCAGAGCCTTCATCAATGTCAGCATCGCCACCAGATGCCCGAACACGCGCCCGGCCTTGCCCCTCACCAACTCGGGTACATCCGGATTTTTCTTCTGGGGCATGATGCTGCTGCCCGTGGCAAAGGCGTCCGGCAGTTCGATAAATCCGAACTCGACCGTGGACCATAGAATCATCTCTTCCGACAGTCGACTCAAGTGCATCATGCAAAGCCCGGCCGCCGAAAGAAACTCGATGACGAAATCGCGGTCCGAAACGGCATCCAGACTATTGGCGCTCAGCGCCGGAAATTTCAGAAGCTCGGCGACGTAAGCGCGATCGATGGGGAACGGAGTGCCGGCCAGCGCAGCGCTGCCGAGGGGCATGACGTCGGTGCGAACCCGGCACTCGCCCATCCGCTGCGAATCGCGATGGAACATCTCGACATAGGCCATGAAATGATGAGCCAGCAACACCGGCTGGGCACGCTGCAGGTGGGTATAACCCGGAATCAGGACATCGATGTGGGTCTTGGCCAGATCGATCAGCACTCGTTGCAGCCCGGCCAGCCGGCGGATGAGATCGGAGAGGGCGTCACGCAGGTACATGCGCACGTCCAGCGCCACCTGGTCGTTGCGGCTGCGGGCGGTGTGCAGTTTCTGAGCCACTTTGCCCACCATCTCAAGCAGCCGCGACTCGATGTGCATATGGATATCTTCGAGCTGCTCGTCAAACTGGAAACTCGCGCTGTCGATTTCCCTGCGGATCTGGATCAGGCCCTGTACGAGGGTATCACCGTCCGCCTCTGCGATGATGCCGGTCTTGGCCAGCATTCGGCAATGCGCGATGCTGCCGTCGATGTCGTAGCGGTAGAGGCGCTTGTCGACATCGATGGAAGCCGTAAACCGTTCGACGACGTGAGCCGTCTTCTCGGTGAAACGTCCTTTCCAGAGTTTGTCAGCCATGATGGGCATCCCGTCGAAACAGAGATCACGCGCCAAGAATTTCATCCAGACAGGCAATCAGGGCATCGATCTCCTCCACGCTAATGATCAGCGGGGGCACGAACCGCAGAATGTTGCCCTGGACGCAGTTGATTAAAAACCCTTTCTGCATGCATTTCAGCACGAAGGGCTCCCCTTCAACCCTGAGCCGGATACCCAGCAGCAGGCCCATCCCGCGCACGTCCGCGATGACCGCGTGCCGCTGCTGGAGCCACTCGAGCCGTGAGCGAAAATAATCTGAAACGCGCCGGCAGTGGTCAAAGATCCCTTCCGCCTCCATCACCCGGCAGACTTCCAAGGCAGCAGCGGAAACGATGGGCGTGCCCCCGAAGGTGGAGGCGTGAGCTCCCGGGCCGAAGGCTGCGGCCACCTGCTCGCGGGCGAGCATCGCCCCCATGGGCAGCCCGTTCGCCAGCGCCTTGGCCAAGGTCATGATGTCCGGTGCCACCCCGAAATGCTCGTAGGCGAAGAGTTTTCCGGTGCGCCCCATGCCGGTCTGGATTTCGTCAAAAATCAACAGCAGGCCGTTCTCATCGCAAAGCGCGCGCAGCTGTTTTAAAAACCCGGGCGCCGGACAGCGTACGCCCCCCTCCCCTTGAATGGGCTCGATCAGAACCGCGCAACTCGCCGGTCCGATCCGGGCGCGGATGGCCGCAAGGTCATCGAAGGGCGCAAAATCAAACCCGTCGAGCAACGGGTCGAACCCCTGCTTGACTTTATCCTGGCCGGTGGCGGAGAGGGTCGCCATGGTGCGGCCGTGGAACGATTGGTCCATGCTGATGATTCGGTACCGCTGCCCCTGGCCGTTTTCCTTGTAATATTTTCGGGCCAGCTTAATGGCCGCTTCGTTCGCTTCGGCCCCGCTGTTGCAGAAAAACACCCGGTCGGCAAAACTGTGCGCGGTCAGCCAGGCGGCTAAATCCTTCTGAGGCACGGTGTAAAAGAGATTGGACACATGCCAGAGGGTATCGGCCTGGGCGGCCAGGGCCTTGACGATTTTCGGGTGCGCATGCCCGAGGTTGCAAACGGCGATGCCGGCCACGAAATCGGTGTAGCGCTTCCCGTTTTCATCCCATAGCGTGGACCCGCTGCCCCGCGTGAGTACCAGCGGAAACCGCTTGTAGGTTTTCGCGATGACGTCGTTCGCCTGTGCGACTGTTGACCTTTCCATCCGGCATCCTCCCGATCGGATTATGGAAACCGTTTCTTGAGCTCGAAGCTGTCTGAAGCGATGGACGCTTGAGATCCGACGCGGACTCGCGCCATCCGAGGGTCACAGAATGTAGCGGCTGAGGTCCTCATTGCTGATGATTCCCTTCAAGTGCACTTCCACGTAGGCTGGGTCCACGACCACCCGCTTCTCGGCCGTATCCGGCGCCTCGAACAGGATCTTTTCGAGCAGACGCTCCATGAGCGTGTGCAGCCGCCGGGCGCCGATATTCTCCGTCCGGGCGTTGACTTCTTCCGCCAGCCGGGCCACCTCGGTGACGGCTTCGGCCGCAAACACGATCTCCAGGCCCTCGGTTTGAAGCAGCGCGACGTACTGGGTCAGCAAGGCGTTTTTCGGTTCTGTCAGAATCCGCACGAACTCGTCACGTCCCAAGGCGGTGAGTTCTACGCGGATGGGGAATCGACCCTGCAGCTCCGGGATCAAGTCGGACGGCTTCACGGTGTGAAAGGCGCCCGAGGCGATAAACAAGATGTGGTCGGTCTTGACCGGGCCGTATTTGGTCGTGACGGTGCAGCCCTCGACCACCGGCAGGAGATCCCGCTGGACGCCTTCGCGCGACACGTCCGGTCCGTGGGAGGCGCCCTTGGCCACGATCTTGTCGATCTCATCGATAAAGATGATTCCGGACTGCTCGACTCGCTCGATGGCGTGTTTCACGATCTTGTCGACATCCACCAGCCCTTGAGCCTCTTCTTGGGCCAGTACCTCCAGGGCCTCGGGGACCTTCAAGCGCCGGCGCTTGACACCCTTGGGAAAAAGCCCTCCGAGCATGTCCTTGAAATTAATGCCCAGTTCCTCCATGCCGACATTGGAGAATATCTCCACCATGGGCATGTTGCGGTCGGGGGTTTCGACGTCGACATAGCGACCGTCGAGCTTTCCCTGTCGTAAAAGGGCGCGCAGTTTTTCGCGCGTGGAGGGGCTCTCCGTTCCCATCGCCGATGCCGGTTCGATCGGATACTCGCCAGGATCGCCCGCCGGCCGCACGACCGGCGGCGGCCCGGTCTTGGGCAGCAGCAGGTCCAGCATCCGCTCTTCGGCCAGCTGGCGGGCTTTGTCCCGAACGGCCTCCTGCTCGCGGGCCTTGTCGATCGTGACCGTGATTTCGAGCAAATCCCGCACCATGGACTCCACATCCCGCCCGACATAGCCCACCTCCGTGAACTTGGAGGCCTCCACCTTGTAAAACGGGGATTCGGTCAGGATCGCCAGCCGTCGGGCGATCTCCGTCTTGCCGACACCGGTCGGGCCGATGAGGATGATGTTCTTGGGAGCGATTTCATTGCGCAGATCGGGCGGAACCTGCTGGCGCCGCCAGCGGTTGCGCAATGCCACCGCAACGGCGCGCTTGGCCTGGTGTTGGCCGACGATGTATTTGTCGAGCTCCGTGACGACCTCGGCGGGTTTTAAGTTCCTCATAATTCTTCCACGGTGATGACGTCGTTCGTATAAACGCAAATGCCGGCGGCAATCCGCAAGGCTTGCTCTGCAATGCAGCGCGCATCCAACTCGGTGTGCCGCATCAAGGCGACGGCGGCGGCCTGGGCGGCCGTGCCGCCGGAACCGATGCCGATCACCGCATCGTCGGGCTCGATCACGTCGCCGTTGCCCGAAAGCAGGTACATCCGCTCTCCGTCGGCTGCGACCATCACGGCCTCCAAGCGCCGCAGCGCCTTATCCGTGCGCCAATCGCGCGCCAGTTCGGCCGCCGCCCGCGTGAGGTTTCCGTTGAAGCGCTCCAGCTTTTCCTGCAGGCGCTCCGTCAGACTCAGGGCGTCGGCGGTCCCACCGGCAAATCCCACGATGATGGCGTCGTTGTAAATGCGCCGCACTTTGCGGGCACGGTGTTTCACCACGCTGGCGTTCATCGTGACCTGACCGTCACCGGCCACCGCGGTTCGGCCGCGGTGCCGGAGAGCAAGAATGGTGGTGCCATGACAAACCATCATGCGATCATCCCGATTGAAAGTGTTTCAAGAACGATCGTTGCAAGACCGCCGCCGGAATTTGAAACGGCCGCTATTTGCGCGGATGCGCGCGGTCATAGGTATCCATAAGCCGGTCGATGCTGACGTGGGTATACTTCTGAGTCGTGGACAAGCTCTGGTGGCCCAGCATCTCCTGCACGCTGCGCAGGTCGGCTCCGGCGTCGAGCATATGCGTCGCAAACGTGTGCCGCAGCGTGTGGGGGGACACGGGTGTCAAGATGCCGCAGGCCGCTGCTATTTTCTTGAGGATGCGCGCGATCGAGCGAGTGCTCAAGCGCCGTCCCTGCAGGTTAAGAAACAAGGCGCCGTTCGGCGCCGTCCCGGAGCCAGCCGGGTCTTTGAGCATCTGGCGGTAGGCGTCAATGGACTTGATGGCGTTGCGGCCGATCGGCACCAGCCGTTCTCGGCCGCCTTTTCCGAGAACTTTCAGCATGCCCGCCACGGAATCCAGATCATGCACGTTCAGCCCCGCCAACTCCGAGACGCGAATTCCGCAGGAATAGAGGGTCTCGAAGATCGCCCGGTTGCGTGCCGCTTGAACGCTGTCCGTTTCAATGGAATCCAGCAAACGGAAGACCGCATCCACCGACAAGTAGCCAGGCAGTGTCTTTGCGCGGCGCGGGGTCAAAATGCCTTCCACCGGGTTCGATTCGACCAGCCCTTTTTTGATCAAGAATTTAAAAAAGCTGCGCAACGTGGAAAGCTTCCGGGCAATGCTCGATTTCTGGTTTTTCTGATGCAGATGCCCCAGATAGCTGCGGATGATCACCGCCGTGACATGCCCGGGGCCGAACGCGCCCCCTTTCGGCATGCCCGCCTCGGCCGCGGCGCCATTTTCATCCAGGTATCGGGTGAACTCCTCCAGGTCGCAAGTATACGCCCGGCAGGTATGCATCGAGTAGCCTTTTTCGGCAGGCAGAGCTGCGAGAAATGAGCGCACGGCATCCATCAGCGGTGATGTGCTCGACACGTCGGCTTCCTCTCACCAGCGAATCAATTCCTCGATCTCCCACCAGGAGGACACTTCGATGAAGGGGTGCGGCGATCGGTTCCAGGGTTGGACGAAGAGCACGGGCGTGATACCGACCGTGTTCAACGTCAAGCAGGTTTCCAGACGGTCTTCGACGAAATGGGTGATCTGGCGTTGCTGCAGCACCTCGGCCTTGCCGTCGAAAGACCCGGTGGCCACGATTTCCATGCCGGTCCAATCGGCCGGCAGCAAACTCCGGACAAAATCTCCGATCGGGCCGATATGGGGCCGGGCCGTAACCAGCAGCAGCTGACCGCAGCGTCGCGCCAGCCGCTCCAGCACTTCCGGCGCGCCGGGAATCGGATTCAGCGGCGCCCGATAGCCTCCATCCAGTATGCGGACGAGAATGGAATCGATCACCTCCGGGTCGAGGTCCATGCAATCTGCCAGATTGTAGCAGCGCAGATCTTCGTAGTGGACTCCTTCGATAGCGAACTCGTCGCGCGCGATATCGAGAAACAGGGTCATCGTATCGGCAATGACCCCGTCGATGTCAAAGGCAATGGATTCGGGGGCGATGATGCCCGACGGCACCCGCGCCGCGCTGAGCGAGCCGCGATCGATCATGACGCGTTCAGGCGGCGGCTCGACGGGTTTTTTTCTTGAGCCGGGAAATCTGACGTCGACAAATAGCAGCCAATTTGGTGTCCTGGGCCTCCATGGCCGCAGCGCGCTTGGCCTTCGCGGACCGGATCTTGTGTTTCAAGCTTCGCAGCGAGGCATCCGTTTTCTTGGCGGCCGCATCCAGAATGCCCTTGGATTTGCGCAGGGCCTCGATGAGTTCCTCTTTTTTCATGCCATGGACGCCGGAAACCCCTTCGATCCCCTTGGCGATCTCTTTCAACTCCGGGGGGGTCATCTTCGACAGGGGCCGCCCCCAGATTTCGACTTCTTTTTCGCTCATGCGCGGATCCTTTCCTTGACGGGCGTTGGAAAGCACAAGCGGAGGCTAAAAAGCCCCCGCCCGAAGATGCGTGCGGTATCGTCGGTGCCGATCAACCGGCAAGGCCGGTCGGCGGCGTGCAGCGCTCCGTTTCTTAAACTATTTCTTTTTGCGATGTCAATAGCCAAGGATCGGCGTGTCCACCCATCCGGTTTCCGGCGCCTACGTGGGCTTTCGATCCTGAAAAAACGGCTTGAAAAGCTCGATCGGAATCGGCAGGAACGTGGTGGAGTTACTCTCCGCCGCCATTTCGCGCATGGTTTGGAGATAGCGCAACTGTAGAGCCACGGGGTGTTGTTCGATGATGACAGAGGCTTCCGCGAGCTTGGCGGCCGCCTGGAACTCGCCCTCGGCGTTGATGACCTTGGCGCGGCGCTCACGCTCGGCTTCGGCCTGGCGTGCGATCGCCCGCTGCATTTCCTGGGGCAGATCGATTTGCTTGAGTTCGACCGTGGTGACCTTGATGCCCCAGGGGTCCGTGTGGGTGTCCAGGATCTCTTGAAGCTTGGCGTTGATTTTATCACGTTCGGACAGCAGGTCGTCAAGCTCGGCCTGTCCGCAGACGCTGCGCAGGGTGGTTTGAGCCAGCTGGGACATGGCGTAGGCGTAATTCTCGACCACGACGATGGCTTTCACCGGATCGATGACCCGAAAGTAGAGCACTGCATTGACCTTGACCGAGACGTTGTCGCGCGTGATGACATCCTGCGGATCCACGTCCAGCGCCACTAACCGCAGGCTCACCTTGACAATGCGGTCGACGACGGGGATCAGGATGATCAGACCGGGACCCTTCGCGGCAATGACCCGACCCAGCCGAAAAATAACGCCGCGCTCGTATTCATTGAGAATCCTGAGCGCCGCCGACAGGAAAAAAACAAAGAGCAGCACAATGGCTATCAGGGCATACATGGCAACCTCCTGCATGATCGGTGTCCTCTAACTTCCAAGCTGGGTGCACCGCAGCAGCGACGTCGGGCAGCCCGCTGCGGGAATCGGGCTATGGGCGATGCCGGTCCGGCTCCACCGGCTCCACGTCGAGCGTTAGCCCCGTCACCTTAACCACCCGCACCCGTGCGCCTTCGTCAAGTGGGGTGCGGCTGGTCGCGCTCCAAAGCTCGCCGTGCACGAAGACTTTGCCCTCGGGCGCCAGCGCCTTCTTCACAAAGCCGATCTCGCCCATAAGCCCCGACGGACCCGTCGTGGGTTTGGATCGCTGCGCGCGGAACACCACCCACGCCACGGCTGCAAAAAACGCGGAGACCACCAGCAGCGTAGGCAGCAGCACCTGCCAGGCTAACCGGGCCTCGGGGGCTTCGCCCTCGAAGAGCATCAGCGATCCCAGCAACAGCGAGACCGTGCCCGCCACGCTCAGCATGCCGTAGCTGGTGAGTTTCATCTCCAGGATGAAAAAGATGATGGCCAGCGCGATCAGCAGCATCCCGGCGTAATTGACCGGCAGCGTCTGCAGGGCGAAGAAGGCCAACACCAGGCAGATACCGCCCACCACCCCCGGAAAGATCGCGCCCGGCTGGGACAGCTCGAAATAAATTCCGGCCAGGCCGATCATGAGCAGAAGGTAGGCGATGTTGGGATTGCTGACGGCGCGCAGGATTTTCGTCCGCAGTCCCTCCTCAAGCACGATCGTGCGAGGGTTTTCCAGGCGGAGAGTGCCCTTGCCGGCGAGGCTGCGCCCGTTTATTTGGCGGATGAGGTCGTCGGTGTCCTGCGCGACCAGGTCGATGACGCCTTCTTCCAGCGCTTCGGCTTCGGTGGCGGACACGCTCTCTCGAATGGCTTTTTCCACCCACTGGACGTTGCGGCCGCGGCGCTCGGCGACGCTCTTGGCGTGAGCGACCATGTCGTTGACCACCTTCTCGGACAGCTTGCCCTCAATCTCTTGGCCGCCGGCTCCCACCGGATGAGCAGCGCCGATGTTGGTGCCCGGCGCCATGGCGGCGATGTCGGCCGCCATCGTGATCATGACCCCGGCGGAGGCCGCTCGGGCGCCGCCGGGGGTGACGTAAACCACCACCGGCAGCTTGCTCGCCAGGAGGTCCTGGACGATCGTGCGCATGGATTCGGCCAGTCCGCCGGGCGTGTCCAGTTCGATGATGATGCAAGCGGCGCCCTCCGCTTGAGCTTTCTTGAGGCCGGTGTGGATGAACTCCGCCGTGCCGGGGCTGATGGCGTCGGACACCCTCAGAACATAGACATCGTCGTCCCCCCAGGCATGCGACAGTCCGATCGCCAGCAGGATCACGAGCGCAAATGCTGCGACCCTATCCTTCATAAGGGAATTCCTTCATCAAACGCTTCATATCCTCCCACACCTCACGCTTCTTGGCGGGATTGCGCAACAAGTAGGCGGGATGAAAGGTGGGCAGCACGCGGACTCCCTCGAAATCGAAGAATCGGCCCCGCAGCCTGGAAACAGCTTCGGAGGTGTTCAGCAACGTCTGGGCGGCACAGCTTCCCAAGGTGCAGATGAACCGGGGTCGGATCACGGCGATCTGCCGCCGAAGGAACGGTAAGCAGGCCGTGATTTCATCCGGCTCCGGCAGGCGATTGCCCGGCGGCCGGCACTTGACTATGTTGGCGATGTAGACGTCCGCCCGGCTGAGCTTGATGGCGTCGATGATACGGTTGAGCAGTTGCCCCGCCGCACCGACGAAAGGTTCTCCGGCCCGATCCTCCTCCTGCCCAGGTCCCTCGCCGATGAACATCAGCCGCGCCCGGGGGTTGCCCGCGCCGAACACGATGTGCGTTCGGCCGCGGCAAAGCTTGCAGCGCTGGCAGTCGCCGAGGTGCGCGCGGATATCCTCGAGCGACTCGTTGCCCGCGGCGCAGGCCGCTCCCGGACCTCGGCTCCAGGCATCCAAGGTGTCCAAACTCTCCGCTGAGCAGTCCAGCCCCTTGATACCGCCTTCCGCCATCTGCCGCAGCGTATGGGTCAGCTCGTCGAGAATCGCGATAAATTCGTTACGGTTGACCATGGCGATGCCCCGACGGCAGCGCCGCCTTATTTGGGCGGCAGATTGTCGATGGATTCGTTCAACGGAACGACCCATACATCGGCGAAGGTCTCTATGTCGCCGTCTTCGATGGCGATGACGGCCATGCGGTTGCCTTTCTGGAAGAGCATGAGCGATTGAGGCGACCGGAACTGGCTGATCAGCCGCCAGCCTTCGTTGGCCATGTTGTTCTGAAAATAACGCATGAGCGAGGTCGTCTCAATCCGGCCGGCAAGCCGCAGCAATCCGGCGCTCATGCCCTCTCGACGATAAATCGCCGATGAGCTTTTATCGATGTCCATTTCCCGGGGAATCAGTACATCCTCGAACTCGCGAACATCGGGGAGCCTTTTGGGAGCTGGTTCCGGCTTGGCCGGCCCCTTGTCGAACAGGGTGCAGGATGCCAGCGTCAGCAGCGCCAATCCCATGATTGCTAGCGAGACCACCGTGGTGCGAATCGTCATGGAATTATATCCTCCTTTCAGCCATCTATGGAATTACAGACTATTCGAAAATGTTGGACGGCACAACCCTTTTTTACGGCTCATGCGCATCCGGACGTCGGTGCCAATTAGATTGCGGCCGGCCGGTTGCCGTGATACAAACGAACAAACAATCAAGAAAGGACCCACCAAGGAGAGCAGCCCCATGGACGAAAGCAGTATTAAAATCAGACTCATGAAGGCCGGCGATTTTGACGCTGTGGTTGGGATTGACCAGAAAGTACTCAAAGCCCCCCGGCCGGACTACTATGAAATGAAGTTTGAAAAGCTTTTCAAATCGAAGGATTATTTGCCCGCATCGCTGGTGGCAGAGAATGAATCGGGAACGGTGGTGGGGTTTGTAATGGGGGAGATTTATATGGGAGAATATGGTATCTTCCATGAAGAGGCAACGCTGGACACCATCGGCGTTGATCCCGGTTACCAGCATCGGGGGATCGGTGAGCAGTTGCTGAATGAATTCATGAATCATTTGAAAAAACTCGGGGTTCAAAAAATAAGCACCTTGGTCGATTGGAATAATTCCAAGCTGATCCATTTCTTTAGCGCGAACCGTTTCAGCCCCTCCAAGACCATCAACCTGGAGCGAAGGCTTTGAAGACGAAAAAGTTCGGCGACGGCACGGCCCTGCCTGCTCGCTTCGCTGCTGGCATCGCTGAGCGGCGCGGGGCGGAATTTTAGCGGTGGGCGAAGCGGCCGGGCTCCCAGCTTTCAACGCGCATTTTTCACCACTACGCGTTTT
>CAZNAX010000078.1:0-13593 GCA_964570965.1 uncultured Desulfatibacillum sp.
ACGCCTTATTCGCCTCTGCCATCTTGTGAGTGTCTTCCCGTTTCTTCACGGCAGCCCCGCGATTGTTGGCGGCATCCATAAACTCGGCCGCCAGTTTTTTGGCCATGCCTTTCTCCGGGCGCTGGCGCGCGTAGCTGATCAGCCAGCGGATCCCCAATGCCGTGCGGCGCGAAGAACGGATCTCGGTGGGCACCTGGTAGGTGGAGCCGCCGACGCGGCGCGAACGCACTTCGATCATCGGTCGCACGTTCTCGATCGCCTGCTCGAACACCTTCACGGAAGACTCCTTGACCTTTTCCGCCATGATCTCGAAGGATTCATAGACAATTCCCTCGGCGGTGCTGCGCTTGCCGTCGTGCATCAGGCAGTTGATGAACTTGGCCACCAGTCGGCTGCCGAACTTGGAATCCGGCCGAATGGCCCGCTCGGTGACTTCTCTTCTCCTTGGCATATTGGCTCCGTAATGCGTCTATCGATGATGGCTACTTCGGCTTCTTGGCCCCATACTTGGAGCGACTCTGCTTGCGGTCCTCCACGCCCAGGGTGTCCAGCGTGCCGCGAACGATGTGGTAGCGCACGCCCGGGAGGTCCTTCACGCGGCCGCCACGTACCAGCACGACGGAATGCTCCTGAAGATTGTGGCCAACACCCGGGATGTAAGCGCTGACTTCAATCCCGGTCGTCAATCGAACGCGCGCAACTTTGCGCAGGGCCGAATTCGGCTTTTTGGGGGTCGTGGTATATACGCGGGTGCAGACACCGCGTTTCTGCGGGGCCCCCTTCAGGGCCGGCGTTTTGGTTTTCTTTTTCACTCGTTTCCGGGCGTTCCGGACAAGCTGATTGATGGTTGGCATGGCCTCCTCGTTCGACTCCCGTTAATCGATTTTGCAAAATGGCGATATTTATATGGGAAATCGCTGAATGTCAAGATTTTTTTATAAATAGTTTTTCGGCTCAAGACCCTCGGGCTATTGCACGACATCCACCTCCAAGTCGTCGTATTGAAGCATCCCCGTCCCGGCCGGGATGAGACGGCCCATGATGACGTTTTCCTTGAGTCCGCGCAGCCGGTCCACCGCCCCCTGAATGCTGGCGTCCGTGAGTACCTTGGTGGTCTCTTGGAAAGAAGCGGCCGACACCCAGCTCTCGGTGCTGAGCGAGGCCTTGGTAATGCCCAGGATCAGCGGCTCGCCCACCGCCGGCTTTCCGCCTTTCGCCACGACGGTCTGGTTGGCCTCCTCAAACTTCAGCCGATCGACCTGCTCCTCCAGCACGAATTCGGTGTCGCCGACATCCATCACCTTCACCCGCCGCATCATTTGACGCACAATGACTTCGATGTGCTTGTCGTGGATGCGCACCCCCTGCAACCGGTAGACTTCCTGGACCTCATCCACCAGGTACTTGGCCAGCGCCACTTCACCTTTGATCTTCAGAATATCCTGAGGAATCGCCGATCCACCGATCAAGGCCTCGCCGGCGCGAACGTAGTCGCCCTCGTAAACGTTGATGTGTTTGCCGCGCGGAATGAGGTACTCCTTCTTGTCGCCCACGTCCACCGGCGTGATGGTCACCTTCTGCTTGCCCTTCTTGGTCCCTTTGGAAATGGATACATAGCCGTCGATTTCGCTCAGCACCGCCACCTCTTTGGGTTTGCGCACCTCGAAGAGTTCAGCCACCCGCGGCAGACCACCGGTGATATCCTTGGTCTTGGTGGTGGCCCGGGGCAGCTTGGCGACCAGGTCGCCGGCTTTGACCGTATCGCCTTCCTCTACGAGCAGAATGGCGTTGATCGGCAGGATATAGCGGGCGAACCCTGATGAAACGGGCAGCTTGGCGGTCTTGCCTTCCCGGTCCTTAATGGAAATCCGCGGCCGCTCCTCGGCACTCTTGGATTCGATGATCATCTGACTGGATTTGCCGGTCACGGGGTCGACTTTCTCCTGCATGGTGCGACCGGGAACGATGTCCCCGAACTTGACGGTCCCATCCACTTCGGTGATGATCGGGGTGGTAAACGGATCCCAAATCGCCAGTTGATCGCCGGGCTTGACCTTCTGCCCGTCTCGAATGTTCAAGTGCGCCCCGTAAATCACCGGGAAGCTTTCCAACTCGCGGCCGGAATCGCTCATCAGAATAATCTTGCCGCCGCGGCGGTTCATGGCCACCAGGGCGCCTTCCGAGTTCTTGGCGACGTTCAGGTCGATGAATTTGACCGTTCCCTCCACGCGCGCCCGAATATCGGCCTGCTCCACGCGCCGGCTGGCGGTTCCGCCGATGTGAAAGGTACGCATGGTCAACTGGGTGCCGGGCTCGCCGATGGACTGCGCCGCCAGAATGCCGATCGCCTGGCCGATCTCCACCAGCCGGCCGTGGGCCAGGTCTCGCCCGTAGCATTTCGCACAAACCCCTTCCTTGGCACGACAGGTCAGAACCGACCGGATCTTGGCCGAGGTCAAACCGGCCTGTTCGATTTTTTCGACCACATGCTCATCGATGTCCTGGCCGGCCTTGGCGATGACCTCGTCGGTGAACGGATCCAGAATGTCTTCCAGCGCGGTGCGGCCCAGGACCCGCTCACCCAGCACCTGGATGATCTCGCCGCCTTCGACCAGCGGCTCCAACTCCACACCCGACAAAGTCCCGCAGTCGTCTTCGGTGATGACGCAGTCCTGGGAAACGTCCGCCAGTCGGCGCGTCAGATATCCGGAGTTGGCGGTCTTGAGGGCCGTGTCCGCCAGCCCCTTACGTGCGCCGTGAGTGGAGATGAAATACTGCAACACCGACAACCCCTCACGGAAGTTGGCGTTGATGGGAGTTTCGATGATCTCGCCGGACGGTTTGGCCATCAGGCCCCGCATGCCGGCCAACTGACGCATCTGATCCTTGCTGCCGCGTGCGCCGGAATCGGCCATCATGTAAATGGGGTTGAAACTTTCTTCGATCACGGGTTTGCCGTGCGGGTCCAATAAAGGACTTCCGTCCGTTTGAGCGACCGGCGCCAGCTTCATGACCTCCATCATCTCGTTGGCGACATCGTCGGTGGCCTTGGCCCAGATATCCACGACCTTGTTGTACTTTTCCCCTTGAGTGATCAGGCCTTCAACATACTGCCGTCCGATTTCGGCAACCTGGTTTTCGGCCTTTTTCAGGATCTCCTCCTTGGCATGCGGAATGATCATGTCGTCGATGCAGATGGAGAGCCCTCCGCGGGTGGAGTAGCTGTAGCCGATGTCTTTCAGGCGGTCGGAGAGGATCACCGTCGCTTTGGGGCCCAAGTTGCGATACACATGGTCGACCAACTGCCGCAGAACTTTCTTGTCGATGACCTGGTTGACGCTGTCGAAGGGCACCGCCGGCCACTTGTTGATGACCTCGAAGAGATGATAGCTGTGGTCGGCGTAAAGAATCGGGCCGATCTCGCCCACGCCCAGGGCGTAAACCATGTCGACATCGGCCTCGTCGCAGTTGAACACGCTTTTAAACTCGTTGTAGGTGAGTTTGCCGATCCACCCGTCGACGCTGCGGTCCGGACTCTGGGAGAGCTCATGCACCAGGTCGGGAAAAGCGGCCCCGGCGGCCAGGCGCGCGCGCGCCTGCTCGGCCTCTGCTTCGGTTTCCACCATGAGGTGGCGCAGCTCCAGGATGTCGACTTTGGGAATGATCTCCCAGAGCAGCACCCGGCCGACGGTGGTTTCGTAGCGTTTGCCCTGCATGCGCATCTGGATCTTGGTGTGGAGCTCCACCTGGCCGGCGTCGTAGGCCGAGCGGACCTCTTCGGGGTTGGCGAACGTGCGCCCCTCGCCTTTCCGGCCGGTGATGCCGCGCGTCATATAGTAGGTGCCCAGCACGATGTCTTGGCTGGGCACGATGATCGGGCTGCCGTTGGCGGGGGAAAGGATGTTGTTCGAGGAGAGCATGAGCACGCGGGCCTCGATCTGCGCTTCCACCGAAAGCGGCACGTGAACCGCCATCTGGTCGCCGTCGAAATCGGCGTTGAACGCGGTACACACCAGCGGATGCAGCTGAATGGCCTTGCCCTCGATCAAGATCGGCTCGAAGGCCTGGATCCCCAACCGGTGCAGCGTCGGCGCCCGGTTGAGCATCACCGGGTATTCCTTGACAACCTCATCCAGCGTGTCCCAGACCTCTGGGACTTCGCGCTCGACCATTTTCTTGGCGCTTTTAACGGTGGAAACCATCCCCTTCTGCTCGAGGCGGTAGTACACGAACGGCTTGAACAGTTCCAGCGCCATCTGCTTGGGCAGACCGCACTGGTGCAGCCGCAGGTCCGGTCCGACCGTAATGACCGTGCGTCCCGAGTAGTCGACCCGTTTGCCCAACAGGTTCTGCCGGAAGCGGCCCTGTTTGCCCTTGAGCGTATCACTCAGGGATTTGAGCGGGCGCTTGTTGGTCCCGGTGATGACCCGCCCGTGGCGGCCGTTGTCAAATAGAACGTCCACCGACTCCTGCAACATACGCTTTTCGTTGCGCACTATGATCTCCGGCGCTTTGAGGTCGATCAACCGCCGCAGACGATTGTTGCGGTTGATCACCCGGCGGTAGAGATCGTTCAGGTCGGAGGTCGCGAACCGCCCGCCTTCCAGCGGAACCAGCGGCCGCAAATCCGGCGGCAGGACCGGGATGACGTCCATGACCATCCAGGTCGGATCGATGCCCGAGCGCCGGAAGGCGTCTACGATCTTCAACCGCTTGGCCAATTTTTGGCGTTTGGCCAGCGATCCGGTCTCGCGGATGCCGGAACGCAGTTCATGGTACAGCGTCTCGAGCTCAAGATCTTCCAGCATGGCCTGGACGGCCTCGGCACCAATGCCGGCCTCGAACTTGGCACCGTAGGTCTCCACGGCTTCCAGATATTTCTCGTCGGTAAGCAGCTGACCGCGCGTCAGCGGGGTGTCCTTGGGATCCAGCACGATGTAGCTGTCGAAATAGAGCACCTTCTCCATGTTCTTGAGCGTCAGGTCCAGGAGGTTGCCGATCTTACTCGGCAGGCTTTTCAAGAACCAGATGTGGGACACGGGTGTCGCCAGTTCGATGTGCGCCATGCGCTCGCGCCGCACCTTGGACTGAATGACCTCGACCCCGCATTTCTCGCAGATCACCCCGCGGTGCTTCATCCGCTTGTACTTGCCGCAGTTACACTCATAATCTTTCGTCGGCCCGAAGATCTTGGCGCAGAACAGGCCCTCGCGCTCCGGCTTGAACGTCCGGTAGTTGATCGTCTCCGGCTTCTTGATCTCGCCGTGAGACCATTTGCGGATCTGCTCCGGCGACGCTAACGCAATGCGGATCGCCCGGTATTTACGTGGATCGGTCGGTTTGGCAAAAAAATCATACAGAGTGTCCATCTTTCACTCCTGAAAAAATATCGGGTTAATGTTCCTCCCGCAGACCCGACGGTTATTCGGAAACCGTCGGCGAGTCGGCGTCCTCCAGCAGCCCCACATCCAGCCCCAGCGACTGGAGCTCCTTGGTCATGACCCGGAAGGATTCCGGGATGCCGGGCTCCAGGACATTCTGCCCCTTGACGATTTTCTCGTACATCCGGGTCCGGCCCGCCATATCGTCCGACTTGACCGTCAAAAACTCCTGTAAGGCGTAGGCAGCGCCATAGGCCTCCATGGCCCAGACTTCCATTTCTCCCAATCGCTGGCCGCCGAACTGGGCCTTGCCGCCCAGCGGCTGCTGGGTCACCAGCGAGTAAGGCCCGATCGATCGGGCATGGATTTTGTCGTCGACCAGGTGGTGAAGCTTCATGACATACATGGTGCCGACGGTGATTTTCTCGTCGAAAGGCTCTCCCGTACGGCCGTCATAAAGCGTCACTTGCCCGGACCGATCCTGACCGGCATCGGCGAGCAACTGCTTGATTTCCTCCTCCTTGGCACCGTCGAATACCGGCGTAGCCATGTGGACCCCGCGCCGATAGAACTGCGCAAACTGCTGCAGCTGGTCGTCATCCAAGCCACCGATCACCTTTTTCCCGGGCGTCGAGGAGAAGATCCGCCGCATTTTCTCCCTCAATTTATTCATCTTCTGCTCTTCGAGGAGCTGCAGGATCTGATCGCCGAGTCCCTTGGCCGCGAGGCCGAGGTGGATTTCCAGAATCTGCCCGACGTTCATCCGCGACGGCACGCCCAGCGGATTGAGCACCATATCCACCGGCCGGCCGTCCTCGAAGTAGGGCAGATCCTCGATGGGCAGGATACGCGATACGACGCCCTTGTTGCCATGCCGGCCGGCCATTTTGTCTCCGACCGACAACTTGCGCTTCATCGCCACATAGACCTTGACCATTTTGATCACGCCCGGCGGCAGCTCGTCGCCACGCTCATATCGGCTGACCTGCTGCTCGAACGCCAATCGGCACAACTCACGCTGGTCGCGATAGCGCTCCAGGATTTCGTGGACCACCTGGGTCATTTGAGGGTCCTTCAACACGATGCCCTCCAACGCCGCCACCGGGATCTTTTCCAGGAGTTTCGCGTCGAGCTTGACGCCGCTGTTGGCGTAAATCTTTTTACCCTTCTTGATCGGCGCCTGGGCCTTCTGGCCGTTGAGCAGATCCACGAGTTGAGCGCGGATCACATCCTCGATCACCATCAATTCGTCGTCCCGATCTTTTTCGAGGCCGGCGATTTCCTCATCTTCGATCAGCCGGGTCCGATCATCCTTCTCGACCCCGCGCCGCGAAAACACCTTGGCGTCGATGACGATGCCCTGGATCCCCGGCGGCACGCGCAACGAGGTATCCTTGACGTCACCGGCCTTCTCACCGAATATGGCCCGCAGCAGTTTTTCCTCCGGCGACAGCTGGCTTTCGCCCTTGGGCGTAATCTTGCCGACCAGAATGTCGCCAGGCTTGACTTCGGCCCCCAGGCGGATAATGCCGCTGTCATCGAGGTTCTTAAGCGCCTCGTCCCCGACGTTGGGAATATCGCGGGTGATCTCCTCCTTGCCCAGCTTCGTGTCGCGTGCGACCACCTCGAATTCCTCGATGTGCACCGACGTATAGACGCCGTCGCGCACCAAGCGCTCGCTCACCAGGATGGAATCCTCGAAGTTGTAGCCCCCCCAGGGCATGAAGGCCACCATCACGTTCTTGCCCAGCGCCAGCTCCCCTTGATCGGTGGCCGGTCCGTCGGCGATGATTTCGCCCGCCACGACGCACTGGCCCTTGTGCACGATGGGGCGGTGGTTGAAGCAGGTGTTCTGGTTGGAACGCACGAACTTCGACAGATTGAAAATGGTCACGTTCTTTTCGTTGGGGTCGCCCGTAGGATCGTGTTTGAGCACGATGCGGGCGGCATCCACGTCGACCACCTCGGCGTCCCGCGGGGCGACGATGGTGACTCCCGAATCCTTGGCGACCACGCCCTCGATGCCGGTGCCGACCAGCGGCGCCTCGTTCATGAGCAACGGCACCGCTTGGCGCTGCATATTGGATCCCATGAGCGCCCGGTTGGCGTCATCGTTTTCCAGGAACGGGATCAGAGACGCCGAAACGCTCACCAGCTGATTGGGCGAAATGTCCATGAGCTCGATCTCGTCACGGTTGACCATCATGAACTCGCCCGCCACGCGGGAAGTGACCAGCGGATTGATGAACTGGCTTTTTTCATTTACCGGCGCGTTCGCTTGCGCGATCGGGAGCGCCTTTTCTTCGAACGCGTCCAGGAACTTGACCTCTTCGGAGATCCGCCCGGCGCCCACCACCCGGTAAGGGGTCTCGATAAATCCGTAGTCGTTCACCCGAGCGTAAGTGCTGAGCGACACGATCAACCCGATGTTGGGGCCTTCCGGAGTTTCAATGGGGCAGATGCGGCCGTAGTGCGAGGGGTGCACGTCGCGCACTTCAAAGCCCGCCCGTTCGCGGGTCAAACCGCCCGGCCCCAAAGCGCTCAGGCGGCGTTTGTGGGTAGTTTCGGATAGTGGATTGGTCTGGTCCATGAACTGCGAAAGCTGACTCGTGCCGAAGAATTCTTTGACCACGGCCGAAACTGGCTTGGGGTTGACCAGATCGTGGGGCATCAAGGCATCGACCTCTTGCAGGCTCATGCGCTCCTTGATGGCCCGCTCCATACGGACCAGGCCGATGCGGTATTGATTCTCCAGGAGTTCACCCACCGCTCGCACGCGACGGTTGCCCAGGTGATCGATGTCGTCAACGACCCCCTGGGTGTCGCGCAGCTCGATCAGGGACTTGGCCGTCAACAGAATGTCTTCTTTGCGCAAAATGCTCAAATCCGGAGCGCTGCTGACCCCCAGACGCTGGTTGATCTTCAACCGCCCCACGCCGGAAAGGTCGTAATAATTCGTCTTGAAGAACAGGTTGTCGATAAACTCCTGAGCGACTTCCGGCGTAGCCGGGTTACCGGGCCTCAGCCGTCGGTAAATGTCGATCAGCGCCTCCTCCTTGCTATCCACCTTGTCGAGCAGCAGCGTCTTGCGGACAGAGTCGCTGCTGGACAGGCCGTCGATGAACAGCAGGTCGAATTCGGCCACACCGGCATCGGCCAAGCGCCGAATGCTCTCCTCGTCGACCGTTTCGTTGGCTCGAACGACCGGCTCACCGGTTTGAGGATGCGGGATGGCGAACGCGAAGGCGCGGTTGTAGATCTCCTCCACATTGATCGGCACGCGATCCGTGCCAAGCGCTCGGAGGCGCTTGAGGATGCGCACGTTGTACTGGCGCCCCTTCTTGACCAGAATCTCGCCGGTCTCGCTATCCTTGATATCGCGGCTCGCCCGCTGTCCCTTCAGTAGCTCTTCGTCAAAGGTCTTGCTGTAACGTTTGCCGTCCGCGATCACCCGCTCGGTCTTGTAAAAATAGGCCAGCAGGTCTTCAGACGTATAGCCGAACGCCTTGAACAGCGTCGTGACCGGGAACTTGCGGCGGCGGTCGATGCGGATATAGACGATGTCCTTAGGGTCGATCTCCATGTCGATCCAAGAGCCACGAACCGGAATGATGCGGGCGCTGTAAATGATCTTGCCGCTGGAGTGGGTCTTGCCTTTGTCGTGGTCGAAGAAGACGCCCGACGACCGATGCAACTGACTGACGACCACCCGCTCGGTTCCGTTGATGATGAAGGTTCCCTTGGCCGTCATCAATGGGATGGTGCCGAAATAGATCTCCTGCTCTTTGATGTCACGGATGTTCGATGCACCGGATTCGGAATCGACGTCATAGACCACCAGCCGGACCGTGATTCGCACCGGTATTTCGTAGGTCATCCCTCGATGAATGCACTCCTCGATGGTGTGTTTGATCTCCCCGAACCGGTAGGACACGAACTCCAGAGAAGCGCTGCCGGTGAAATCCTTGATGGGGAAGACGGATTTGAAGACGGCTTGCAGACCGGTCTCCTCGCGCTTTTCGTGCGGGACGTCGATCTGCAGGAAACGCGCAAAGGAGTCGCGCTGCATCCCGATCAAGTCAGGGATATCGACGATCTGGTCAATTTTTCCAAAGCTTTTGCGAATACGCTTGCTTGCCATAAGTCTCTCGGACATAGCAACTCCGCAATCTGGTTGAGGTTAGAACACCTGAGTCAGATGGTGGACAGACGTTGGACAGGACGATGGTGTTCGTGGTCTGCTGCGGCCGGAAAGAAATCAGGGGAGGGTGAACTCCAGTCGATCGGGCAGCAGACCACGGTTTCGGACAACCCGCTATTTGATCTCCACAGTAGCGCCGGCGGCTTCGAGCTGCGCCTTGAGTTTTTCAGCATCGGCCTTTGGAATGCCTTCCTTGACCGGCTTGGGTGGGGTTTCCACCAAGTCTTTGGCCTCTTTCAGCCCCAAACCGGTGATGGCACGGACTTCTTTAATCACATTGATCTTCTTTTCGCCATGGGCCGTTAGGATGACATCAAACTCGGTTTTTTCCTCGGCCGGTGCGGCGGCGCCTCCGGCGGGGCCGGCCGCCATCATCGCCACGGGGGCTGCCGCCGACACGCCGAACTTCTCTTCCAGCTCTTTCACGAGCTGCGATAGATCCAACACCGACATGTTGGAAATGAACTCAATCACATCTTCCTTGGTCACATTAGCCATGTTGGTTTACCTCCGATTGATTCGCATCTTCGAGTTGAAAAAATTTGATTTGGCAATTGAGCCTGACAAACGCCCCGATCGCCATGGACATTAGGTGGCGGGCTATGTCTCCGCGGTTTGCCTCTGGTCCCTGAGTGCCGATAGGGCAGTCACCAGGGCACGCGGCACTCCGGCCAGGACTCTCACGGCCGAGGTCGGTACTCCGGCCATCACGGAAAGCAATTGCCCGAGCAGCACCTCGCGCGAGGGCAGAGCGGCCAAGGCCTTGACTTCGTTCGCGTCGATGAGCTTGCCGTTGAGGACCGCCGCCCTGATTTCCAGCTTTTTGCTGTCATCGGCAAACTTGGTCAGGATCTTGGCGGGCGCCACGAGATCCTGGTAACTGATAGCCACGGCTCCCGGACCTTTAAAATGGTTCGCCATCACCGCGATCGGCGTGTCCTGGGAGGCCCTCGCCATCAGGGTATTCTTGACCACCTTGTACTCGATGCCCGCTTCCTTGAGCTTGCGACGCAGATCACCGAGCGAGGCAACGTCCAGTCCCTTGAAATCGGTCAAGATGACCAGCTGTGATTTCTTGAATCGGCCGTGCAGGTCTTCCGCAATTTGTTTCTTTTCTTCGAGTTTCACTTCTGATTCTCACCTCCTTCGAATGTCTGAAAACCGGAGGCCATGGCTACGGCCCATCGGGGTGCTGTCGGGCGTCCGCATCGGTTCACCCGCAGGATCCCTCTGTCTCGGTAGGCCGGCGCAGCGCCGATTAACCGCCCTAGCGTACCTACGGTCTTTGACAGATTAATTGACTACTTGGTAAATTCTTTGACCAAACCCGTATCGACCTTAACGCCGGGGCCCATCGTCGTGGAAACCGCGATGCTCCTCAGATAGGTGCCCTTGCTGCTCGACGGTTTCATTCTCAGAATGGTCTCCAGAAACGCCGACACATTCTGGACCAGCTTTTCCACGCCGAACGACACCTTTCCCATGGGCGCGTGCACGATCCCGGCCTTCTCCACGCGGAACTCGATCTTGCCCGCCTTGAGCTCCTGAACGGCCTTCGTCACGTCGAAGGTGACCGTCCCGGCCTTGGCGTTGGGCATGAGCCCCCGCGGGCCTAATATCTTTCCGATCTTGCCCACGGATCCCATCATGTCGGGCGTAGCCACGACTTTGTCAAAATCGAACCATCCGCCTTTGATCTTTTCGACGAGATCATCGCTGCCGACGTAGTCGGCACCGGCATCCTGTGCTTCTTTTTCCTTTTCGCCCTTGGTGACGACCAAGACCCGCACCGATTTTCCGATGCCGTTCGGAAGCACGACGCTTCCCCGGACCATCTGATCGGCGTGTCGGGGGTCCACCCCCAACCGCACGGCGACGTCCAGGGTCTCATCAAACTTGGCAAAGGAAGACTCCACCGCGATTTTAACAGCTTCCGCCACTCCCACGCCGGAGGTGCCGGTGATCTTCTTCCTGGCTTCGACGTATTTTTTACCCCGCTTTGCCATCTTTGCTTCGCTCTCCTTCGTTTATTCTACCAACGTTCGCACCACCCGGAACCGCGTCCGCGCCACCGGGCAGCGGATGCGGGCCGCCTACCCGATTTCGATTCCCATGCTGCGGGCCGTGCCCTCGACGATGCGACAGGCCGCTTCCAGGTCGTAGGCGTTCAGGTCCACCATTTTCAGTTTGGCGATATCCTCCAGCTGCTGGCGGCTGATCTTACCGACTTTTTCGCGTTTGGGATCTTTGGCGCCCTTGGCGATCTTGGCGGCCTTCTTGATCAAAACGGCGGCCGGCGGCGTCTTGGTAACAAAAGTAAAGGAACGATCCTGATAGATCGTAATCACCACCGGAATGATCATGCCGGCGTCGTTAGCGGTACGGGCATTGAACGTTTTGCAGAAATCCATGATGTTCACGCCGTGCTGGCCGAGAGCCGGGCCGATGGGCGGCGAGGGGTTGGCTTTTCCGGCCTCCACCTGCAGCTTGACAAATGCCATCACTTTTTTTGCCATGGGTCTCTTCTTCTCCTGAACACGTTAGGTCTCGCTGGCGCCGGGAGCATGTCTGCCCGCTGTCGCCTCGCACCAGAGACACCCCGTTTGAAGGGGTGTCGATACTATAGTTTTTGGACTTGAACGAAATCCAACTCCACCGGGGTTGCACGGCCGAAGATGCTGACCAGGACTTTGATCTTGCCCTTTTCGTGGTTGACTTCCTCCACCGTGCCGTTGAAATTGTTGAACGGTCCGTCAATCACCCGAATGTCATCGCCGACCTCGAAGAAATATTTCGGCTGAGGCTGGCGCTTGCCCGCTTCCATGCGCTTGATAATCTGATCGGCCTCAGCGTCCGACAACGGAGCCGGCTTTTGACGGCCCCCCAGGAATCCGGTGACCTTGGCGGTGCTGTTGACGATATGCCAGGTTTCGTCATCCAACTCCATCCGCACCAGGATATACCCGGGATAGAATTTGCGCGAAGAGGTCTTGCGCTTGCCTTTGACCAGCTCGACGACCTCTTCGGTCGGAACAATGATCTCCCCAAATTTTTCGGATTGAGGTAAAGCCGCCACACGCTCCTGAAGCGACGCCTTGACCTTGTTCTCAAACCCCGAGTAGACATGGACGACATACCATCTGAGCGCCACGGCGTTTCTCCTCAAGCCCGAAATACCGCCCGGACCACGGTCGACAAGCCCAGGTCCACGAGTCCCAAAAAAAGCGAAATGATCATGACCAAAACGATGACGACCAGGGTCGACCCCATGGTCTGCTTGCGCGTCGGCCAGGTAACCTTCTTCAGCTCGATTTTGACCTCTCTCAGAAACTGAATGGCTCGCGTCAGCACATTGTCGGCGGGCGCGCTGGCCGGCAACACCGAGGCTGGCGCCACCGGGCGCTTCGCTTCCGGCTTGCGCACGACCTCGGACGCCGCCGACGATAGCACCTCAGCCGTTCGTGCGCCGCCGGCGGCGGCGTTCGAGTCCCCCCCGGTCGACTCGACATCGGGGCGCTTCTTTTTTTTAAGGCTGGTTGGTTTTTTCCGTAGTATGCGTCCCATGCGCCTCCCCAGCAGAGAGAAGTCTTCGCCCGTGGCGGGCCGCCGGCACAAGCGGCCATTGGCCCGGTTGGTCCAGGCGTTCTCAGGAATGAAATTGGCAGGCCAGGAGGGATTCGAACCCCCAACACCCGGATTTGGAGTCCGATGCTCTACCGTTAGAGCTACTGGCCTGCATGCGAATGTCCTGCGCGGGTTCCTTGCGTTCCGAGCCTACTTGGTTTCCTTGTGCGACGTATGCTTGCGACAGAATCGGCAGTACTTGGAAAACTCCAGTTTGTCCGGCGTGGTGCGCTTGTTCTTGGTCGTCGTGTAGTTTCGGCGCTTGCACTCGGAACAGGCAAGCGTAATCAGCACTCTCACGGGCAGTCTCCTTTGCTCATTCGTTCACGGGCCTATTCGATGACCTCGGCGACCACGCCGGCGCCCACCGTGCGGCCTCCTTCCCGT
>CAZNAX010000079.1:0-13482 GCA_964570965.1 uncultured Desulfatibacillum sp.
AACCATGTCGCCCATTTCCTGGAGCCCGCTAAGAAATAGCCCAAAGGTGGCCTCCCGTTGGACATCGATTCGCTTCAGCATCGCTTCGATACGTTCCGCTCCCTGATGAACAGTCGCATCCGGGAGATCCTGCTGGTTTCCAGCGTCTACGACGGCTATATCCTGGAAGAGGACGGCACCCTCGAGGAGCGCATCTGGCAGCAGTACGCGGACCGCGGGCTGTCCACGGTCCCGCGGATCCGCAAGGTCGCCAGCGTCGAGCGGGCGCTGGAGGCCATCCGCGCGGAAACCATCGACCTCGTCCTTGCGATTGTCCACGAGGAAGCCGAGCTGGCTTTCGGCCTGGCGCTTCAGGTGAAGGCCATCCGCAACGATCTGCCCGTCGTCGTGCTGGCGACGGATCCCGCTTGGCTGACCCGGCTGGAAGGCCGGGAGCGACCCGAGGGGGTGGATCGGATTTTCCTGTGGCAGAACGACCCCACCCTGCTGGTCGCCATCATCAAGTACTTCGAGGACATGGCCAACCTCGATCGCGACACCCGTCTGGGCGGCGTGCGGCTGGTGCTGCTGGTGGAAGACTCCATCGCGCATTATTCCACCTTCCTGCCGGCCATCTACACGGCGATCATGGTCCTGACCCGACGGCTGATCGACGAGGGCCTGAACCATTTGCACCGGCAGTTGCGCATGCGCTCGCGGGCCAAGATCGTGCTGGCCGGAAGCTTCGAGGAGGCCGTGGAGGTCTACCGGCGCTATCGGCCCTTCATCCTGGGGGTCATCACCGACGTACGCTTCATGAAGGCCGATCGATTGGACGACGACGCCGGCTTCGAACTCGTCCGCATGCTGCGCCGGGACATGCCCGAGCTGCCCATCTGCATCCAGTCCGCCGAGCCGGATAAAAACCGCAGCCGCGCCGAGACCCTGCAAACCTATTTCATCGACAAGAACTCCAGCCGGCTCATGGAGGACCTCCAGCGCTTTCTGCGGGAGTATATGGGCTTCGGGGATTTCATCTTTCGGATGCGTAACGGGCGCGAAATCGCCCGCGCGGGAAACCCGCGCGAGCTGCTGGACCGCCTGCGGGAGGTCCCGGCCGAATCGATCCTGCACCACGCCGAGCAGCAGCATTTTTCGCACTGGATGATGGCCCGCACGGAGGTTCGAATCGCCGAGCAGCTCTACCCCAAGCGGGTGGAAGACTTTCGAGACGCCGAGGAGCTGCGGCGGTTCCTGATCCGGGTCATCGAAACCGCGCTCTACGAAAAGCAGAGCGACATCATCACCCGCTTCATAGCCGGCCGCAACCCCCTGGAGCTTCAGTTCATGCGCTGGGGCGAGGGGTCTCTCGGCGGCAAGGCGCGCGGCATCGGGTTCCTGCGGTATCTGCTGTCCCGGCTGGAGATCCGCCGGCTTTTTCCGGAGCTGGTCATCCAGATCCCTCCCACGCTGGTCGTCTGCTCCAACGAATTTGCGCGTTTTCTGGAAGACAACCGGCTCTGGGACGACGCCTTGAAGGGCTCCCTGCCTTATAACGAGCTCCAGCAGCGCTTTCTGAAGGGGAAGCTGCGGGAAGAAATGATTCACGATCTGCGCTCCTATCTGCAGACCGTTCGCGAACCGTTGGCCGTGCGCTCTTCGAGCATCCTGGAGGATTCGCACAACCTGCCGCTGGCCGGTCTTTATTCGACCTACATGCTGCCCAACAGCGACGACTCGCTGGACGAGCGGCTCCGGTCGCTGCTGGCGGCGATCAAGCTGGTGTGGGCGTCCACGTTCGGGGACAATCCGCGGGCCTATTTCCGGCAGACCAGCTACCGGCTCGAGGACGAGCGCATGGCAGTGGTGGTTCAGACCCTGGGCGGCTGCCGCCGCGGGGGCTATTTCTATCCCACGTTTTCCGGTGTCGCCCAATCCCATAATTTCTATCCCGTTTCCTACATGAAACCTGAAGACGGTGTGGCGCAGATCGCTCTTGGGCTCGGGAAGACCGTGGTGGAGGGAGGGGCGATCGTGCGCTTCTGCCCGCGCTACCCGCTGCTGCTGCCGCAGTTTGCCGACATGCGCGACTGGCTGTACTTCACCCAGAAGAACTTCTATGCGCTGGATATGGCGGCCATCCGGGAGCCGCGGGATTCCGCCACCATGGACCGCCTCCGGCTGCTGCCGCTGTCGGTGGCGGAGAGCCAGTGGGTGCTGCAGAAGGTCGCCTCGGTCTATCAGTCCGACAGCGGTCTCTTGGTGGACAGCTTCTTTTACGACGGACCGCGGATTGTGACTTTCCAGAAAGTGCTGCGCGACCCGCGGCTTAAATTCGGCGAACTGCTTGGCAGCCTTCTTGCCGTTTGCGAGCGGTCCATGCGGATCCCGGTGGAGATCGAATTCGCCTGCGAGCTGCCGGAAGATCAGCCACCCGTCTTCTACCCGTTGCAGCTCCGTCCGATGGCGTCCAAGAAGCGCTGGGAGAGGGTTGCCATCTCCGCTGCACACAAGCAGCGGGCGTTCTGCTACTCGAACATCGCGCACGGCAACGGCGTTTATCGCGACATTCGCGACCTGGTCTATGTTAAACCGGAAACGTTCGACAGCTCCAAGACCCGCGAAATCGCCCGGGAAATCGGCGATATGAACAAGGTGCTGGTCGATGAAAACCGGCCCTATGTTCTCGTCGGGTTCGGGCGCTGGGGATCGACCGATCCCTGGATGGGCATCGGCGTGGGCTGGGCGCAAATCTCGGGCGTGAAAGTCCTGGTGGAGGTGGGCTTTAAGGGGTTCAACGTCGATCCGGCCCAGGGGACCCATTTCTTCCAGAACGTGACATCGCTGAACATCGGCTGCCTGTCCATTCCCTTTGGTTCGGAGGCTTTCATTCGCTGGGAACGCCTGAAGGATAGCGAATCGATTCGTGAAACAAATTACCTGCGGCTTTTACGCTGGAACCGTCCTCTGGAAATCTATATCGACGGCCGCCGCGGCGAGGCCGCCATCATCCTATCCAGAAATTCTTCGGAACAGGGATGAACCGCATGAAAAAAACAGCCCCCATCTCAAGCTGCGGCACCCGATTCGAGATTCACCCCCTGACCCCGCAACGCTGGCGTGACTTTGAGATGCTGTTCGGCGCCCACGGGGCCTACGGAGGATGCTGGTGCATGTGGTGGCGCTCGACGCGGCGCGAGTTCGAACAACGCAAGGGCGAGGGCAACCGCCGGGCCATGAAGGCCCTTGTCGATTCAGGGAAGGTGCCAGGCCTCTTGGCCTTGCTGGGGAAAGAGCCGGTCGGCTGGTGTTCGGTGGCGCCACGGGAGGAGTTCAGCTCCCTGGAGCGCTCACCGGTGCTGAGGCGCCTGGACGACCTGCCGGTCTGGTCCCTCGTGTGTTTTTTTGTAGCGCGAGCTTGGCGCGGCCAGGGAGTCGCCGAAGCCTTGATCGGCGGGGCGCTGGATTACGTCAGGCGCTGCGGCGGATCGATTGTGGAGGCGTATCCGACGCCGCCCAAGGACACCCGGCTCGCGCCGGTGTCGAGCTTCATGGGCCTGCCCGCCATGTTCACCCGCGCCGGTTTCGTGGAATGCGCCCATCCGTCCCGCAGCAAATGGATCATGCGCCGCCACCTGCGATAGACGCGATTGACTCTCCCGCTGGGTTGGGGCTATAAACTATCCCTGCAAGGGGACGCCTCGTCGCCCGGACCGATGCAGAGGCTTGCAAGCGAGCCCGGGGGTGCGTCGCCCGCCATCGAGACGAAGCCCCCGCTTACCGATCCTGTTGGTTGGCCCCACCCCTCGGCCACTGGATGGAGGGCTCATGGGCACCCAGAAACTGCTCCTGCCTTACAATTTCACCGACCGCGACCGCAACGCCTTGGAATTCACCGCGCGCACGTTTGCCCCGCAGGGAGACGTCGAGATCACCCTGTTTCATTGCTATCTGTCGCTGTCGGAGTTGCCGTTTCAGGACCGATCGGTCACCGACCGGCTCAAAGGCGGCATGGGCAACCTGCGGGCCAAGATCAGAGAGCTGGAATCGGATTTGCAGAACATCCGAGATGAACTGATCGAACGCGGATTCGCACCGGCCCAGGTGCGAACGGTCCTGCGGCCCAGAAAAAAGGAGGTGCTGGATGCGCTCCTCGACCTGCACCGGCGCGAGCGCTTCAACCTCATTGTCCTGAGCCGCCAGCCGGGCCGGCTCAGCCGCTTCTTTGCCGGCAGCCTTCACACCAAGCTGCTCTCGGCGCTGACGAACGTGACCATTTGCGTGGTGAGTTGATGGGGAGGGATCCATGGGTGCAAATGAAAAAATTGACATCGATGTCTTCAAGGTCGTCACCCGAGCCATCGCGCACGCGCATTCTTTAGAAGCCATGACCACCTACTTAGCCCAGCTGTTGGTGGCGGCGCTGGAGATCAAAGGCTGCAGCGTCTTTGCGCTCGATCCGGACGCCGGCGAGTTCGAAATCATCGGCACCTTTGGTCTCAGGAGGAGTTTCCTCAACAAGGGACCAGTGCTGTCCAGGAAAAGCATCGCCCGCACCCTGAAAGGTGTGCCGGTAGTTGTTCCGGATGTAGAAAGATCAAAAACCTTACAGTACCCCGATCAAACCCGAGCCGAGGGCATTCGCGCAATCATTTCGCTTCCGGTAACATTCAATGGACAGGTGATCGGCGCACTGCGGCTATACCACCGCGAGGTCTGGAAACTATCCGACCGCGACCTGGATTCGCTGCTGGTCTTGGCAGAAATGATCGGCCTCGCCATGAACTACACCCGTTTGGCTCAGGGAATAAGGGCCGTTCAAGAAGTCGTGGGGGACGGGCACTTGAACTGGCTGATTTCAAGCGCTGCGGGATGAACCGCACCACACGGAGTGAACCGGAACATTTCGTTTCGATTTGACAAGCCGCCCTCAGGATGTGAGATAGGCTGACTGGGTTTCAACCGAAAAGAGGTCGACCCAACACCATTCGATTCATCAAACCACCATCCGGGTTAGGTTTAGTGCATTGAAGCAGCCGCGTTGGGTCAGTGCCATTTAAACCTGCATTGCAAAAGGAGGAAGACATGCTTCAGAAGCTCGCATCTGCCAGCACACGTTGGAGCACGCGCTGGGTTCCGGACGCATGGGTCATCGCCGTCATTCTCACCATTGCCGCCTACGTTTTAGGTCTCATCTTTACCAAAGCCACCGCATATCAACTCATTCAAAACTGGGGCAGCGGTTTCTGGGTGCTGCTCTCCTTCGGCATGCAGATGTGCCTGATCATCATGACGGGCTACATCCTGGCTACGACCCCTATATTCAGCCGGCTTCTCAACGGCCTCGCCGGTCTGCCGAAGGGCAACAAGGGTGCCATCGCCCTGATGGCGATCGTATCGATGGGGCTGGCCTGGATCAACTGGGGGCTCAGCATCGTCGGTTCGGCGGTTTTCGTGCGCTTCATGGTGCGCAAGCAGAAAGAAGTGGACTACCGGCTCCTGGTGGCGACCGCCTACCTGGGCCTGGGCACGATGTGGCATTCCGGGCTTTCCGCTTCCGCCCCGCTCCTGGTAGCCACCCCGAAGCACTTCCTTGAGAAGGACATCGGGATCATCCCGATCACCGAGACCATTTTCCACCCGTTCAACCTGCTGCTGGCGCTGGCGATCCTGGTCGTCCTGACCATCGTGGGGCCGCTCATGCACCCCCGGAAAGAGGAGACCTTTATTGCGGACCCGGAGCTGGTCAAGGAGTCTACCTTCGAGGCGCCGCCCAAACCGAAGCCCGCGGACATGACGCCGGCCCTTTGGCTCGAGCACTCGCCCATCATCAACCTCATCGTGGCGGCGAGCGGGATCATCTGGCTCGTTTGGTACTTTGGGAAGAACGGGTGGGCCGGGATCAACCTCGACGTGGTGAACTTCGCCTTCCTGGTCATCGGCGTCCTGCTGCACTGGACGCCGGCCTCGTTCCTGAAAGCGGCCATGGAGGGCGGCTCTTTCATCTGGGGGGTCGTCGTCCAGTTCCCCTTCTACGCCGGGATCTTCGGGATCATCAAGTTTTCCGGGCTGGCGGAGGTGATGGGCGACTGGTTCACGGCCATCGCGACCAAGGAGACCTACCCCTTCATCGTCATGTGGTACTCCGGGATCTTGAACTACATCGTGCCCTCGGGCGGGGCCAAGTGGGCCGTCGAGGCGCCTTACATCATGACGGCCGCCAAGAACCTGGGGGTCAGCGGTCCCATGACCGTCATCGCCTACGCGTGGGGCGACATGATCACGGACGTGATCCAGCCGTTCTGGGCGATCCCGCTGCTGGGTGTGGCGAAGCTCAACTTCCGCGACATCATGGGCTATTGCATGATTTATTTCATCATCTACATGGTCATCATCTCCGCCGGTTTCCTCCTCCTGCCGATGTTCTTCCAGGTATAGCCGCAGTGGGAGCCGAAGAATTCACTGACAGAGACAAGGGGCGCCCGGTATGCCGGGTGCCCCTTGTTTTTGGCAACGACCAGTTGAGCAACCGGGAGCCGGGGGGGACTTCTTGGTATTGTCTTGGTGGCCTTCTATCGTTATCATTGGAGTCAAGTTCAAACCGATGCCAATCCGTGAGGTTCACCGATGAAAATTTGTAAAGCCACGTGCGGGATCGTCGGCGGTTTGCTTCTAGTGGCCGTGCTCTTCGTCGGCTGTTCGGCTGCTAACCGCGGCGGGCTCCGAAACAGCCGCGAGGTCGGCCGGGCCTTCGAAACCTTGCATGTCTACCCGGGCCATCAGTACTGGTACTACAATCAGGAGAACAACCCTTATGCGGTGGTCGGGTTGGAGCCGCCGTACCGCATTGAAGACATCAATTGGAGGGAGGTCGACCCCGATTCAAAGACGTTCGAGAAAGTGGTCGGCTTGGTGGAGAGCTTCCCGGCAACGGGGAGCTTTACCTACGGGGCTTTCATTATCGACCCTCAAGGCCAGCCGATCGGGGTCTGGTATTCGAGCCTGAGCGCCGGCATTATCGTGAACCCTGAAACCCGTATCGTATCCATCACCACCGCCATGCCCTGGGTCAACGATGACGGCTGGTACGGAAGCGGGGTGGGCGTCGGCATCGGGTCCGGTGGCGGGGGAGTCGGGATCCGGCTCGGGTTTTAGCAAAAAGGGCGTCCAATCCAAGCCGTTCTGAGCGCATTCCGAGAGACGCTCGGCAGAGGAGTGGGCCATGGTCAGAAGGGAAGTCGTGTTTCTGCTTTCCATTGCAGCCGCCCTGATGGCTGCATGCTCGCTGGCGAACATCGGCGGCATCCGTGAAAGCCGAGAGGTCACACGCCAGTTTGATGCCCTGGAAATCAACCCGGATTACCGTTATTGGTACCTCAATCAAGAAAACAATCCATTCGGCGTCGTCGGCCTGGACCGGGAGTACCGTTTGGATGATGACCCCATGTGGAGGGAGGTCACAACGGACTCGACGGCCTTCCGCAAGGTCGTCGGGCTGGTTAAATCGTTCCCTCTGCCGAATTCCTATGCATCGGGGTTTACCATCATGGATCCGCAGGGGCGCAAGATTGGCGTCTGGTATTCCAGCCTGGCGGCCGGCGTCATCGTCGACCCGCAGACCAAAATCGTTTCAATCTCCACCATTATGCCCTGGGTTTTTAGCGATGACTTCTAACATAGCTGCGATGAAGCGGATTGAACGGCGGAGGTCACCGGGGATATGAAGATTGGTTTCGGAAAGTGGTCGGTCTGGTCCAGAGTTTTCCGGCCCCGGGCGGCTACACGGAAGGGCACACGATCCACGACCCTCAGGGGCTGCAAATCGGGGTCTGGTATTCCAGCCTGGGCGCCGGGATTATGGTCGACCCGAACACCAAGAGGGTTTCGATTACAACCCCGCCGCCCTGGTTGTCCCAATGAAGGAAAGGGATATGACGGAGAAAACGACATTTGAAAAAGTTACGCGCTCCGAGAAGCTTCTCTACGGGCCGCGCAGACTCCTGCTCTGCGGCTTTGGAGCCGAAGCCCAGAACAAATTAAACGCCGTCTTGGGCATGGCCGGCCTTGCCGAGGTCCCCAAGATCTGGGTCGCCACGGAGCAGGGGGCCATGGCGCTGGCTGACCTGCTGGAGCTTCCCGACGGCAGCGGCACTGGCGGGGCCTCCGTGCTGCCGCGGGCCATCATCGTGGCCGGGGTCACCGAAGCCCAGCTGATCAGCCTGATGACGATCTGCAAGAAATCCGGCATGCAGGAGACCTTGTGGGCGGTGCTCACCCCGGTTTCCGAGAAGTGGACCGTGCAGCAGCTCCTCACCGAACTTATCCGCGAACGCGAGGCGCTTCATAAAAAATCATAGGCGCAGCCGTCATCGACTCCGCCGATGATTTTTCAGGGGACAATGCTGAGGACCACGTTGCCCTCCACGGTCCCCTTCTTGACCGGATGCTGCTCCTGGCCGGTGGCCTGCGGCACCTGGTCGTAGACATAGCGGTAGGCCTCGTCGACCGTGATCATGGAATCACGGTCGAGATCGGCCTTTCCCCGCAGCCCTTCGAGCAGATAATACGTAAAAACACCGTGTTGCAGCTCGTCTTTTTCGACGCTGACCTCGTTGGCGGCGCTGGCGGTGATAATCATCTTACCCCGCCCGCCGGTGACCCGCTCCAAAAATCCGTCGGTCATATTGGCCCGCACACCGGTCACGCTGATGGTGCGGCCCCCGCTGGCGCCGCTGTAGCAGGCATCGGCGATGAACACCAATCGCTCCGAGCGGATGCGGTTTAAAATGCGGGCGACCTCCACCATAGGCATGGCCGTGCTGTAAAGGTCCGCCGGGTCCGTGTCGAACGGCAACAAGTACTTTTCCAGTCCGTCGCCGTCGGGGCTGGTGGCGTCGCGTTCGGTGGCTCCGTGGCCGGCAAAGAAAATGATGACCATGTCGTTCTCCCGGGCCGCATTCTTGATCCGGGTGCCCAGCGTGCTGCGCAACGTCACCAGATTGGCTTGCTCGTTCGTCAGGAGAGTCACGTTTTCCGGCGGGACCCGGTTACCCTCCACCAGCAGGCGGTAAAAGGCTTCGGCGTCGTTGACCGCATACTTCAACTTCGGCAGCTTGGGGTAATCATTGATGCCGATGACCACCGCCCAAACATTGCGTCGCTTGGGGTGGTATTGGATCGAGAGCGTCTTCTCCACCGACAGATCGTCGACGTCGGTCACGACCACCTGCAGCCGGTTGTGGCCTTCATCGAGCTGGATTTTGCGGTCGAAGTTCAGGCGGTGCGGGGCGCTTTCCCCCACCTGGCGGATGCCGCGCTCGGTCGAAGCCTCCAGCGGCCGCCCGTTGAGGAAGATCTCGAAGCTTTTCAGCCCCTGCTTTCCCTCAACGGCGCCGGTCAGGCGCACGCTGCCGCTTTCCACCTGTTGGCCTTCCTCGGGGCCCGTGATGAGCAGAAGCGGGGGCGTCTTGCCTTCGGCCGCGATTTTGCTCATGCGCTCTCTTTCCCGGCGCTCCTTTTCAAGCTCCTGGTTGAGTTGGACGGACCTGGCCTTCTCGACCTGAAGCTGCTGGCTGAGCCGGTCGAGCTGGGCATGCCGGGCGGTGAGCTCGGCCAGGCGGTATTCGAGCTCGCGCTGCTGCCGCAAGCGTTCCGCCGCCGTGGGTCCGCCTTTCTTCGGGTCCACCTGCTGGAGAGCCTGGATTTTCTCCTTGGTCTGATTGATCTCCAAAGCGGTCTGCATCCGTGCCGCCGCCAGATCCCGGACCTTGTCCGCGCGCATATATGCTTGGGTGATGCCGGGATGATTTGGATAGCGTTCCGACAGTTTCTGCAGAAATTCGGCAACTTGAGCGTAATCGTCGGTCTGCCACGCGATGATGATGGCATCAAAATAGCCCAGGTTGTCCTTGTAGTCCTGGTCCATGAATCCGAGATTCAGCCGACCGGACCCGATGGAAACAAACGTATCGCCCACCTCGTTTACAAAAACCGGGGTTTGGGGGCCTTTCCCGATCACCTTTACAAAGTGCCGGTCGCTGGGTCCCCGACCGGAATCGGCCGGCTCCAAAAAAACACTGCCTTTGGCCATGATGGAGTAGAGTCGGCCGGGAGCGAGGTCGATGCCCGTATCGATGCGCTCATAGGTGCTGAAAACCCGGACAGACCTCATACTGCCGACATAAGCAGGGATCTCATTCCGGGGGTAGACCTCGGCCGGCGCCGGTTCTTCTTTCTGGCCGGATTCCTTGGCGGCGGCGGTATATCCAACCGAAGGCTTGGTCCACATGGAACACCCGCTGAAAAAGGCCAGGGCAGATGCCGCCCCTATCAGCAAGAATACGATGTCTTTCGTGCGTCTTCCCAAATTCGCGCTCATTCGTGATACCCCCCAAAGGCCATAAAAGCGGCCGCAAACCGCAGGGGTTAGCAGCCGCTTTTAATTGTTTTTTGGCTTGAAACTATATTTCGATTCTGATCGCCTCCTATTATGACGAAAAATCCGGTTGCGATCAACCCCTGGGTCGAATTTTTGAGTAGCCAGCCGTTATTATAGTGTTTTCCGGAGGGCCAGAAGGGTGACATCGTCTGCGGGCGACCCCTTTCCCACATGCGAGTTCAAAGCATCGATTACTTTGTCCACCAGGGCCTGGGCAGCGGCGCCTTTTTCTGAAACCAGGTTGACCAATTTCTGTTTCGAGAAATGTGCCCCCGCAGTGTCATCGGCGTCGGTAACCCCGTCCGTGTAGAGGACGAGGCAGTCACCGGGCTCAAAACCGATGGACTCCGTTTTGTAGAGGGCATCGGGCAGCGCCCCGACGGCCAACCCTGTGGCCTTGAGATATGCCACCGGCTGCCCGCTGCGGAGGAACAGGGGCGGCTCATGCCCGCCATTGACGTAGGTGAGTCTGCCGGTGGCGGGGTCCAAAATGCCGAGAAAGAGGGTCGCGAACATGTCGGCCTCGCCGTGGTTGTCCGTGATGTAGGCGTTGGTCTGTCGGACCGTTTCCAGCGCAAGCGTCTGAGACCACCCCGCCGGGTCGATTGAGTCCACGCCCAGGCGGTCGGCACTTTGCATGGCAAAGGCCCGGATCAAGCTGCGGGTCAGGGCCATAAAAAGCGCTGAACCCACCCCATGATCGCAGACATCGGCGATGACGACCCCCAGGCAGCGGCCGCCTGCCAGTTCAAAGACGTCATAGAAATCCCCTGAGACCTGCAGTGCCGGCTGGAAATGAGCGGCGATTTCCCAGCCGGGGGGTGCCGGCAGGTTGGCCGGGAGAAACCCGGTCTGGATCTTGCGGCCGATCTCAAGCTCGTGTTCGGCGAGCTGGCGCGCCCGCTCGATTGCGGCGCGAACCCGGGCGTTTTCAAGAGCATGCCACGTGGACAAGCCCGCCCACCCCAGAACCATGACGAGGAGCGCTTTAACCACCGGCACCAAAAGGTTCCACTGCAGGAACAGCAGGCCTGCAGCGGCAGCGAAAAACGCAGCGAGGCCGGCGGTACCCCCGGCACTGACCAGTGCCGAGCGGTGGAAAGACAGGGCCGTGACGGCCAGAAGCAGGAGAATCTCGATAACGGCTGCTGCGAGGTTCGGCACCTCCCGGATGAAGCTGCCGGTCAGGATGGTGTTCACGGCGTTGGCGTGAACGCCGCTCAGAGGGTAGCCTTCATCGATCGGCACCTGGCCCATGTCCGCCGAACCCGTGGAAATGTCCGATAGAAGCACGATCCGCCCTTCCAGCTCATCCCGGAACTCATTGAGCCGGTCCAAGTCGTCGGAGGCGGCGTAGATGTCCGAAAAATTGTAATGCTTCATCCGGCCCCATGGGCCGGCGAAGTGGATGCGCATACAGCCGCGCGCATCTACCGGGATCGTGAGATTGATCCGTTGCGAACCGCCCGGCCGAACGGCATCCCGCAGGGTGATCGCCCCGCGGTCGAGCACAACCTTATCCGGGGGGACTTTCAGAAAAGCGCACACGGATTTCAGGGCAAAGCTCGGATAGAAGTCGTTTTCGAACCGCACGATCAGCGGCAGCCTGCGGATGACGCCGTCCGCATCCGGGGTGAGCGTCAGGAAGCCGGTGCCCAGGGACAGCTCCGCCAGCGGCACCAGAGTGATCAGCGGGTCGATGCCGTAATAGAATCGGGCGGTCTCCGGTGGGGCCGGTAGCTTCCACGCCGTTTTCCGGAGATAGTCGCGCGCATCCGGGTCTTCGACCCCATTCTCTCGGCCCGCTGCCGCGGACAGCCGAAAGGCCATCCCGAAAACCACATCCCGGGATTGCCGCGTCGCATCCATCAGGCGCCGGTCGTTTTCGGCACTGGTCTCACCGGCGAAGATGATGTCACACATCTGCACGGCAACCTTCATCGCCCCCAGGTTGTGGATCGCGCGGGCATAGTGGGCGCGGGAGGGGTGGTAGTCTTTCAGGGCGCGCAGGCTGGTGTTGTTCAAGTCCACATGCACGACGGTGCCATCGTAGGGTGGGGCGAAGGCGGCATGCGACGCCTTCAGGCCGAAGAACTGGTCGTTGAGCCGTTCGTTCCAGGTGTTAAAGAATTCCGGCCAAAGAAGGGAAAAGAGATGGACCGCCGCAAACACCCCCGCAGCCAGCCAAACGGGCTTCCGCCACTGTTTTGCGTCAGCGATGGTCAATGGTGAACGTCCGGCCGTAGAAACCACCAGAGGCCGAGATTTCGGAGGCCAGCGGCGTAACATCCGGGAAAATCGGAGCGTCTTTCGGTGTCTGGCCCCGCAGGCTGCCTCCAATACGAACCGGTTTTTCCGCCGGGGCGGATAGGTCCTGGTGCTTGAGTCTCAACTGCTTGATCTCGTTCATAATAGAGTCAGCAGACGATTGCAGGGCGGCTTTCTCTGTCAGGGTGGCGTGCCGAGCGTACAAACTTTCCAGACGATGCAGCTGTTGCGCTGAAACCAGGAGAAGGAATTTCTCCTGGCCGGTGTGAGTGTCGAGCTGGAACCAGCGCGTGCCGTCGGGAATGTGCAGCGGAGAGCCGGGCAGGATCCGGGCGGATTGCCCCTCGCCCGGGAAAAGAAAATCCAGTTCGCCCTCGGTGCTCAAGTGAAACAGATAGACATGGATAGCGCTTCTGGGCTCGATGAAAAGCTTCAGGCGGTCGCCGGAACCCAGGCGCGTTTCGTTTTGAACCGCCATGACCTTCTGCTTGCCTTCCGGCCCCGTAAGCGCGCCGAAGGCGAAAAGAAACTGCATGTCGCCCGGTTCGGCCTGGCTTTGGGCGAATACCATGGTTGTCGTTAAGGCACAAAACAAAATGAACAGCCGCACGCAGCGCCTCGCAAGTGGTCGAATCATGGGCATCATCTCAGACCTCCTCTGATAGTCGGCATCGGCCGGAGCCCGGAACCATATGGTCGCGGGGGGTGGTGAGGGGCAAGCAGAGTCGGCCCTGTCGATTCAGGGTTGGTTGAAGTCTAAAAAATGACAACGCGCTTTGTCAATAGCGGAAACTATG
>CAZNAX010000080.1:0-13323 GCA_964570965.1 uncultured Desulfatibacillum sp.
TGTCGCAGGCCATGCCGATTTCCTGGCCGCCGGCGACGCGCATGCCGTTCACGCGACAGATGGTCGGCTTCTTGCACCCAAGGATGCCGTCTACCATGCCGTTGAAAAGATCCATGTATTGGCCGTATTCGTTGGGGCGACCGGAATAGTATTCGGCATACTCCTTGGTGTTGCCGCCGGTGCAGAAGGCCTTCTCGCCCGTGGCCGTGAAAACCGCTGCCACCACGGAAGAGTCGGCCGAGGCGCGCTGGAAGCCGGCGATGACACCCTTGACCATTTCCGTGGTGTACGAGTTGTATTGGGCCGGGTTGTTCAGAACGATCCAGGCGGAATAGATGTCCTTTACCGGGCTGCCCTGAAGGTCGAGGATGGGCTTCTTTTCGTAAATGACTCCGGGAGCTTTGTCCGAAAAGTGTTCGTCTCCCCACAAGAAGTGGTCTTTAAGGCCTGATTCTCTTGGAAGCCAACTCAGATCCGACATGTTAATCTCCTTTTCCCTAAATATCATTTACTTGGACAGGTTATTATTTCTGAACCATCAAGAAAACCCCGAATTGCAATAATTATAGCTATATATTAGCTACAAAGGCGCTAAGTCAAGAAAAAAAGTGAGGACCGGCATCGAGTTTCGGAAGGGCCTGCCGGACGGCTCAGCGCCGATGGTGCAGCTTGAATATGGTTGCCGAAATGCGCTTGACAGGCCTTGCCGCTCGTGCTTAGCTGAGTGCCAAGTCTCGGGGTTTTAAGCAAAAATTTTTGAACTTGGAAGACAGGAAAGGAGGGGTTGCCCGGTGAGATACCCCAAGGAGCTTGTGCTCAAGAATTGCACCGAGGTCGCCATCCGTCCGCTCGCGGAAATGGACGAACAAGCGCTGCGTGAATTCTACAGCCAGTTATCCGAGGAGGACCGCTGGTTCATGCGGTTTAATGTCATGGACCCGGCGGTGATCCGCGGCTGGGTCGAGGGCAAGGACGATGTGTTTTCCATCATCGCCGAGTGCGGGGGGCAGATCACCGCCCATGCCCGACTGCACACCCATACCTATGGATGCTATCACCACCAGGGCCGCCTGCGGATCATCGTGCTGCCGGAATTCCGTCAAAAGCGCTTGGGAAGCTGGATGCTGCTGGATCTCATTCATCTCGCTATGGAGAAGGGCCTGCGCGAGCTGCGGGCCGATTTTGTCGTCGGGATCGAGGATGCGGCGATCGAGGCGGCTTACAAGCTCGACTTTTTCAAAAAAGCGATGCTCGAGGATTTCATCATCGATCCCCAGGGCCAGCTGCACGACCTGTTGATCATGACCAAACGCCTGCATAAGGACTGGGGCGATTTCTGAGCCGCCGACCATGAGAAGTTATACGCAGAACGAAATCCTTCTGTCCACTTCCCTGGGGGAGCTTCGGATCCGCTCCTTTTGCCGGCCGGAGGAAATCCGCAACCTCCGCTTCGATCGGCAGTTCGGAACGCATGCCCACTATCGGTCGCTTTACACCAAGCGCGAAAGCCTGGAACAAAAAGCCGAACAACCGGATACCAGTGTGGTGTTGGCGATTGCCGACTCGGCGCATATCGTGGGGTTCGGCGTATTGGCCTATCCGGATCCGGAAGAGCGCTGGGCCGGCCTGCAGCCGCTCGTCATGATGGAAGTCAACGCGATCGAGGTGAGCCGGCAATGGCGTTCACGGAAAATTGCCAAGGGCATCATTCAGATGATGATGGTCCACCCGTTGATCGAGGAGAAAATCGCTTATTTCGTGGGGTATTCCTGGACCTGGGACCTTGACGGCAACCGGATGTCGGCGCCGCAATACCGCCAGATGATGGCCCAGCTTTTCGAGCCGTTCGGGTTCCAGGACTATCAGACCAATGAACCGAACATCTGCCTGCGGCCGGAGAATATTTTCATGGCGCGGATCGGCGAAAATGTTTCCCGGGATGTCCAAAATCAATTCAAATGGCTGCGGTTCGGGATGACGCCATAGAAGTAAGGCTGAAGGTGGAAGGCTGAAGGCTGAAGGTGGAAGGTGGAAGTGGGAAGGCGGAAGTTCGAAGCGGGAAGGGCATCAAGCGAAAAAGAGGAGGGGAAATGCTGGAAGAGCGATGGGTATACAAGAACGGCAGCTTCGTGAAATGGGCGGAGGCGACGGTGCACATGATGTCCCACAGTTTCGCGCGGGGCTCCACGATTTTTGAGGTCATCAGTTTTTACCTCACGGCCTCCGGACCGGCCGTTTTCAGGCTCCATGAACACATCGCACGCCTTGAGAAATCGGCCGCGTACCTGGACATGGAACTGCCCGCCGGCCACGACGCGCTGTGCCAGACGGTGGCGGAGAGCGTTCGCCGCAATCAGCTCCGGGAGGGCGTCGTCAAGATGGTCGGATATTATCCCCAGTTCGCTCTGGACATTCAGCCCCCGCAGAAACGTCTGGACCTGGCCGTATTCGCGATAGACCCGGCCCACGACCTGGAGGGGGTGGAGTATTCTTTCGAAAAGGGAACGACCGCGGGAATCGCTCGCTGGCGGAAGCTGGACCCGCAAACGGTCCCGATCGAGGCCAAGGCCGCCGCCAATTACCTGAACGGCATGATCGCGCGGCTGGACGTGCAGAAACGCGGGCTGGATGACGCCGTCCTGCTCGACACCCAGGGCTTTATCGCGGAGGGTGCGACCGAATCCGTCTTTCTCGTCAAAGACGGCCGCCTCCTGACCCCCTCCCTGGGGACCGTGCTCGACAGCATCACGCGCCGGTCTATTCTGCAGGTTGCCCGCTATCTTGGGATTGAAACCTTCGAGGGCCGGTTGCGGCCGGAGCTTTTATTCGAAGCGGATGAAATATTCTTTGCCAACACGCCGTTCAAGGTGATCCCCGTGCGGCGGGTTGAAAATCGCGAAATGCCGGGCGCCCCCGGTCCGATGCAGCGCCGGTTGTGGGACGTCTTGCGGAAGATTGCCGCGGGCGACGAACCGTCCTTCTCCGATTGGCTCTATCCCGTGTGACCCGAAGCCGTTTTTCCGGCGGGAGCGGGTTTCCCGCTGCGATGCGTCGATGACACCCGAAGCTGAAAAAATCCTGGCGCGCGACCCGCTTGCCGGCGGCCGGCTGATCCGCCTGCTCGAAGACCGCGACCCGCGCGGCATCGAGCTGTTGAAGGAACTGCATCCGCGGGCCGGCAAGGCCTTCCTGGTCGGTGTTACCGGTCCGGCCGGTGCGGGGAAATCCACGCTGGTGGCGCGAATGATCGGCCATTTGAGGGGCCGCGGCCTGCCGGTCGGCGTGGTGGCGGTCGATCCCTCCAGCCCGTTTTCAGGCGGTGCATTGCTGGGCGATCGAATCCGCATGCAGGCCCATGCGACGGATCCCGGAGTGTTTATCCGGTCGATGGCGGCCCGCGGTCATCCGGGGGGCGTCGGCCGCACGGTGCGGGAGACGGCGCTGGTGATGGACGTCATGGGGTACCAGGCCGTACTGATCGAAACCGTCGGGGCGGGGCAGGGGGAGATCGAAGTGTCCCGCTGCGTGCACACGACCGTGGTGGTCAACGTTCCCGGCCTGGGGGATGAGATTCAGGCCATGAAAGCCGGTTTGCTCGAGATCGGCGATGTGTTCGTCGTCAACAAGGCCGATTGTCCCGGCGCCGACGAAATGGTGCAGATCATGGAAAGCACCGTCAGCCAAGGCGGCTCCCCGGGCGAATGGCGCCCGCCGGTGATCCAAACGGTGGCCATTCAAAACCAGGGCGTTGACCGGCTGATCGATCTATTATTTCAGCATCGCCGACATCTGGCATCCACCGGCCGGCTGGCGGAGCGGCAGGCCCGCAACCAAGCGTATTTTTTCCGCCAGTTGGTTGTGGACATGGCCACCGACCTGCTCCTGCAGGATTCCGCGGAGCTTGCCGCTGCTCAGCAGGAGCTTTCCTGCGGCGGGCTCGACCCCTACACCGCGGCGGAAAGGTTTCTTAAGCGACGGCTGACGGCGTGATCGCGGAAAACCGAAGCGCGGCGACCCGGCTCAAATCATGTAGTCCGGCCCCGCCTTCCGGCTCTCCCCCACCGTGGCAACCACCAGGGTGATATCGTCTTCCTGTCGAACGCCCCGGGTGAAGGCCTTGATGTCGCTGAAAACGGCTTCAAGAATCGCCTGGGCGCTCAGGCCGGCATGCCGGCGGATGACCTCACAGAATCGCTCGATGCCATATGTGTTTCGCTGCCGGTCGGAGGCTTCCCATACCCCGTCGGTGCCGATGGCAATGATGTGGCCGGGCTTCACGCCAGCATCAACGTATTCCTCGTAACGGTAGTGGCCATCCACTCCCAGCGGCAACCCCTTTCCTCTGAGCTCTCGGAAAAGGTCGGCGGCGGGGTCATAGACCAGGGCGGGCGGGTGGCCGGCCCTGACCCAGTGCAGGCATCGATCGGCCGGGTCGAAGCGGATGAAGGACAGGGTCATGAACCGGCCGCTGTCGGTCACATCGTGGGCGAGGTGGCGGTTCATTTCAGTGACGATCTGCGCGCCGACACCGCATTGAGAGGCCCGCATCCGCAGGAAGGCGCGGGCCGTGGCCATCAGCAGCGCAGCGTCCACCCCGTGGCCGGTCACATCGCCGACCACGATGCTGAAGGCGTCCTGGGGGCACTGCCGGTCCAGCAGGAAATCGAAGTAATCCCCGCCGATTTCATCGCAGCTCAGGGTTTTGCCCGCCACATCCAATCCTTCGATGCGCGGCGCTTCCTGGGGCAGGAGGCTCTTCTGAACCTCGGCCGCCAGTGATAGCGACCGCTTCTGCAGGCTGAGGTCGGTTAAAAAGAGCATGTAACTCAAAACGGCCCCGCGGGCGTCCCGCAGACGGTTGCCGTGGATCAGCACCGGTATCCGGCGGCCGCTGAGCGTGGTAAGGCTGCTTTCGAGTTCGGTTAAGTCCCCCGTGAAAAGATCTTCGCGGTTCATCATCAGGAATTGGCGGTAATCCTCGTCGACGAAACGCAATGGCGTTCGGCCGACGACCGCTTCGCGGCTGCAGCCGACCATGCGGCAGAAGGCTTGGTTGGTGTCGGTCACAACGAACTCGCGGTTCATCAAGAGAAAGCCCTCGTCGGTGGCCTGGATGATGCGCCGGTACTTTTCTTCGGTTTCGCGGCGCTGCGTCTCCGCCTGGAGCCGCTGCAGTTCGGCCGATGCCCGGGCCGCAAAAATCTGAAAAATGGTCCGTGCGCGGGGATCCTCCGGCATCGGACGCGTGTCCAAGACTGCCAGGTTGCCGATGACCCGGCCGTCGCGATCCAGCAGGGGGGCCCCCAGATAGCTGACCGCGCGGATGGCCTTCAGGTCGGGATTGGAAGGGTAGAGGCGGATCAGGCGATCGGGGTAGTGAACCATGCCGGATTGCAGGATGACGGCTTCGCAAGGGGTGTCGGCAATGTCGATCAGAAAATCTCGGCTCAGCTGGCCGTCGGCCCAGTAGGCCAACGCGCGCAGCTGGCGGGACTCTTCAAGGTACTCGGTAACCCAGGCGCTGTGGGTATCCAAGACCTTCGCCAGATTGGCCACCAGGGCGTCGAAAAAACGCCCGCCGGTCGCTGGGGCGGTGCCCTCTAAGATGGTCCGCAGCGCCGAGTTTTCGTCGAAGATCCGCGACGCCATCGAGTGGGTGGTTTGCATGGTATCGGGGCCTTGGGTGCTTACAGGGTTCGGTTGAAATCGCGAGTGATGCTGATGCTCGGCAACCTTGACGTTGCCGAAAGAATAGGGCCGTTTTTTGCGCGCGGCAACCATCCGGCGGAAGAATCAACGCCCGGCCGTGAAATGCCCGCGGCAGCAAGCCAAAGCAGAAGGCAGTCTGACACGGCGTTCCGGCTAAGGTGGGGTCGCTTGGATCTCTTCGAGGGTTTCCCTGAACAGGTTCTGGTGCGGTCCGGCCAGTGCAACCGCCCGCTGGGCGGCCGAGAGGGCCTCTTCGCGCCGGCCCAGCGCCAGCAGCACGTGGGCGAGGTTGTTATAAGCCGCTCCGCTTTCAGGATGGGTTTGAGTCGCTCTGCGGAAGGCTCGTTCCGAATTTTCAAGATCCCCCAGCGCATAATGGCTGTTTCCCAGACCCATCATGGCCGGCAGGTTCTGCGGCCAGCGCGAAAGCACGGCGTGGTAGCTTTGAGCGGCCGCCGCGGGCTGCCGCGCCTTCTCAAGTCCGAGCGCGGCCTCTACCATGCCTCCTTCCTCTGCGGTGGCCGGTAGATCTCCGGGCTTCAGGACCAAAAGACCCCAGCGCTCCGCGCGCGCCCAGGTGGCTTGAAAGACGCCCATGGCGGTTCGTTTCCGGGCATTGCGGCCGGTGTGCAGCACGATCTCGTCGGCCGGGATGTCGTAGCCGATCCCCACCGCATAATGCCAGAGCGGCGCCCATGAGAGGCCGAGATTCTGCAGGACGACCACGGGATGGCCGGCGGCGATCTCACGGATCAGGGCATCGGTACCGGAAATCACGTAAGCCAGGCGGCCGGAGCGCCGGGCGCCGGCGATCATGGCCGGCTGCAGGCTGCCCTGAAGCGAGGCGGTGTAAACCTTGTCGGTCAGCTCTGCGGGCTGGACGTCTTGGCCGCTCCAGGCGAGCGCCATCGCGAGCGCCGCCGGCCCACACTGGTATTCATCCTGAGGGAAGAAGGGAACCGTCGCAATTTCGCTCCGAGGCGGAAGCCCTTCCAGGTCCTGCGGCCAGTCGCCGCGCGGAAAGAGGGCACAGCCGCCGAGAAGCAAAATCGATATCAAGCCTGCCAGCGCCATGCAAGCGACCATTCTATGTCTTTTTTTCACCCGAACCCCGGCCCCCTTAACCGCCGGCCCCACTGCCCTCAGACGCTCATGACCCGACCAGGAGCATGTACACATCCATCACGTTGGTGCGCGTGGGGCCGGTAAGGATCAGGTCATCGAGCGGTTTGAAGAAATGGTACGAATCGCTGCGCTTCAAAAAAGCGAACGGATTCATGCCCAGCGCCCTGGCCCTGGCGATCGTGAACCCGTCGGCCAAGGCGCCGGCCGCATCCGTGGGGCCGTCGGTGCCGTCGGTTCCGCCGGCCAGGAGGGCGATCCGCTCGATCCCCTCGAGAGCGATCGCGCCCGCCAGCACAAATTCCTGGTTGCGCCCGCCGCGGCCCTCGCCCAGCAGCGTCACCGTCGTCTCACCGCCCATCAGGACACAGGCCGGCGGCTTGAGCGGGTGATGGGAGCTCAGGATTTCCTTGCCGATGGCCGCGAACGCCTTCGCCACCTCGCGAGCCTCACCCTCCACCTTGGAGGAAAGAACGAGGGGTTGATAGCCCAATCGCTCGGCGGCTTGTGCAGCGGCGTCAAGCGCCCGCAGGCAGGATCCGACCAGGACCTGAGTACTGCGCTGGAATGCGGGGTCGCCCGGCTTGGGGGTTTCCTCCAAAAGGCCTCTGGCTCCCTGCGACAGGCGATCGCGCACGGGACCCGGCGTCCGGTCCCAAATCTCGTAGCGCTGCAGAATCTCGATGGCGTCCTCAAAAACGCTGCGGTCGGGGACGGTGGGCCCCGACCCGATGACGTCGAGATCGTCGCCCACGACGTCCGAGAGGATGAGACTCAAGACCGCGGCCGGGTGCGCCGCGGCCGCCAGCTGGCCGCCCTTGGCGCGGGAGAGGTGCTTGCGGATGGTGTTGATCTCGTGAATGGTGGCGCCGCACGCCAGCAGGTCCTTGGTGGTGGCCTGCTTGTCCTGAAGGCGGAGTTCCTCCGAGGGGGCAATGAGCAGGGCCGAACCGCCGCCCGAAATCAGGCAGACGACCAGGTCGCGTTCTCCGGCGCCCTCCAGCAGTTTCAGGATCTCCAGGGTTCCCGCGACGCCGCGCTCATCGGGCACCGGATGGCCGGCTTCTTGAATACGGATTTTCTTAAGCGGCAGGCCGTGGCCGTCCTTGACCACCAGCATCCCGGCGGCGATGCGGTCGCCCAGGAGGTCTTCAAGGGCTTTGGCCATGGGCGCGACGGCTTTGCCGGCGCCGACCACCAGAATGCGGTCGCAGGCGTCCAGCGCATAGCTCTGGCCGCCGACCGACAAGGTGCCTGCTTTGAGCCGCATATGGCGGCGTATGGCTTCCTCGGGGTCGACGGCCGCCAGAGCCGAATGGAATACACTCAATGCATCCTGGCGCAGCCGGAGCACGGCGGATTGGTTCTCTTCCATCGCGGTTCCTTTCTTGATAAGGATATGGCGTTGTACCTTACTATTACATGCCCGCGGATTGTGCCAACAGCCAAAAATTTGATGCGGGTTGGAAATATTTGCCGCTGAAGAACTTTTTCCCGGTTCAGCGGCGGCGGGCGCCGAATGATTGCAGAAATTATAAAAATATCAATAAAAATAAACAATTGTTGAGTTTTTTAACCACTTTCTAAGATTGGTTTTCCGACAGCTGGAATGAGAATTGCTTAATTTGATCGCTCCGGCGGGACGCCAACGCCGGATTCAGTCCTGAGCCGGAAAATTTGGCTTACCCACAGATTGTTTAATGGTCATCGCTAAACGGCCGGAGCAACCATGACGGTTGAAAAACCTTTGACGGTCCGCAACTACCTGGAGCCGCGTTTTGCGGCGGCGGCCGGCACGCGGGTGGCCGGAGCCGCCCGCAAGGGCCTGGCTTCGTTTCAGCAGCTGCTCAAGAAGGAAGCGCCCCAGCAGACCGATGGAGCGGCAGCGGGAATGAACATATCGGAGTATTTGAAAAACCCGGTGCTGAAGACCCAGACCGCGCGCCTGCCGCGCATGACCACGGGTACCAACCGCGCCGCGATCGGCCCCCGCTCCACGGAAACCAAGGAGGAAACCAACCTTGCCAAGCGCCCCCAGTTGCTGCAATCCGCCCAACCCACCCCCGGCCGGCCGGGCCGAAGCGCAAGCCGGCTGTCGCTCAGCACCCTGCAACATCTTCGGGCCGAAACCGCCTCCGGCGATCCCGTCGAGAAGTCGGTTCAGCTGGCCGCGGCCAAGTACAACCTCTCCCCCGAGCTGATCCGCGGCGTTATCCGCGCGGAGTCCAATTTCCGGGCGGATGCCGTGTCCCCGGCAGGTGCCAAGGGCTTGATGCAGCTCATGCCTGAAACCGCCAAGGATCTTGGCGTGAGCAATCCGTTTGACATCCAGCAGAACATCGACGGCGGCTCCCGCTATCTGCGGCAGATGCTGGACCGCTTCGGCGGCGACTTGAAACGCGCGCTGGCGGCCTACAACGCCGGCCCCGGCGCGGTCGAGCAATTCAATGGAGACGTGCCGTTTTCCGAAACCCGCCAGTATGTCCAGCGGGTGCTGCGGTACTCCGGTCTGAGGGCCTGAGCCTGCCGTTGGCCTGCGCCGACGCAGCGGCTTCGCTTGAGGCCCCCGTCGTCAGTAACCGAGATTGAAGTCTCCCACCCGCCCGAAGGCATCCACCTGGCCGTCCGTCAAGCGAACAAAGTAGCGGTCCGTGAAAATCCAGTCGCTGCACAGCTGATATTTCAAATATTGGGTGTTCCCCATCTCGCTCGTGCTGCTGGGGCCGCCGATGGCGCTGATGACCTGATCCTTGGTCATGCCCAATTGCACCGCGTTCATTTTGCTGGCGCCGGCGCACCCCAGAAACAGGAGCGCCGCCAAACCTAATGCCGTTATACGCGCTATCGTCATGTCTTCCTCCTTCAATTTTTAAAAACGGTCCGGCTGGATATAGGCATACCATTCCTGGTTCGCCTTGGCAAACCGGCCGGGCTGTATGCGCCAGGGCGGCTGCGCGGCTATCCCTTGCGGATCTGGACGAAGACGCTTCTAAAATCCCCCTTCATGCGACACCATCCTCCGCAGCGATAGCCCGAGCCGAGCGCTGTGGCCGGCGTTTCTCATAACCATTTTCATGTTGACACCCTTTTTTACCTAATGTTATTAGGTAAAATGTTAAAAAAATGAATAAAAAAAATTATTACACTGAATTTCAAGCAGTTATTATCCGAATGAAAATAGGAAATCCGTGATGGCTGCCAGGAACGGCAAAGAGAACACCCGGGCGCGGATTATCAATTCCGCCAAGCGGCTCTTTGCCGATCAGGGCTATCAGAAGACCACCATCCTGGACATATCCAAACAGGCCGGCTTGTCAGAAGCAGCGCTTTACGAGTATTTTCAGGGCAAGGAGGACCTGCTGCTCACCATCCCCGGCCTTTGGGTCGCCGAATTGCTTCAAGACATCGACGAGCAGCTCTTCGGCGTCAAGGGCGCCATCAATCGATTGCGTAAATACCTGTGGTGGTATCTGCGGCGCATCGAACAGGCGCCGCTGGACGCGAAGATCGTGTACCTTTTTCTCAAGACCAACTCGAACTTCATGACCACCGAGGTCTATTCCAACGTCAAGCAATTTTATTCCCGGCTGCTCGACATTTTCGAAGAGGGCCGCCGGAGCGGCGAATTCAAGCCTGATCTGAATCCGCGGCTCGCCCGGGACATCTTCGTCGGTACCGTGGATCATATCGTCACGCGCTGGTTGCTCAAGGACATGTCCTATTCCCTTTTTGAAGGCTTGGACCCGTTGTTCGACCTCATGGTCGGCGCTTTCGCAGCGGAACTGCGGCAGACCCCAAGCCCGATGGAAAGACGGGCCGACGACGCGCCGACAGGCCCGCCCGGCGTAGATTCGGCAGAAGCCGGTTTGCAGCAACACTAACCGCAGAGGAGGAGGGGGTTGAAATGGCAAGGCTATTGTTTGAGTGGGATTATTCGCACCACCCGGGCGCCCAGAGCTACCCGCACCTGTTCAAGCCCATTCAGATCGGAAACCTCAGCGTGCCCAACCGGATCAAGTATGCGGCGACCGAAGACAACTTCAACACGCACGACGGGTTCATTACGGACGCCGATGTGGCCTACATGCGGGAACGGGCCAAGGGAGTGGTCGGCGGTCTTTGCTTCATGCAGGGGGTTTACATGGACCCGGGCCGCCAGGGGCAGGGCTATGTCGGTCAGGCCGCCTGCTGGGACGACAAGTTCATCCCCGGGCTGAAGCGCATCGCCGATGCCGTTCACGCCGAGCGTGCCGTCGCCGGCTTCCAGCTGATGGACTGCGGCCGGGTGGGCGCCGTCGACGTGGACTACTGCCACGGGCCGTCGGCCGTGCCCCAGCGCTTGCGAATCTTCAAGCCCGTTCAGGAGATGACCAAGGCCGACATCCAGGACGTGGTCCGGCAGCACGTCGATGCCGCCCGCCGCGGCGTTGCGGCCGGCTTCGACATGATGGAGATCTCCGGGATCGTCGGCTACCTGATTTCCAATTTCATCTCGAGCTACACCAACCGCCGTAACGATGAATACGGGGGCGACATCCGCGGCCGCATGCGCATGGTGGTCGAGATCATCCAAGGGGTGAAGAAGGTCTGCGGGCCCGACGTCCCCGTCGGCATCCGGCTTTGTTCCGAAGAATTGCTGGACGACGTGCGCGGCAACACGCCCGAGGAGTCCATGGAAACCTATCAGATCGCGGAGCAGGCCGGTGCGGATTATATCAGCTGCACCCTGGGCTGGCAGGAATCCATCTACCCCGTGATCAGCCGCGACATCCCGATGGGCAACTGGGTCCATCTGGCCAAACGCGCCAAGCAGCATGTCAAGATTCCGATTCAGATGGCCTACCGGCTCTTCAAGCCCGGCCTGCCGAACGAGAAGATCGGCGCGGGCGAGCTCGACATCTGGGAGATGTGCCGGTCGATGATCGCCGATCCGCTCATGCCCAAGAAAGTGCTCGAGGGCCGTGAAAACGAAGTCCGCCACTGCGTGGCCTGCAATCTCTGCCTGGCCCGGCTGTTCCGCGATGCGCCCATGACCTGCTACATCAACCCGGTGTGCGCGCACGAGTCCCATCCGGAATTCATGGATCCGAAGCCGGCTCAGGACAAAAAGCGCATCATGGTCGTCGGCGCCGGGCCGGCCGGACTCGAATGCGCCTACATGGCCGCCCGCCGAGGGCACGAGGTGCACGTCTACGACCGGCGCGGGGTCATCGGCGGAACCCTGAACGAAGCCCGCAACGCACCTTACGGAGACGACGAACTGTGGACCTGCGTCGAATACCAGCAGGCCATGTGCGCGAAATACGGCGTGCAGCTCCACTTGGGCGCCGAAGTGACCGAGGCGCTCATCCAGGATGAACTGCCCGACACGGTGGTGCTCGCCAGCGGGCCCGTCTATCCTCAGCTGAAGGCGCCGGGCGGGGATCATACGAAACTAGTGAACCTTCTGGACGTGATGAGCGGCCGGGCGCCGGTCGGCCGGAAGGTCGTGGTCTACGGCAACCGCAAGCCCGGCATCGGCTGTGCGCTGCATCTGGCCAAGCAGGGCAAGAAAGTCACTTTGGTGGGCCGGGAGAAGTCGGCCGGCTTCGACGTCAACCCGTCCTTCAAATGGCGCTACTTGATCTATATGCGCCAGGCCGGGATCAGCGCCTACAACGACTGCGTCATCGAGGAGGTGAACGACGAGGGCGTCATCGTGAAAAGCTATGACGGCTATCGCTGGCCGGTTGTATGCGACACGGTGATCGTCTCCGAACGTGAGGCGAACCCAAGCCTGAAACAAGTCGTCCAGTCGGAGGGCATCGAACTGTTTGTGATTGGCGATGCCCTGGTTCCCCGCAACCTTTCCAGTGCCGTCCATGACGGATACCGCATCGGCATGCGGGTCTAAGGAGGTTGACCATGCCAGTAGACGCTGAAAAAGAAATCACCCGGTTGTGGCGCGCGTTGCACGCCGCGCAGGACGAAATCGGCAAAACGTATTACCGCTGGCGGCAGGTGGCGCTGGAGTCTGCCGGGCCGGGCGCCAAGCCGCTCGATGTCGGCCTGCGCGCGGCGGAAGTGTTCGGAAAGGAGATCGGCAAGGGTTTTCTGCCGCGCCTGAATTGGCTCAAAGGGGAGGAAGCCTTCCTGATGAACCTGGGCCGATCGCTGGCGGACATCTGGGGCACGGAGGGCGGGATCGCCGCTGCGGAAAAAGGAGCGGCGGCGGGTGAGGTGACCATTCGCTGCACCCGCGACCCCTGGCCCAGCTGGGCCAAGGAATACGGGGTGCCCATGGAGGAGGTGGCGTTGTGCCGGGAGCGGATGTTCCAGGCCATCATCGAGGACGTGAGCCTGTTTTTTAACGTTCCGCTCAAGATCGAACTGGTCAAGGCCATTCCGCGCGGTCAGGGTGAAACGGTCATGCGGCTCTCCAAAGCCGCTTGATCAACTTCTGGAGGAGGACGAGAAAGGGATGAGGTTTGGGGTTCAGGGTTCGGGGTTCAG
>CAZNAX010000081.1:0-13310 GCA_964570965.1 uncultured Desulfatibacillum sp.
CTGGTGGATTTCCAGGAAAACATCCTCAACAGCTACGGGCCCGAAACCATTCTGGAAGAGGCCGAAAAACGGATCCGTTACCTGATTCCGTTCGATGCCAACGCCCTGTACATCGTCAACCAGGACAGCGCCGATTTTCAGCTGGCGGTATGCAACCCGCCGGAGAGCCGCGCCGCCCTGGCCGCCGACGTCGAGGACGTGATCGAGAAAGGCTTCTTCGCCTGGGCGATCCGCGAACGACGAGGCATCTCCGTCGCCTCCAGGGACCGTTCCAAGCGTCTGGTGCTGCATGTCATCGCCACGCACTCCCGCATTCGGGGCATGTTTGTCGGCCAAATGGACAACACCCGCAAGCAGATCCCGGACACCTCCCTGACGCTGCTGTCGATCATCCTGCTCAACACGGCCAACGCCCTCGAGAGTTTGGAATTCTACCGCATGCTGCGCCACCAGAAGACGACCCTGGAACGGCAGGTGGAGGAGCGCACCCAGGCCCTGGCCGAATCCGAACGCCAGATGCAGCAGGTGTTGAAGCTGCAGGCCATCGGGACCCTCGCCGGCGGAATCGCCCACGACTTCAACAACATCCTGTTTCCGATCATCGGTTATACGGAAATCAGCATGGATGACGTATCGGAGGATAACCCGATCCGCCGCAACCTCGAGGAAATCCTCAAAGCCGCCAATCGCGCCCGGGAGCTTGTTCAGCAGATTCTGACCTTCAGCCGCCAGAACGGCCGTGAACGTAAACCGATCCGGGTCCAGGTCATCGCCAAAGAAGCGCTGCGCCTGCTGCGCGCCTCCATCCCCAAAACAATCGATATCCGCGCGGACCTGGAAGAGCGCTGCAACGCGATCATGGGCGATCCGACCCAGATTCACCAGATCATCATGAACCTCTGCACCAATGCCTATCAGGCGATGCAGGAGACCGGCGGAACGCTGGAGGTCCGTCTGGAGGAGATTCTCATCAGCTACGAGGAAACCCTCAAGCACGTCGGCATCAAAATGGGTCCGCACCTGCACTTGACCGTAAGGGACGAGGGGGTCGGCATGGAGGCTTCCGTGCTGGACCGCATCTTCGAGCCCTATTACACCACCAAGGAACCCGGCAAGGGCACCGGGCTGGGGCTTTCGGTCATCCACGGCATCGTCAAGAACCACGGCGGGTTCATCACCGTGGAAAGCGCCCCCGGCCAAGGCAGCGCCTTCCACGTGTACCTGCCGACCCTGGAGGACGTGGAAGCCGAAATCGAAGAGGCGGCGAGCACGGCGAAAAGCGGCGGCAGCGAGCGGATTCTTCTCGTGGACGACGAGCCGCAAATCATCGACATGGAAAAACAGCTCCTGGAAAAACTCGGCTACCGCGTCACCGCTCAAACCAGCGGCACCGAAGCCCTGGATACGTTTGCCGCCCGGCCGGATCAGTTCGATCTGGTCATCACCGACATGACGATGCCTCAGATGACCGGCGACCATCTGGCCCGCCGCATCTGGGACATCCGGCCGGGAATGCCGGTCATCCTTTGCACCGGATACAACGAGATGATGTCCGAGGAGAAAGCCATCGCCATGGGCATCCGCAAGTTCATCCTCAAGCCGATCGACAAGGACGAGCTGGCCATGGCCATCCGCAGCGCCCTGAACACCAGTCCCACGCCCTACCTGACTCCCCACAGGGAACCGGCCCTGCCCGCGCCGCCAACAGCCTGATCAAGGAGCGGACCGGCCTCCGCCATCGGCACCTCCCGCACCGGCCCACGGCGCGTTCGATCCCGGCCGGGGCACTGCAAACGAAATTCCACGACCAGGGGAAAACCGTTTGAATTCTGAACGCCAATGGCGCTATAAATTCGAAGCACGAAATCCGAAACAAATTCAAATTTTCAAAACAGGCAATGACCAAAACGTGTTGGGCCGTGATCCAAGATGGTCATTTTGCGTTTCGGTCATTTGGTCATTCGGGCTTGTTTCGGGATTCGGATTTCGTGCTTCGGATTTTAAATTTGGTTTAGAGGGGACCAGCCATGGCGAAACACACCCATCAGTTTATCGAGCGTTATGAAGGCCTGGTCGGATTCGGCCTCGACCGGGAGACGGATGAAAACACGCTCATCTGCTACCTTCAGAAATTTTCCGACGATGCGGTCATGAACGCCATCATCAAGCGGTTGGAGGACCCCGAAATGGCCGAAGTATTCGATCTGATCAACCGCCTGCTGAGGCGGCACTTCAGCGAGGCCGAATACCACCGTTTGTTTCTGAAGGACGACGGAGGCCGCGACAGCGGCGGGGAGGAGAGGTCATGCTGACCGAGAAACACCTCGAAAACTATGCCGACGTGCTCTGGTGGGGGCTGGCCACCGCCCGGCGCAGGCGCTTCCGAAAAGGCGACCTTGTCCAGATCCGGTTTCATTCAGGCGCGCAGCGCCTGGCCGAGATCCTGTATCGGAAGCTGATCGCAAAAGGGCTCCAGCCGATCGCCCGCATGGCGCTCACCCCCGACATGGAACGCAGCCTGTACCATCTTTCCAGCCGGCGGCAGCTGGCCTTCATCTCGCCCGGAGAGGAGCCCCTGGCGCAGCGCCTGAACGGCAGCATCTTTCTGAACGCGCCCGAATCGCTGACCCATCTGCGCACCGCGGCCCCCGAGCGCATCGCCCTCACCGCCGTCGCTGCCCATCCGCTGCGCACGATGCTCGAGCGCCGGGAGGCCCGCGGCGATTACGCGTGGACCCTTTGCATGCTGCCCACCGCGGCGCTCGCGCGCCACGCCGGGCTCAGCCTGGCCCAGTATGCGCGCCAGGTGGTGAGCGCCTGTTTCCTGGATTCGGCGTCACCCGTCGCCGAGTGGCGGCGAATCCACCGCCGCGCCGGCGCGATCAAACGCTGGCTGGACCGCCTGCCCGTCGCCTACTTCCAGGTGGAATCCGCCTCGACCGATCTCATCGTCCCGCTGGGCGCTCGGCGCCGGTGGGCCGGGGTCTCGGGCAGAAACATCCCCAGCTTTGAACTGTTCGTCAGCCCGGACTGGCGTGGGGTTCGGGGTGTCTACGGCGCCGACCAACCGTCTTTTCGAAACGGGAACAAAGTGCGCGGGGTGCGCCTGGAATTCAAGGACGGCCGCGTGGTGCGGTCCGCTGCGGCCGAGGGCGGGCGTTTCTTGAGGAAGCAGCTGGCCATGGACGCCGGGGCCGGTCAGGTGGGGGAGTTCTCCCTCACCGACCGGCGCTTTTCAAAAATCAACCGCTTCATGGCGAACACCCTCTTCGATGAGAACTACGGAGGTCGTTTCGGGAACTGCCACCTGGCGCTGGGATCCGCCTATGCCAACACCTACGCCGGAGACCCGCGGAAACTGTCGCCCGCGATGAAGGCCCGCCTTGGCTTCAACCAATCTGCCCTGCACTGGGATTTCGTCAATACCGAAAAAAAGCGCGTGACCGCCGTTCTGGCCGACGGCACCCGCAAGGTGATCTATGAAAACGGCGAGTTCTCCCGTTAGACGCCGGGCCGGCTGACGGCGGGCGTCTCCGGGAGGCGGTTGGAGGCGGCTTCGGGCACCAGAAAGTCGCGGCAGACCTGTTGGACCGCCTCGACGAGTTGCTTTAACGGAAAGGGTTTGGTCAGAATCAGGTCGAACCCGGCCCCTTGCAGCAACCAGGGCGTTCCGGACATCCCTACGATTGGGGTCCGGCCGCGCGCCGAGCCGCGAATGTGCTGTAGCACGCTGCGACCATCCAGCTCCGGCATGAGATAATCGGTTATCACCACGTCAAAACTTCCCTGGTCGTATTTGCGGATGCCCTCCCTGCCGTCCGGCGCGGTTTCCACCCGGTGGCCGAACCGGGTCAAGGCGGCCTCGATCAGGCCCAGAATCCCTTTTTCGTCCTCAATAACCAGTACCGACCCCATGCTGTCACTCCCAGTTGCCGCCGGATGGAAGGGTTCACTGCAGCGCGTTGTCTGAACACGTTTAAGCGATCGGAGCAGAAGAGGCTTTGGAAAAATAAAGCGACGCGTGGTGCGAGCAGATATTTAGGAGAGGTCTGCAGGCTTGTCAAACCGCAAAAAAAGGAAAAGAGCGGCAACGCCGCCCAAATTATCAACAATTTTTATCTCATTGAATAAACAGCGGATTTCAGGATGGTCGGTGAAAAGCCCAGGCGCCGGGCGCCGGGCGGCCGATAAAGCCTATTTTGAACAATTTCATCAAGATGGGAACCTCATCGGCGTTCCCCGCCGGAGGTCGGCAGCGCTTCGAACGGCTTGAATCTTCGATTATCTCTCTTTTCCTGCAATCGGACCGGCGTTAGACCTTGTATTTTCCGAAATCCTCCGATGACAGCTTCTCGAGGTAATCGGCCCATTTTTTGCCCTCCTCGCTGGTGTCTGCAATTTCCACGTCCGGCTCCCGCATTTTTGAATGCTGGATGACGGCATCTTCCACGAAGATCGGCGCCTCGAAGCGCAACGCCAGGGCGATGGCATCGCTGGGCCGCGCATCCATGTCGAACGTTTTGCCCTCGGAGACGAAATGAATGCGGGCGTAAAACGTATTGTCCCGCAAATCGCAGACCTCGACGCGCTCAACGGAAATTTCAAGCTGCTCGGCGAAATTCCTGAAAAGATCGTGCGTCATGGGCCGTTCGTACTTTATTTTTTGAAGCGCGGAGGCGATGGAGGTAGCCTCCAACAAGCCGATCCAGATGGGCACCGCCTGCTCGTCATCTTCGGTTTTCAGAATAATGATGGGCGTGTTCGAAGCCGGGTCCATCGTTAATCCGGCAATGTTGACTCTGCGCAGCATGAAGCACCTCTCTCTAAGGCAGTCCCGATGCACGGGGTGGATCCAGGCACCCCCAGAGGGAATGGGCCAGCGCCCGCTCGATGCGAACCGGCACCACTCGGCCCGGGCGGATGGGGTCGGCGCTTGCGCGTGGACCCGCGTCACAGAAATGAACGATCTTGTTCCCCGGGGTTCTGCCCATCCATTGCTTGCCGGAGCCCTCGGCGGCGGGGACGGCAGCCGGCCGTTTGCTGAAGCCTTCCGTCAGGATCTCCTGTACCGATCCCACCAGGGTCCGGTGTTTGGCGGAGGTCATGTGTTCCTGGAGCGCGAGCACCGCCTGCAGCCGCTCGCGTTTATCCCGTTCGGAAACCTTTCCGGGAAGCAGGCGGGCGGGCGTGTTCGGACGGTCCGAGTACATGAAGGCGAACACGCTGTCGAATTCGACCTGCTGCATGAGGTCCAAGGTCGCTTCGAAATCGGCCCGGCTCTCGCCCGGGAAGCCGACGATGATATCGGAGGAAATCGCGATCTGTCCACAACTATTCCGTAGTTTGGCAACGTTGTCAAGGTAGTGCTCGCGCGTATACCGGCGGTTCATGCGCGCCAGGATCGAGTTCGAGCCGGACTGCACCGGCAGGTGAATGTGCGGGCAGAGCTTCTCGATGGCCGCAAAGCTGCGGATCAGCTCCGGGGTCAGGTCCTTGGGATGGGAGGTGGTGAAACGGATCCGCGCCAAGCCGGCCACGGCGTTGATTTGGGCCAGCACCTGCGCAAACGAACAGATCCCCTCTTTCGCGCCGTAGCTGTTCACATTCTGCCCCAGCAGCGTTACCTCACGGACCCCGGCATCGCACAGCGCGCGGATTTCCTGCAGAATCGCATCCGGGGACCGGCTGACCTCCCGGCCGCGCACGTAGGGCACGACGCAGTAAGCGCAAAAGTTGTCGCAGCCGCGCATGATGGTGACAAACCGCGAAACCTTGCCGGCTTCCCTCCCGTCCGGGGTTCCGATCGTTTCCTCCGGAGGGTCATCCATCTCGACGTCCACGAGTGGACGGGCATGAGCCGGCAGCCGCCGCAGCAGGCTTCCCAGCCGGTGGACGGCTCGAGTTCCAAGGACCAGATCCACATGCGGCGCACGTTCCCGGATGCGCTCGCCTTCCTGCTGGGCCACGCAGCCGGCCACCGCCACGATCACCTCCGGCCGCCGGGCCTTGACGGCCGCCAACTGGCCTAACAGGCTGAAGGCTTTCTGCTCGGCCTTGGCGCGCACGGAGCAGGTGTTGACGACGACGAGATCGGCTTCCTCCACGGACAGCGCCGGCACATAACCCAGCGGAGCCAGGCCTCCGGCCATGCGTTCGGAGTCGCAAACGTTCATCTGACAGCCGATGGTATGGATGAAGAAGGATTTGGGTTGCATGGCCGCAGGCCCCGACGGCTCGGGGGGAGAGTTACTGTTCAAGTGGATTGACACGTGTTCAGTATAACCACCAGCGGTCGGAATGCAACCCGAAACATAGCTTTCGGCCCGAGCGGTTTTCGATTGAGTCCGGCGGCCGGATCGGGTATAAGAGCCGCCTGATGGAAAAACGCTGGCAGATAGCGAACGCGGGCGGAAGCGCCGCCGCCGCTTTGAAACAAGCCCTGGGATGCCATCCCGTGATCGCCACCCTGCTGGTCAATCGCCGACTCACCTCCCCGGAGCAGGCCGATGCCTTTCTGCATGCCTCGATTGCTCATCTGCGGCCGCCGACCGGACTGAAGGACCTGGAAAAGGCGGTCGAGCGCACGACCCGGGCGGTCGCCGCCGGCGAGACCATCTTGCTGTTCGGCGACTACGACGTGGACGGAACGACCGCCACGGCCGTCCTCTTCGAGTTTCTGAAAGCCTGCGGCGCCCGCGTCACCTACTACATCCCGCACCGTCTCAACGAAGGCTACGGGCTGCAGGCGCGGCACATTGCGGATGTGGCCGTGCCGCGTCGGGCCACGCTGCTGATCACCGTGGATTGCGGTTCCAACAGCCATGCCGCCGTGGAGGCCGCCCGCGCGGCGGGGATCGACGTGATTATCACCGATCACCACCACGTGAGCCCGCCGCTGCCGCAGGCCGTGGCAGTGATCAACCCCAAGCGCCCGGACTGCCCGGGCGGATTGGACCGGCTGGCCGGCGTCGGCGTGGCTTTCTGCCTGGCCGTCGCGCTGCGCCGTCGCCTGCGTGAAGCCGGTTTCTGGGGGGAACGCACCGAACCCAATCTGCGCTGGCTCTGCGACCTGGTGGCGTTAGGCACCATCGCGGACATGGTGCCGTTGCTGGAGGAAAACCGCATCCTGGCCAAAACCGGCCTGGAGGTGATCGGCTCCGGCCGGCGGCCGGGATTGGCCGCTCTGATGGAGGCCGCCGGGATCGCTCACCGCCCGATGGACTCCGACGACGTCGCGTTCCGTCTGGCCCCGCGGCTGAACGCCGCCGGCCGCATCGACCATGCCGGTCTGGCGGTAGACCTGCTGACGGCCGAGCGAATGGAACCTGCTCGGCGCTTGGCCCAAACCCTCAACCAGCTGAACGCCAGCCGCCAGGAAATCGAGCGCCGCATCGGGGAGAATCTGGAGGCGCTGATCGCTCGCCAGCCCGAACTGCTGAAGCGTCAGACCCTGGTCCTGGCCCATCCGGAGTGGCATGCCGGAGTCATCGGTATCGCGGCCTCCAAGATGATGGTCCGCTATCATCGGCCGGTGGTGCTCATCGCCCTCAGCGGCCGATCCGGCCGCGGCTCGGCCCGCGGGATTCCCGGGATTGATCTCTTCGCCTGCCTGTCCGCCTGCCGGATGCATCTGGAGGAATTGGGCGGCCATGTTCAGGCCGCCGGCCTGCGCATCCACGCGGACCGGCTGCCGGACTTCCAACAAGCCTTTGAGGCGGCCGTCCGCAGTGCCGCCGGCCCCCACCCCTTTATCCCCCATGTCCCGATCGAGGCCGAAGTGGGGTTGCCCGCGATTTCGGAGGATCTCGCCGACCAGTTGGAACAGCTGATGCCGTTCGGGGCTGAAAACCCGGAGCCTCTGTTCATGGCCCGCCGGGTGGCGGTCGTCTCCTCCAGCCGCGTAGGCGAGCATCACCGCCGCATGGCGCTGCGGCCGGCCGGGGGTACGGCGCATCGCACCTTTCAAGCCATCCAGTTCCAAGTGGACCCCCGCCAGGAGACGCTGGCGTATTTCGAGCGTATGGCTTATCGACTGCGTTGGAACCGCTGGAATGGAAGCAAAACCCTGCAACTGGTGGTCGAAGAGGTGTCCACCCATTGAGGGGTGGCGCGGTTGAGCGGACCGCCGGGAGGCGGGGAGGCGCTGGGCGAATTTTTTGCTTGAAATCTATCTGCATGGCATCTATGATAAGTTGTTTACAAATCTAAATACCCACCGCTCGTCACGAGCGGTGTGAAAGGGAATAGAAGGTATGGGAAAGGTCTTCCGACCGAGTACGCGAGAATCTTCGATTCTGTCGAAAATCGAGTCGTCCAAGGAACACAAGCGTCGCCTGGCCATCGGCAGCCTGCGGGACTGCATGGATGCGCTTTCCAATGCCGTCGCCATGAAGCTGGTGGAAAACAGCCTGGTGGAGACCACCAACAAGAACTCCCTGGAAGAACAGATCCGGACCTGTCTTGAAAAGCTGACCCGGGCGAGCGACTTCGACATCGACTACCAGATCGCGCCGGTCCGCAACCTGGTGCCGGACTTCAACATCGTCAGTCTCTATTTGACGGCGTTCATCATCGAAAAGCTATTGGACCATAAGGACATCATCGATATTTTCGGTTCGGATGAAGACATCTATCTGACGGTCAATCAGCAAGTCAAGAAACACCTGCCGGTGTAATGCCTTCCCGTTTTCAGCCGCGGCTGGTCAACGGACCTTTTGAAGATCCGGGGCTGTTCATCTCATTTCCATTCGAGCGCCGGGCGATGCTTTTCGACCTCGGCGATCTCTCACGGCTGCCTCCACGCGACCTCTTGAAGATCTCCCATGTGTTCGTCACGCACACGCACATGGACCATTTCATCGGGTTCGACCAGCTCCTGCGCTGTGTCCTCGGCCGGCAGAAAGACCTCTGCCTCTATGGACCCACCGGGTTCATCGACAACGTGGAGGGTAAACTGGCGGGGTATTCCTGGGATCTCGTCGACCGCTTCACCTGCCAGCTGGGGCTGCACCTGACGGAGGTTCACGCCGACCGGCGGTTGCATCGATCCTATCATTGCGGGGATGGCTTCGCCGCCACCAGCGACAAAGTCGCGCAGCCGTTCGACGGCCGGCTGCACACCGAGCCCGGTCTGCATGTCGAGGCCGCGATCCTGCAGCACAGCATCCCCTGCCTGGGCTTCGCCCTGGCCGAGCGCTTTCACGTAAATATTCTAAAAACCGGGCTGGAGGATCTGGGGCTGACCCCCGGCCCCTGGATCGCCCGGTTCAAAGCTGCGCTTTACGCGGAAGTTCACCCGCAAACGGAATTCAACATCGAACGCGGCCCCCGAGGTTTCGAGCGCACGTTTGCCCTGGGACGCCTGACCCAAAAAATCGCGCGAATCACCCCCGGCCAGAAAATCGCCTACGTCACCGATGTCGGCGATACCGCCGCCACGCGGGAGGCGGTCGTCGCGCTGGCCCACGATGCAGATCAGCTGTTCATCGAAGCGGCCTTCCTCGACCGCGACCGGGAACGCGCCGCCGCCACCCATCACCTCACGGCTTGCCAGGCCGGGAAGCTGGCTGCCCTGGCGCGGGTGCGTCGATTTACGCTGTTCCATTTCTCACCTCGCTACGAAGGCCGGGAGGCGGAGCTCCTCCAGGAGGCGCGAGCGGCCTACTTCAGGGCATGCGCCTGCATGGACCGCGATCCCACCCAAAAATTGGAAAATTAAAAATATCAAACTCGGTCATGTTCCTCATCGGTGCACCCGCGTCTTTTGAGCCATCCGCACCTGGGTCCGGATTCGTTCGGTGCTCAGCCGCATCAGGCCGGCCGCATGTCGCCCCGATCCTTTCAACCCGATCCGCACCAGTCTGAAAAACGCCCGGAGAGTGCCGATGGCTTGGACGCGTCGGGTTTCGAAAAAATACTTCCACCGGCCGCTGTCGCCGTAGACGAAAGCGACCACCCGCCGCCGGTCCGTCTCATTTTCGATTTCAAACCGGCACCCCAGGGTCTTCCGCCCCGCCTCGTCCTGGGCCCGCAACACCTGGATGGGCAGCGCGTGGCGGTGGCCGTAGCTATCGGTGCTCTCCAGCAGCAGCCGGGATGAGGGCGGCGCCGCCCCCCCCGCGATACTCAGTCCGAGCCCGCTGCTGGATAGGTCCCGCAGGAAGGCGGCCACCGGCACGCCGCCGTCCGGCGCCCTCACCCGAACCGGTTCGCGATTGGCATAACGGTGCGACCGGCGCAGCTGACGTCGCTCCCAGACGACCCCCAGGCAGCAAATCACGAGAAACAGGTTGAAGGTGTTCCAGCACAGGCAGATCGCAATCGTGTCCAACAGGGTCGGCTGGTTCAGCCAAAGCACGGCTCCCGCGCAGAAAGCCAGCAGGTTGAGAAGAAACATGAGATAAAACGGGGTGGCCAGGTGCGTACGCGTGTCGTGCTCCAGGGAAATGGTCTTGGGGGTCACCCGGAACCGCGGAGACCACGGATTCAGGAACACCGAAACGACTGCCGGAATCAGATAAATGCTCTGGATGATCTCGAACAGCTCGGAGTAGAACGGGTGCCGGAGCTTGCCGTAGAGGTAGTTGGACAAAAAATAGGACCCCAACAGATGCGGGACGGCATAGGCCAGAACCTGCATCAGGGAGGCGTTGTAGACCCGCAGTCCGAAGATGAGAAACATCAGCGGTGCCAGGAAGAAAATGATCCGGGCGAATCCGAACAGCCAGAACAAACACGCGTTCAGGTAGCAGATCCGTTGGGGGATCGCGAGGCCCTTCTCCCGTAACGGATTTCGTAACAGCAAAATCTGCAGCATGCCCTTGGCCCAGCGGCTGCGCTGGATGATAAAGCTGTCGAACGACTCCGGTGACAGGCCCATCACCATGGCCTTGTTCAGATAAACGCTGTTATGCCCGCGGGCGTGCAGCCGCAGGGCCGTGCCGGCATCTTCGGTGATCGTATCTTCGACCAGCCCGCCGATCTCCAGCAGATGCCGGCGCCGCAGCAGAGCCGCCGACCCGCAGAAGAACGAGGCGTTCCAAAAATCAAGCCCCAACTGGATCCCGCCGTAAAACATCTCGTTTTCTGACGGACTGATCGCAGCGGTGCCAAGGTTTTTTTCAACCGGGGTGGGGTTGATGAAAAAATGGGGGGTTTGCACACAGGACAGGTTCTCGTCCTCGATGAAAAAACCCGCGGTGTGCAGCAGGAAATCGCGCGTGGGCACATGATCGCAATCGAGAATGAGCACCAGTTCACCGGCCGGGCGCGGTTCGCCCAGGCCCGGGTTGTGGCACGCGGCGATCCGGTGGTCGTCGCAGCCGGGGACGGCCGCGCCCAGCGCGGCGTTGATGTTGCCGGCCTTGGCATGGATGTTGTTTTCGCGGGTAAGATAATGCACGCCCAGGGAGGCGGCGGCGGCCTTCAGCTCCCGGGACCGCCGGCGGGCCGCCCCGGCCCGCGCCGGATCGGGATCATCGAGCTTCTGGGAGGTTCCGCCGTCATCGAGCACGAACACGTTGAGCTTGCCCTTGGCATAGTCCAGCTGCGTGCAAGCGGTCAGCGTGAGCGTCACCATTTCGACCGGTTCATTGTAGGTCGGAATCAGCACGTCGACGCTCGGCCAAAGGGAGCGGTCCGCCGGCAGCGGCGCGCGGCGCCGTCGGACCGGGGCCACATTGACGAAAAGGCCGACCAGATGGGTGAAGATTCCGTAGGTCTCGGCGAGATACAGCAGCATCAGGAAAATGAAATCCCAGAAGCCCGTGTAGGAGAGCGTGGCGGTGGTGCGGAACATCCAGTAGCGCAGGCTGAGATAGGATCCCAGCACAATGACCACCACCCGGTGGAACTCCCCCGTGTCTCTTTCGAACCGGCTGAAAAGCCACAGAGCGACCAGGATGCCGGTCGAGAGCACCATCTGGTTGTCATCGGTCAGGATGAACGAGGCGGACCAGGCCGTTAGAAGAAAAAGAGCGGCGAGCAGGCCCAACGCCGGCCAAGAGCTGCGCCGGCCGGGTGCATCGGTGATGGCGGGGGCGGTCATGGTTGGATCGGTTACCTCGCACTCAGTTAGGGTTGCTGAACCGTTCGCGCGGACGTTCCGCCGGGGCGCAACGGGTTTCGACGGCGGCATACCCCAGCAGCTCCCGGACCTCTCGTCGCAGTGCCGGGCCGGCCTTGAGGTGAAAGCCCTCCGAAAGCTCGATCAAAGCCTCCGTATGGTTCGGGCCGTGCAGGTGCAGATAGGCCCGGCTCGATCCCGGAAATCGATGCAGCAGCTCCCGCAGCCGGAGCAGCAGTTCGCGGTCGGTGCGGCTGATCTCCAGGTTGACATGCACGCTGGCGGTCCAGGTCTCCTCGGCTTTTTCCAGGGCGATCATGCTGTCGGCGACCAGCTTGACCGACTGGTCGTCCTTCTGGACCTGACCCTGCACCAAGACAGCGTTATCCTCCGTCAACAGATCGCCGCAACCCGCGTAAAGTCGCGAGAACACCGTCACTTCCAGGGCGCCGTGCATGTCCTCGATGGTGACAAACGCCATGAGGTCGCCTTTTTTGGTCTTGATCGTCTTGGTGCCGCGGATCAAACCGCCGATCCGCACGGAGGCGCCGTCCGGTGCCTCCTTGATGGCCAGCGCGTCGGTCGTGCTATACTTGCTGAGCAAATCCTCGAAACGCGTCAGCGGGTGGCCGCTGAAATAAAACCCCAGGGATTCCTTCTCAAAGGCCAGCTTCTGGCGCTCGTCCCATTCTTCGATGTCAGGGATGACCGGCGGGTTCACAGGCTGCGGGCACTCCGCCCCGCCGAAGAGCCCCATTTGGGGATCACAGCGTTCCTTTTGAGCCCGCTGGCCGTATTCCAGAGCCAGTTCCAGGGCACCCATCATCTGGGAGCGTCGCAGGCCGGTGGTATCGAACGCTCCGCACTTGATCAGACTTTCGACGACGCGCTTGTTGACCTTCTTGAGGTCGACCCGCTCGCAGAAGTCGAATAACGAGGCAAACGGCCGTTCCCGGCGCGCCTCGACGATGACATCGATAGCGCCTTCGCCCACGTTCTTCACCGCCACCAGGCCGAAGCGGATCCGGTCGCCGTCCACCGTGAATTCCTTGAAACTGCGGTTGATGTCCGGCGGCAGCACGGGGATGTCGTGGCTGCGGCACTCGGCGACGAACTTGACAATGTTGTCGATGGAGCCCATTTCGCTCGTGAGCAGCGCCGCCAGGAACTCCACCGGAAAGTGCGCTTTCAGGTAAGCGGTCTGATAGGCGATGAGCGCGTAGGCGGCGCTGTGCGATTTGTTGAA
>CAZNAX010000082.1:0-13185 GCA_964570965.1 uncultured Desulfatibacillum sp.
CCATGACCTCGGCCTGCAGCAGAATCATCTCCAGCAGCTGGTCGATGCCGGTGGCCTGCTTGGCCGACACATTGACGAAGATGGTATCTCCGCCCCATTCCTCGGGCGTCAGGCCTCTTTCGATGAGTGCGCGCTTGACCCGGTCCGGGTCGGCTCCAGGCTTGTCGATTTTGTTGACGGCGACAATGATGGGAACGCCGGCGGCACGGGCGTGGTTGATCGCTTCCACGGTTTGCGGCATGACGCCGTCGTCGGCGGCGACCACCAGCACCACGATGTCCGTGACTTTGGCCCCACGGGCGCGCATGGCCGTGAAGGCCTCATGGCCGGGCGTGTCCAGGAAGGCAATGGCCCCGCGTTCGGTGGCGACGTGGTAGGCACCGATGTGTTGGGTGATTCCGCCGGCTTCGGTTTCCGTGATGCGGGTCTTGCGGATGACGTCCAGCAGGGAGGTTTTCCCATGGTCGACGTGCCCCATGATGGTGACCACCGGCGCACGGTGGGCAAGTGTCTCGGGTTCGTCTGCGACCGGCTTCAATATGTTGTCCTCCTCAAACGCGGCGCGCTCGACTTCGTAGTTGAACTCCGCGGCGACCAGCACCGCTGTCTCGAAATCGACGGATTCGTTGACCGTGGCCAATGTCCCCATCCCCATGAGGGTTTTGATGATTTCCCCGGCCTTGACTCCCAGGCGTTTGGCGAAATCGGAAAGGATAATCGTGTCGTCGATCTTGATGCGCCGTTTGATCGCCTTGGCGACGGTGAACTGCGGCTTTTGAGCGACCAGCTCTTTCTTTCCCTTGGCGCCCTTGCGAGGCTTGCGGCCGCGCTGGTCGTCATAGAGGTCCTCGGCTTCGATCACGGCCTTGGTGCGGAAGGAGATTTTCTTCTTGATGAATTTTTTCTCGGTCTCGGCGTCCTCGGCCTTGACCTTCTTTTTCTTGCGCTTGGCGTCCTTGGTTTCGGTGTCGGTGGGAGGCGGAGCGGCCTCCCCGGCCGGCACCGGGCGCGCTGGCGTTCGGGCGAAGCGTTCCGGGCTGGGCGGTGTTATCTTGGCTCTTTCGGCCGGCCGCTCCGCGGGTGCCACGGGCAGCTTGATGATTTTGGCCGGCTCGTCCCGCTTGAGCTTCTTTACGGTTTTCTTGAGGCGTTCGTCCGGCGCGGCGGCCGGCGCGGCGGCATCCAGCGCCACGGGGCCGGGCGTCTCGGCGGCCGGTTCGACCCCATCCTCCGCGAGCGCCGGACTTTCGATTTCCTCTGTCATGGGAACATCGGCGGCCGACCCCGGGATGGTTTCATCGGCGGGCGGCGTCGGAGCTTCCGTTTCCGGCAGAACCTCAGGGGCGTCCTCGGCCACCGGCTCTTCCGGAGTTTCGGAGACCTTGCGCCGCCGCCGTATGACCGTCGGTTTAACCCGTGTTTGCTCCAGGCCGGTCTCTTTTTTTCCAAAAATGACGGCCTTGGCGCGTTGGACCGCGTCGTCATCCAGAGAACTCATGTGGCTGCCGACTGCGATTCCGAGCCCCTGTAGCTTGTCCATCAGCACTTTGTTGGTCAGATTCAACTCTCTGGCCAATTCGTAGACCCGAATTTTTGACATGACTCCCCCTCACCCTTCGCTTTCACGCCCGCCCGGCCTCCACTGCGCCGTTTAGGCCTCCTTGGCCGGTCCATCCGTGGGGTCTTCTGTGCTGGAGGCGGCCGGGTCCGCCGCCGGACGGTCGCCCGCGTCGTGCTCCGCATGGTCCGGCTCCTCGTGCTGAGGTGCCGCTCCGCTGCCTTCGGGCTCCAGTTCGGCCGCCTCGGCTTGCTCGACAGCCGCCTGGGCCGCCTCGATCAGACTGTCGGCCATAGCTTCATCCACCCCTCGAATCTGCAGAAGCTCCTCGCGGGTCGCCTTGGCGATCTCTTCGGCGGAATAGAACCCCTTTTCGTAGAGCGCATCCGCCAGGCTGATGCCCACCCCGGGAAGCGCCATCAACGAGTTGTAGCCGCTTTGCATGGCCTGATTGTAAGCGCTCTCGCTCTTCACATCGAGATGCCATCCGGATAATTTGGAGGCCAGCCGGACATTCTGCCCTTTCTTGCCGATGGCGATGGAAAGGAACTCGTCGGGAACAATGACTTCCATGGAGCGATTGTCCTCATCGATGATCACGCGCGAGATCTCCGCCGGTGCCAACGAGCTGCAAACGAATTTTGCGGGGTCGATATGCCATGGGATAATGTCGATTTTCTCGCCGCGCAGTTCCTGAACCACGTTCTGCACCCGGCTGCCTTTCATGCCCACGCAGGCGCCCACGGGGTCGATGTCCGAATTGTTGGAGGCCACGGCGATCTTGGCACGCACCCCGGGTTCGCGGGAGGCGCCCATGATGGAAACGATCCCCTCGCTGATTTCCGGCACCTCCGTGCGGAACAGTGTGATCAGAAAATTAGGATGGGTTCGCGACAGCACGACCTGGGGCCCCCGGGACTCGTGCAGCACTTCTAATATCAGCGCACGGATGCGGTCTCCCCGGCGATAGCTTTCTTTGGGAACTTGTTCGCGGATCGGCAGAACGCCCTCGGTTTGGCCGAGGTTGACGATGATGTCCCCCCGGTCGATGCGCTGGACGATGCCGTTGATGATTTCGCCCCTGCGTTCACTGTAGCTCGTGTAGACCGCATCCTTCTCCGCATCCTTGAGCTTCTGGATGATGACCTGCTTGGCGGACTGAGCGGCGATGCGTCCAAAGGTGTTGGTGTCCATCTTCGTGCCGAGGCTGTCTCCGAGCTCGCATTCCGGATCGAGTTGGCGGCCCTCTTCGAGGCTGATTTGGAGCATGGGCTCTTCGACCATCTCGGCCACTTCTTTGAACTGAAAAACCTCCAGTTCGCCGCTTTCCTCGCTGTACTGGACCTCGATATCGACTTTGGGACCGTATTTTTTGCGGGCGGCGGATTTTAAGGCTTCTTCCAGCGCCTTGATGAGGATATGCCGGTCAATGCCCTTGTCACGGCTGACCTGCTCGATGACCCGTTTGATTTCCGAAATCAACATGGGGCTTCTCCATCTGGTTGTCGAATTGGGATGGTTTCGCAGCGGGATCTACGATTCCATCAAGTGCGCTTTCGAAATGGTATCGATCGGAATGGCGACCGTGGAACGGCCAGTGTTTATCCGGATCGTTCGACCGCACAGGCCATCTAAAATCCCGCTGAAATTTTTCTGACCGTCGATCGCGCTGCGCGTCCGAATTTTGGCCCGTTGCCCACGGAAGCGTTCAAAATCCTCTGCGCGTTCCAAAGGACGGTTCGGCCCGGGCGATGATACTTCCAAATGATACGGTCCGAGGTCTGGCAGATGCACATCCAACAGATCTCCCAATTCGCGGCTGATCGATGCGCAGTCTTCCAGCGTTACCCCTCCCGGCCGATCGATGATCAGCCGCAGGATGCGTCCGCCGCGCTCGCGATGATATTGCAACTGGATCAACTCCACGCCCTCGGCGTGACACAGGCCCTCGGCCAGGGGCCGGGCCTGGGCCAGGACGACCTCTTCCGCAACCGGGGCGACCCGCGGATGCGAATCTTCCGCCTTCTTCTTCGCAGCGATGGCATCGCGCTTGCCCACAGCCGGAATCCTCCACTTTCCAAGCAAATAAAAAACGGGCTGTAAGCCCGTTTCCTCATGTTCAGGTAGAACCTCTGCGGTGGAGCTGAATGGGTTATTCGCTCATAAAAGGATCATGGCTGCTTCCATTCCACGTCACATAACGCCCTACCTCAACCTGCCGAGCAAAACGGAAAAGGCTTGAATGGAGCGGGCAACGAGATTCGAACTCGCGACACCAAGCTTGGGAAGCTTGTACTCTACCAGCTGAGCTATGCCCGCTCATCCAAGTCATATCCTTTACGCTAAAGAAAAATCCTTGTCAATATATTTTCGGTAGCAATCTCGGTGATTTGATCCTTACCGATCAGTCGGCGTCAGTCGAGCAGGCGGCGCAACCGATCCAGCTCGGTCCGAATTTCATCTAGCAATTGCCGCGCATCGGACGGTTCGTCTCCGGAACGCAGCCGCAGGTGCTGACGAGCGCCGTCGATCGTGAAGCGACGCTGGTAGAGGAGGGTCTTGATTTCGAGGACCAGTTCAACTTCTTTGCGGGTATACAGGCGCTGGCCTGAGTCGGTCCGCCGGGGGTTGATCCGCGGAAACTCGGTCTCCCAAAACCGCAGGACGTGGGTCGGAACGCCCGCGATCTTGCTGACTTCGCCGATTTTAAAATACAGCTTGTCCGGGACGGGCGTAACGTTTGGCGGGGGACGTCCTTTCATGGATTGTCTTCCCTCCGAAGGCCTCCCGCTTGCGCGGCACGCATGGGCTCGGAGAGCGACGGGGTAAAGGCAGCATCCGCCACGCCCCTTGGCCGCGCCCGGAGGCAGCTCCCTTCTTCGTTATCTGCCGGGAAGCGTCGCCTGGAAATCGCCCAGAAGGCGCTCGGTTAATAATTGGTGCAACGCATTGACCTCGTTGTCCTCCAGCGTTTTTTCTGGCGAGCGATAGGTCATCCGGAACGACAGGCTGCGCTTATCCGGCGCGATCGGCTCGCCGGAAAACACATCGAAAAGCTGAACGCTCTCCAGCCGGTCCAAATTCATAGCGGTGACGTCATTGAGGATCGCTTGGGCCTCCAGGGAGCGGTCGACGATGAGCGTGATGTCGCGGGCCACCGCCGGGAACTTCGTTGCCTGCATCCGGTAGCGGGTTTTGGAGAGCAGCGCTTCGATTGAATCCAGCTCAGCCTCGAACACGAAGGCGGTCTGCTTGAGATCAACGGCGGCGCGGACTCCGGGGTGCAATTCACCGATGAGTCCGATCTCACGGCCACCCGCTAGGATGCGGCCGGAATAGCCCGGGCGGGTGTAAAAACATTGAGCATCCGGCGTCCGGGTCACCTCGACGGCCGGCAGGTTGAGGGCGTCGAGCAGCCCCTCGACCGCACCCTTGAGGTCGTAAAAATCGCACGGAGTGTCCTTGGCGTGCCAGGACAACGGATCGCGCGAGCCGCTCCACAGACCGGCGATCATTTCCGGCTCCTCGGGCAGGTCGGCGCCGGCGCCTTGCAGGTAGACCTTGCCGATTTCGAAGATCTTCAAGCGTCGGGTCTGCTGGGCGAGATTGAACCGCAGCGTTTCCAGAAGCCCGGGGACGAGCGAGGAACGCATGACAGCCTGGTCCTCGGCCAAGGGGTTGAGTACCGCTACGGTCTGCCGCCGCGGGTCATCGGCCGGGAGCATGAGCCGGTCGCAGGACCGGCCGTGGATGAAGCTGTAGGTGATCACTTCCGTGAAGCCGAAGCTGTTCAAAACGGTTTTAATGTGCTGGCGCAGTTCCACTCGACCGGCGGGTGGCCGGTCGCCGGCCGGCAAGCGGGGGAAGGTGGTCGGAATGGTATCGAAGCCCGACAGGCGCGCCACTTCCTCGATGAGGTCCTCCGGCCGCGACACGTCGACGCGGAAGGAGGGTACCGTGATTTGCAGCTCGTTTTTGCGGGATGCGGATTCGGCCTGAAATCCGATCGTAGAGAGCATTCGGGCAATTTTACGTTTGGATACCCGGATGCCGAGGAGCTGGTGCGTGCGCGGGACGCTGAGTGCGATGGTTTTGGGCATCCAGGGCCGCGGGTGGGCGTCGATTAACCCGCCGATCACATGCCCGCCGCTCACCTCCGCCATCAGGGCGGCCGCCCGGTCGGCCGCCTGAACGGTGCCGGCCGGGTCCACCCCTCTTTCGAAGCGTCGCGAGGCATCCGTGCCCAACCCCAGTTTTTTGGATGTCTTGCGGACGCTCAACGGCTCGAAGCAGGCGCTTTCGATGAGGACCCGCCGGGTATCCGGGCGGATCTCCGAATTGAGCCCTCCCATCACGCCGGCGATCGCCACCGGTTTGGCGCCGTCGCAGATCATCAACATTTCGCGGTCAAGCACGCGCTCTTTTTGATCCAGGGTGACGAACGTTTCCCCTGGATTCGCGGTGCGCACGACGATGCGGTTTTCCGCCAGACAGTCCAAATCAAACGCGTGCAGGGGTTGGCCGGATTCCAGCATGACGAAGTTGGTAACGTCCACAATGTTGTTGATCGGCCGGAGCCCCACCGACAGCAGCCGGTCCTGAAGCCAGAAAGGTGATGGCTTCACGACCACGCCCTCCAACACGCGGGCGACGTATCGCGGGCAGTGATCCGGCGCTTCAATGGCCACCGATGTCAGGCGCCGGATGTGGTCGTTCTCGTCCGCCAGGTTCGCGCGCGGCAGGGTGAGTCGGGTGCCCTGAATGGCGGCCGCCTCCCGCGCCACTCCGATCATGCTCAGGCAGTCGGCGCGGTTCGGGGTGAGGTCGATTTCCAGGACGGGGTCCGTGAGTCCCAGGGCGGCGTTCAGGGCGGCCCCGATGGGCAGGCTTTTCTTCAAGACCATGATGCCGGCAGCGTCCACGCCCAGGGTTAGCTCCGCGGCGCTGCAGAGCATCCCCGCGGAGCGCTGGCCCCGAATGAGCCCGGCTTCGAGCACCGTTCCATTCGGCATACTGGTTCCCGGCAGGGCCACGGGTGCCAGGATGCCGGCCGCGACATTCGGCGCACCGCAGACCACCGGGATGATGCCTCGGCCCGTGTCGACCTGACAGACCGTGAGCCGGTCGGCGGCGGGGTGGGCCGCCACGGCCAGAACGCGGCCGACCCGTACCGTATCGAGGAACCGGTAGCGATCGACCACGGCATCGACGGCCAGTCCGACCAGGGTCAAGGCCTCCGCCAAATCATCGGCGCTCCGTTTGACCGGAGTATACTCCTTCAGCCAGCTCAAGCTTGCTTTCATGATGGATAGTTGATGAGTGTTTAGTGTTTCGTGTTTGGAAATCGGTGGTTGGGAAGGTTAGGTGGATAGCGGTCGGTTCCTCAACACCCAACACTAAAAACCAAACACCAGTCCTCTCAGAATTGGCTCAGGAAGCGCAGATCGTTTTCGAAGAACTTGCGTAAATCGTCTATTCCGTATTTTAACATGGCGACTCGCTCCACCCCCATTCCGAAGGCGAAGCCGGTGTAGCGGCCGGTGTCGTAACCGACATTTTCGAAAACGGCCGGATGCACCATGCCCGAACCGAGAATTTCCAGCCAGCCCGTTTGCTTGCAAACACGGCAGCCCCGGCCCCGGCAGATCACACAAAGGATATCCACTTCGGCGCTGGGTTCGGTGAAGGGGAAGAAGCTGGGGCGGAAGCGCAGTCGGGTCTGCGCATCGAACATCTGATGCACGAAGGTGGTGAGCGTGCCCTTTAAGTCTCCAAAGGAGACATTTTCGTCCACCAACAGACCCTCGACTTGATGGAACATGGGTGTGTGGGTCTGGTCCGAATCGCAGCGAAACACCTTCCCCGGGGCAATGACCCTGACCGGCGGAGCCTGACGCTCCATGGTCCGGATTTGAAGCGGGGATGTATGGGTGCGCAGGACGACGTCGGCGGATACAAAAAAGGTGTCCTGCATGTCCCGGGCAGGGTGGTTCTTAGGGATGTTCAGGGCTTCGAAATTATAATAATCCTTCTCGACCTCCGGTCCCTCGACGATGTCGAATCCCATTTTGGAGAAAATGCTGCAGATTTCTGCGCTGATCCGGCTGATGGGGTGCAAGGCGCCCCACGCCTCGGTTCTTCCGGGCAGCGATACGTCGATCCGGTCATCGACGGCAAGCCCGCCGCTTCTCTCAATCGCTTCGATGGTTGCGGCGATGTCCGCACTCAGCTTCTGTTTGATTTCGTTGGCTTTTTGGCCGGCGGCCGGGCGTTGCTCAGACGGTAGACCGGCGATGGATCTCAGGAATTGGGTGAGAACGCCCCTGCGCCCGAGATAATGGACGTGCAACGCCTGAATTTTCTGCAAATCTCCGGCAGCCGTCTCCAGTTCGCGCCGTGCTTCCGAATACACTTGGTCCAGATTCAATTCCCCAATACTCCAAGCGGAATGCGCTTCGCTCCTAAAATCGCCGGTCACTGCTGCGAAATCGGCAGCAGCGGAGTCTTTCAGGCTAGGCCGGCTGGGTAGCCAATTTGGCGATTCGAGCGAATCCAGCAGGATCCGAGACCGCCAGTTCGGCCAGAACTTTGCGGTCCAGCGCAATGTTGGCCTGTTTCAAGCCGTGCATGAATTTGCTGTAGGAAAGGTCGTTGATGCGCGCAGCAGCATTGATGCGCGTGATCCACAGCGCGCGGAAATCACGTTTGCGCGCCTTGCGGTCCCGGTAGGCGTAGCGCAGGGCCCGGTCCAGGGTGCCGGCCGCCGTTCGAAAAAGTTTACTGCGCCCGCCACGGAAGCCCCGCGCGAGTTTGAGCACCTTCTGGCGGCGATGTCTAGCCTTGAATCCACGTTTTACACGCATGGTATTTTACCTCTAATCGTTTTTGAAAATCATTAAAACGTATTTGAACTTTGTCGATCCAATGGGGCACGCTTTCCGCAAAGTCGGCTATCGGCAGCCCGGCAGTGAAAAACCGTTATGCGCGTCAGCCGTATCACCCGTTGGGGAGCAAGAGCTTGACGGCCCGCATGTTGCTCTTGTGAATCAGCGGGCTTTTTCTCAAAGCCCGTTTGCGCTTGCGCGACTTCGTGCTCAGGATGTGGCTGCCAAACGATTTATGGTAGACCATTTTCCCCGTTCCGGTCTTCTTGAACCGCTTGGCGGCGGCACGGTTGGTTTTGATCTTCGGCATTGGCGGATCTCCTTTATGAATGTGCCTTGTCGGCTTTTCGGCCAACCAAAACAGATGGCGCGAGCAACATTACCCTCAGCCCACGCCACCCGATATAAGTCAGTATCGATCGGAGCTCAACGAGCTACATGTGCCACCTCTATCGGCCGACCGAGCGGTTACGAATCATGATTTCGGCGTCAAGACCATGAAAAGGGTGCGGTTGTCGAACTTCGGGCTCTGCTCGACCGCGGCAATGTCCTGGGCGGCCGCGGCGATTTTTTCCAGCAACTCCATCCCCATTCTTGAAAGTGCGATTTCGCGTCCCCGGAACATCACGGTTACTTTGACCTTGTCCTTCTTGCCGATGAACTCCTTGATTCGTCCGATTTTCACCTGAAGATCGTGCTCGCCGGTTTTGGGCCGGACCTTGATCTCCTTGAGCTTGAAGGAGGCCTGTTTCTTCTTGGCTTCGTGCTTTTTCTTGGTCTGCTCATAACGGTACCGCCCGTAGTCCATGATCTTGCATACCGGCGGGTCCGCGTTGGGCGATACTTCCACGAGATCCAGACCGAATTCCGCAGCCGCGGCCAAGGCCTGTTCGATGGGAATAACCCCGATTTGACTGCCCTCCGGGCCGATCACCCGAACCTGCCTGGCCCGTATTTCCTGGTTGACATTGGTACGGTCTGCTGAGCGCGTTGGCCGCATTGATCGCGATGTGAGTACTATCCGTCACCTCCCAGTTCAATGGTTCGGCCGGAAGTCCGGCTGCCCAATCAGCCTCATGCCTTCCGGCAGCAATGCGCGCCTCCGGTCACGAGGATCTCATCGATTAAACATTTTCTCATTAATCGACAACGTTAAGAAATGCAAGAAGAAAATGCAACCTAAATCCCAAAAAAACCTCCGGTTGGGGGGCGTTATTGCTTCAAGGTATATGCCGCAAGGTGGCTGCCGTTCCAGTAGCGGTTGGTCGGATCGGAAAAAAAAGCCTTGAACAACGCCAAACTTTCTTCACGTCGGATGCCACCGCGAACCACGATGCGGCTGTCCCGATAAAGCGGATTCAGCCCCGTACGTGGGCAGGCGGTTCCTCCGCCCATTGCGTCTTCATACGCGTAGACGATCGCGCCGATGCCGTGCAGCATCAGGGCGCTGAAGCACATCAAGCAAGGTTCCATGGTACAGAAGGCGGTGATGGCGGCAGACTCCATCCTCTGCCTCATCTCAACGAGCCGTCTGAGAGCGACGATCTCGGCATGGTCCAGCTCGTTGCCGCCGCCGCCGGCCGTGCCCTTTCGGCGGCCGCGGGCGACCACACGGTCCCGATATACCAGGACGCAGCCCACCGGGAAATTCCCTCGCGAGAGAGCCTTGCGGGCCTCCTTGAGTGCCTCTCCCATGAAGCGGTCGTCATCCATTCTCAGGCCAATTCGGGAAGTCGGAAGCCCAATTGCAAAGCGATCAGGGCGCGAGATCATTTCCGACTTCCTCCTTCCGGCTTCCCCATTTAGGAAAGCCGGCATATGGTATCATCGCACGGGCATGCGCCGTCAACCTCGTAGCAGTAGGCGACGCGGGCTTCCATGAGCGCGCGCTGCGGTGCAATGCTTTCAAACGGGTGGGCCTCCATTGCGTCGAGCAGCTCCGACCGCGACGGGATGGCTTCCAGCCCGCGGCCCAGGATCTTTCCGGACCCGGCCGCCAGAACCTCGGCGTCTTCGCCGTTGGTGACGACGGCGATCGGGATCTGATAAGCCTCCAACAGCCGGGATACGGCCAGCGCCGGGCGCTCTCGCGACACCAGCGAACCCGGCCCGAAGCGGATGACCATTCCGACCCGGCCGGCCACCCGAACCGCAAAGTCGATCTTGATTACGGCGCGTCGATGATCGGCCTGCAGCAGCAAATCCCGGCGCGGCTCAATTTCTTGCGGGTCGTAGTGTTTTTGCTCCACCAGCCATCGGGCGATTTTCTGACGGTAGCGTTCGTCGAGCGTGTCGTCAAGGACCTCGCCGGTCAGAAAATCCGAAAGCCTTCCAAGAATCAGATGATGGCCGCTCATGCCGAATATTATATCATGGCTGCGCGACAGGCAACGGGAGAGTGCCCGCTCGTGGCCGTGACGTTCGGCCGCGTCCCCCCAGACGGACGGGATGGCCTCCGGTTCGATAGGTCTTTCCGGATCGATCATTGTGGGTCTTTACAAAATGAAACGAGGCGTCTACAATTTGCCAAATTTCAACACGACGATGCTGGTCCAGCGAGAGCCATCCAAAAATGACCCTATCGATTCGGGAGGAATTCGAAAAACGCGAACGGTCCTTCATGTCGCCTTTCGCCTGCCCCAGCTCACATTCCAGAGGCCGGGCGACGGCTGAAAAGCCCTGCGCGGTGCGAACCGCTTTTCAGCTCGATCGGGACCGGATCGTCTATTGCAACGCCTTCCGCCGCCTCAAGCACAAGACCCAGGTGTTCCTGGCACCCATGATCGATGATTACCGCACGCGTCTGACTCACACCCTGGAGGTGGCCCAGATCGCGCGGGCCATTGCCCGCGCGCTTTATCTCAACGAGGACCTCACCGAAGCCATTGCGCTTGGGCACGATCTCGGCCACACCCCATTTGGCCACAGCGGCGAGACGGTGTTGAAGGAGATCTACTCTCCGGATTTCACCCACAGCGAGCAGAGCATCCGCGTGGTCGACGTGTTGGAAAACGGCGGTCAGGGCCTCAACCTGACCCACGAGGTGCGCGACGGCATCCTCAAACACTCCAAGGGGTACGGCAAAGTCCTGCCCGACGACCCCGAAGAACTGGCCTGCACCCACGAAGGCCGGGTGGTCCGGATCGCGGATTTCATGGCCTACTTGAACCACGATTTGGACGACGCCGTCCGAAGTGGGGTCGTTCGGCCGGAGCAGGTACCGGAATCCTGCAGTCGCTTGCTTGGCAAGACGCATTCCGAACGGGCGACCACCATGATCAAGGATCTTATCTCTTCTTCCAGGGCCGAAGACGGCGTGTTCCGCCTCAGGCCCAGCCACGAAGTGCGCGAGGCCTTGCTCGAGCTGCGACAGTTCATGTTCGAGAACGTCTACCGTTCACTGCGGGTCCAGCAGGATTTCGAAAAGTCCAAAAAAATTCTCTCCGAGCTTTACTCGCATTTTCTTGCGCACGAGGACATGCTGCGCCAGGGACTGGCCGACCTGCAGATGGGCCGCGGCAACCCTACGGGAGAGCCGCGGGAGCGCCTGGTGTGCGATTTTATCGCAAGCATGACCGACCGCTACGCCATGAATCTTTACGCCCAACTGTTTTTCCCGTCGCCCTTCACCCAGAAGGTCAACTGATGGATCCGGTCCGGCGGGCGTCGTTTATAGAACGGCTGAAGCGGGTATACGCCGCCATGGACGCGGCCTACGGGCAGGCCGCCGCCGCTTACGGTTTCGTCTGCGATGGCTGCGAGGAGAACTGCTGCCGCACGCGGTTTCACCACCATACGCTGCTCGAATATCTCGGCCTGCGGGAGGGCTTCAACCAGTTGCCGGACGAGCGGAAGGCACAAATTCGGGAAAACGCCTCAGCGGTCGTCGAACAGCGCATCCGGGACCTGGCCGCCGGAACGGACGCGAAGCCCATGTGTCCCCTCAACGAGGCGGGCCGCTGCGCGCTTTATGCCCGCCGGCCGATGATTTGCCGGCTGCACGGGATCCCGCATGAGCTGCACCCGCCGGGGCGTGCACCCCAACTCGGGCCGGGCTGTGCCGAGTTCCACCGGCGTTGCGGCCGAGCCGTCTATCATCCCTTCGATCGCACGCCGCTTTATAGCGAGTTGGCGCACCTCGAATCCGAGTTCCAGCAGATTCTGGGCCGGCACCGGAAGATCCGGATGACGATTGCCGAGATGCTTCTGGACGATGGGGCGCTTCCGTGAAAGAGGTGGATCCGGAAAGCCTCGATCGGCTGCCGGGCCTTCGCATTCGGGAGGGAGAATCCTTTGGGTTCCGCTGCCATCCCGAGATCGGCTGCTTCAACCGCTGCTGCCGCAACCTGAACCTGTTTCTCTATCCCTACGATGTCATTCGCCTGAAGCAATGTCTTGGAATTTCCTCGGACGAGTTTCTCGACCGCCATGTGGATACGGTGCTGCGGTCCGGGAGCCACTTCCCGGATGTGCTGCTGCGCATGGCGGCGAACCTGGAAAAGACCTGCCCGTTTTTAAATCCCGAGGGCTGCGGGGTGTATGCCGACCGCCCCGACACCTGCCGAACCTTTCCCTTGGAGCAGGGGCTGCGGCACGATGCCGAAACCGATGAAGACGAACCGGTCTTCTTTTTTCGGCCGCCCGATTTTTGTCTCGGGCAGCACGAAGAAAAAAAGTGGACGGTTCCGGAGTGGGTGGAGGACCAGGAGGCCGCAACCTACCACCGCATGACCATCCGCTGGG
>CAZNAX010000083.1:0-13184 GCA_964570965.1 uncultured Desulfatibacillum sp.
TTATGGTAACCCTCGAATCCCAAGAGCCGCGAGGGTCCCATCACGGAATCGCCATCTGCTGCCACAAGAACTTGAAAACCATCAATGATAGGAGCAATTGCATGATGCCGCCCTTGACCGCAGAAACGATTAAAAAGAACTTCGCCGATTCCGCCGTGATCTATGAGCGCGGGCTCGGCATCTATCAAAACGGCGCCTTCGTCCTCAAAGAATCGGACTCGAACCAGGGCACTTTCATCTATGCCGTGGACGGCAGCTACGGCGATTACACCACCCGGGTCCGGCTCGCCGAAGACCGCATCGATGTCTCCTGCAGTTGCCCGTACCCCGGCAACGGCTGCAAGCATGCGGTGGCGGCCCTGCTGGACGTGCGGGACATCGTCCGGAGCTGGAAGCCGGCCGTCGAAAGCCAGCCGACGGATGCCGACGGGAAGGAGGCCTGCCTGAGCGAAGACGAGATCCGGAGCCAGGCGCTGGAAGACCGCCAGAAACGCGCCCAAAACGAGAAGTTCAAGGTGATTGAAGGTGAGATGTACAAGGGCCGGCACTTGCTGCAAACCGATATCGGCCGGCAATACGTGGTCACCTTGCACGATCCGGCGGAAGGCCGGGGACATTGCAGCTGCCCGGACTATGCCGGAAACCGGCTGGGAACCTGCAAGCATATCATCTATTTGGCGGCGTACCTGCGGCGGAAGCGCGACTTCAGAAAAAGGTTATCCAAAGAAAGGTTCCCGTTTTTCGACATCTACTGGGATTCGATGCACGACCGGCCCAGGCTTTTCTGCGAGCGCCGCACGGCAGGCAGTAACGGGCTCGGCGAGCTGCTGGCGAAGCATTTCGATGAACAGGGCTTGTTCAAAAAGGCCACTCTCGCAGCCTTCGTTCCGCTCCTGGACGAGCTGAAGGCTTTCAAATCCGTGCGCGTCAGCTCGACGGTCATGGGCCGTCTGGAGCTGCTGCTGCAGGACAAGCAGCTGGAGGATCTGGCCCGCGAAATCCCGCTGCCGCCGGTTAAATTGAAAGCGCGGCTATATCCCTATCAAGCAGAAGGCGTCCAATTCGCGCTTTTCAAACGCGCCGCGCTGATCGGGGACGAAATGGGGCTTGGCAAGACGCTTCAGGCCATTGCCTTGGCCATTTCGAAGAAAGAGGCGTTCGGCTTCGAGAAGGTCCTGGTGATCACCCCGGCGTCCTTGAAGGAGCAGTGGAAGCGCGAGATCGAGCGCTTCTCGGATGAGACGGCTGAAATCGTCGAAGGCGGGCCGATGCAGCGCCGGGCCATATACAACGGAAATGGCAGCTATTTCAAAATCACCAATTACGAGGCCGTGCTGCGCGACGTCATGCTGCTGGGCCGTTTCAAGCCGGACCTGGTGATTCTGGACGAAGCCCAGCGCATCAAGAATTTTTCCACCAAAACCGCCGAGGCGGTCAAATCCATTCCGCGGCGGCACTCCGTCGTGCTGACCGGCACTCCGCTTGAAAACCGGCTGGAGGACGTCTATTCGATCGCCCAGTTCCTGGATCCGCACCTGCTGTCGCCGCTATGGCGCTTCGCGGCCGAGCATTTCATGCTCAGCCGCCTCAAGAAGGGCAAGATCCTCGGCTATCGCAACCTCGACCGACTGCATGCGCAGCTCAAACCCCTCGTGATCCGCCGCCGCAAGGAAGAGGTGCTGCGCGAGCTGCCGCGGGAGCTGATCAACAACTACTACTTGGACCTGCACCACCAGCAGCAGAAGATCCATACCGGCTACCTGCAGGCCCTGATCCCGATCCTGAACAAGAAGTACCTGACGCCCATCGACCTGCGACGCATCCAGGAGTTGCTCGTGCGCATGCGCATGGTCTGCGATTCCATCTACCTGGTCGATCGCAAGACCCATATCTCCCCCAAGCTCCAGGAGCTCGAGGGGATCATCGACGAAATGGTGGTGCAGAGCGGCCGCAAGATGGTGATCTTCAGCGAGTGGACGACCATGACCTACCTGATCGGGCGCTACCTGTCCGAGGCCGGGATCGGGTTCGTGGAGCTGTCCGGAAAGATCGAAGTCAAAAAGCGGCAGGCGCTGATCGACGAATTCAGCACCAACCCCAAATGCCGGGTGTTCTTGTCGACCGATGCCGGCGGCACCGGCCTGAACTTGCAGGCGGCGGACTGCGTGGTCAACTTCGAGCTGCCCTGGAACCCGGCCAAGGTGAGGCAGCGCATCGGCCGCGTGAACCGTATCGGCCAGAAGAGCCGCTGCATCAATGTCGTCAACCTGATCACCAAGAACAGCATCGAGGAGAAGATCCTGGCCGGATTGCAGCTAAAGACCGATCTGTTCACGGGGGTTTTCGACGGCGGCATCGACACGGTCGAATTCACGCGCGAAAAGCGCACGGAGCTGCTCAACCAACTGCGCGGCATGCTCGCCATGGAACCCCTGCCGCCGCCTCCCTCCGCGGTGCCGTCCGAGGAGCTTTCCGAGGACACCCCCCATTTTATGAATCCCGAGGCGCTGAAATCGGCGGATGAACGGGTCATCGACATTACCGCCGAGGAAGCCGCGGCAGCGGCTCAGCCGGAGCCGGCGGAAACCGCCCTGGTGAGCGCGGCTCAGCCGGCGGTCGGTCCCGAGAAGATGGAAGAGGTTCTGAATTCAGGGATGGCCTTCATCGGGGGGCTGTTGGAGATGGCCACCGGCCGGAAGCTGGAGGCCTCCGCTACGGACGGCCGAATGCTGCACGTCGACCCGGCCTCCGGTGAGGTGACGCTGAAGTTCAAGCTGCCGGGGTTCGGGAGCAGGCCCTCGATTTGAGGCCGCCAACATCCTGCCGCGAGAGACGGTGAGTGTCAAGATAGTTGTCACCTGAACCATGGGTCAAGCGCCGATTGAGCATTGCCATCCCATACGTCGGTTGGGCTGTCTCAATTCAATGCCCCTTCGATGCTCCAGCCGGCAGAAGCAACAGCCTATAGATTATCTTTGATTGATTTGATCAGCTTCTGGATATCCTCCGTATTGAGCTTGCCGTCTTTTCGGAAGATCAGCTTGCCCTGCTTGTCGAAGGCGAGGATATCGCTGCTGTCATCGGCGATTTTCCATGCATCCACGAGCAGCTTCTTGTAATCCCTCACATAGATGGTCCGGGGATAACGCTTCTGTTTGTCCTCGATGGACATGGAAATGGCAAAATTGGGCAACCATGTGGCGGCCATGTTGATGATCGCCACGGACTGGAATTTTTCGGCCGGAAATTTCTCTTTGTCCAACGCCTCGCTGGCGTCATTGTTGGTGTCTTTTTCATCAGGGTCGACATAGAACAGCACATGGACCTTGCCCTTGAGTTCGTCGCTGCGCCAGGTGGTTCCGTCCAGGCGGCCCCCCAGATTTTCCTGCAGCTCCACCTTCGGCGGAACCTGTCCCAGTTCAACGCCCTGGACCATCTGGGGCGCCCCAAAAAGGGCAAACAACGCAACGCACAGCTTTTGAAGATGCTTCATGATCACCCCCCCTTTGCTTTTGAGTTCATAGCCCTCACTACCGCCAAGCTTAAATCTCTGGGCGACCCGCTGAGTTGCAACATATAGCCGTTTCCTTACCGGGGTGTTCAGATTGGTCTCCGTCGTGCCCGCCCGGGTATTCGCGTCCGCTTGACACTCACTTTCCTTCGAGGAATCGCGCATCAGGATTGGAAGAGCTCCGTTGAGATGTAGCGCTCGCCCGTGCTGGCGAGAATGACCACGATCATCTTGCCCGCGGACTCGGGGCGCTTGGCGATTTGCAACGCCGCCCACGTAGCGGCGCCCGAGGAGATGCCGCACAGAATGCCTTCCATCTTGGCCAAGTCCCGGGCGGTCTCGAAAGCGGCCTCGTTGGTGACGAGGATGATCTCATCCAGCAACGAGCGGTCCAGCACTGCGGGGACGAAGCCGGCGCCGATGCCCTGAATCTTGTGCGGCCCCTTCTGGCCGCCGGAGAGCACGGGCGAGCCGGCCGGCTCCACGGCGATCGTCCGGAACGACGGCCGGCGCGCCTTGATCACCTGGGAGATGCCGGTAATGGTGCCGCCGGTGCCCACCCCCGCCACGAGCATGTCCGCCCGGCCTTCCGTATCGCTCCAGATCTCCTCGGCGGTCGTCTCACGATGTACGCGCGGATTGGCCGGATTGGCAAACTGGTCGGGCAAGTAGGCGTTTTTTTCGGCAGCCAGGATTTCGCGCGCTTTGTCGATGGCCCCCTGCATGCCTTGCGGCCCCGGCGTCAGGACGAGCTGCGCGCCCAGATGGGCTAACAGCTTGCGGCGCTCGACACTCATGGTTTCGGGCATGGTCAGACACAGGCGATACCCCTTCGCTGCGCAGATGAAGGCGAGTGCGATACCGGTGTTGCCGCTGGTCGGTTCGACGATGAGGGTTTCGGGCGTGATTCTGCCCTCAAGCTCCGCCGCCGCGATCATGGAAGCCGCGATGCGGTCCTTGACGCTGCCCAGCGGGTTGAAAAATTCGAGCTTGGCAAGAATCTGCGCGGACAGGCCGCCGGCGATGCGATTCAATTCCACCAGGGGAGTCGCCCCGATGGTGCTGCCGATGGATGCGAAGTATCTCATGGTTTCAACTCTCCTTGGCCCGGCGCCGCGCCGTTGCGGGCCTTGTAGATCAAGCGGGGGGCTTCCATAACGACCCGGGTATCCGGCGGAACGGATTCGGTGATCCAGACATTGCCGCCGATCACCGAGCGTGCACCGATGACGGTGTCCCCGCCCAGGATGGTGGCGCCGGAGTAAATGATGACATCGTCCTCGATGGTGGGATGCCGCTTCTTGCCGCGGTACTGATTTCCGGCGTCCTTGGGAAGCGAGAGCGCCCCCAGGGTCACTCCCTGATAGATCCTCACGTTGCGGCCGATCCGGGTGGTTTCGCCGATGACCACCCCGGTTCCGTGGTCGATGACGAAACTGCCGCCGATTTCCGCCCCGGGGTGGATGTCGATGCCGGTGACGCTGTGGGCATGCTCGGTCATGATCCGCGGCAGCAGCGGCACACCCGCTTCGAAGAGGCGGTGCGCCACGCGGTAGACCGCCATCGCGTAGACCCCGGGGTAGCTGAATATGATCTCGTCGTGGCTGCGGGCGGCGGGGTCTCCGTCAAAGGTGGCCCGAACGTCGGTCGCCAGAACCCGCCGGATGCCGGGGATGTCCTCCAGCAGCTTCAACGCCAGGTCATGCCCGCGGTTTTCGCAGTCCGTGCAGGCCAGGTCGTAGCGCAGGCAGTCGTGACGGATGCTGCGGCAGATCTGCTCGGAGAGAAGGTCGAACGTCCCCGTGGTGGCCTGCCCCAGGCTGTAGCGCAGGGTGACCGGGTCGATCTTCTCCCGGCTGAAGTATCCCGGAAAGAGCAACTCCCGCAACCGATCGATGATCTCCACCACCACCTGCCGGGAAGGGATCGGATCGTAGTCGATGTGCGTGGGGCACTCGTGCTCGGCGCAGCTGGCGATGATGGCCTCGGCCACCTCCGGAAGCCGGGTGCGGTAGTTCGATGCCGCCTCGACCTCGATTCTGCAAGTTTTTTCTTTGACCGTGTCTGCACCCATGGCGCGCCTCTTTTTTTATCCTGCATGAAACCGGAGATGGCACCGCCAGATCGAAAGAGCGCGAATAGACCTGCTAATCTGCGGTGCGCTCAGCCGTTAATGGTCACTTGCGACTTTCGCAGAAAGTCGCAAGGATTATACGAAAGCTTGGCCTTGCGCAGGCCCTCGTTGTCTAGATCTTGTTCACGGTTGACGAACTGGAAGCCGTCGGCCGCATGGGCGAGGAACATCTGGTTGATGGCCTGATAGGCGCCTTTGTAAGCCGGGCATCCTTTTTCAAAGTGGATGACCAGGGTGTCGGCGGTCAACGGCTCGGCCAGGGTGTAGGCCACGATGAGGTTCTCGACGAAAAGCGCCCCGCCCAGGATGGATTCGAATCGATTCCAGTGGTCGAGCACGCGCAGAATGGCATGGTTTTCGGCGGCCAGGAGGTCGGAGGACTCGCAGTCGCGCCAGGTGCACCAGTCCTCCTGCATCGCCATAGCCTGTTCGATCACTTTGGGCCCGAAGTCGACGTAGGTGTGCTCGTAGGATTTCACGAACTGGTTGAGGAGATTTTTCTTGTTGTGGAAGCGGTTGCCCGGCAGTTCGATCAGGTCTCGGGCGGCATAGAGGTAGTCCCATTGGCCTCGTTCCGGCACCACGCGGATGCGTTGCTCAAAATGGGACTGCCAGATCCCCGCCAGCTTCTCGGGCACCCGGGTGAACACTCTGCCGCCGAAACCGGCTGAAATCGAATGCGTGCCCCATTCAACATTTTCCCAGGGACCGATCGGGGCCCAGAAGGCCTCGCGGGGCCGGGTCTGCTTGAGCCATACCAGCGGCCCGTCCCATGCCCAGAGCAGTCCGTATTCCTCGGCCCACGCCCAGAGGTTGAGAAAACTGTAGTCCGAAGCGACCTGGGGGCAGCGGGCGAGCCGTTCCAGATAGTCTTTCTGTCGATCGAGCGAAATCGGTTCGAAGTTGAGCGGCATATCTTCCTTCATGGGTATTGGCCGGCAGCGGATGCGCGCATCATCGCCCGGAGGGCTTCGGCAAGGTTGCGGCCGGCCTGGTAGGTTTCGTTCAAATAGTCGGGCTGCGCCTGCGCCTCGCCCTGATGTTCCAGCCCGCGGTAGAGCAGCGCTTGCCAGAGGTCCGTATCGAGGGTGTCGAAGAAATACCGCACGCTGAGCAGCGTGCCGTCGAACAGCCGCTTGCCGCGGGTGGCCCCGGCCGAAATGAAAAGCCCCTTGCGCCGGACGGCCGGCGCCGGATGCTGACCCCTGTCCACCCAGCGTTTTTTGACCCAAAGCGAATGGAACCGGTCCATAAGGATCTTGGTGTGCGCACTCACCGCGTAGTAGAAGATCGGCGAGGCCAGCATCAACCCGTCACAGGCCAGCACCTGGTCGCGAACCCCCTGGAAATCGTCCCGGATGCGGCACTCGCCGTCCTGCTTGCAGCTGTAGATCTCCAGGCAGGCGGACAGTTTCAGGTCCCGCAGCACGATCTCTTCCACCTGGGCCCCGGCGTCGCGCGCGCCGGCCACGGCCTGCTTGAGCAGGGTGGCCGTATTGCCGCGCCGCCGGGGGCTCCCGTACAGCGCCACGATCCGCGGATGCTCCATCTATCGTTCCACCACCAGCCCGATGGGGCAGTGGTCCGACCCATGGACGTCGTTGTCGATGAAAGCCTCCTTGACCCGGCCGGCTTCGATCAGGTCTTTGGTCACGAAGAAATAGTCGATGCGCCAGCCGATGTTCCGCGCCCGCGCCTTGAAGCGGTAGGTCCACCATGAATACTTCACGGCCCCGGGGTGGAAATGGCGGAAGGTGTCGACATAGTCTCGGGAAACGATGCGATCCAACCAGTCCCGCTCGACTCTCAGGAAGCCGGAAGTGTTCTCGTTGGCCTTGGGATTGGCCAGATCGATCTCGTTGTGGGCCGTGTTGTAATCGCCGCAGATGACGAGGCTCTTGCCGCGTCTCCGGCAGTCGTCGGCGTAATCGAAAAAAGCTTCGTAAAAATCGAGCTTGTACTTCAGCCGCTCCGCACTCATTTGGCCGTTGGGGAAATAAACATTGAAAAACAGGAAGCTGCCGAAATCCATCTCGATGATGCGACCCTCGGCGTCGAAGCACTTTGCGCCGATGCCGGCGCGCACCCCGGCCGGCGCGACCCGGCTGTAGGTTCCCACCCCGCTGTATCCCTTCTTGGCCTCGCAGTGAGACCAGTAGGACTCATAGGCCGGGACGCGGCGCATGTCGTCCTCCAGTTGAGAATCCTGGAGCTTGGTCTCCTGGATGGCCACCACGTCGGCGTCCATGTTTTTGAACGATGCAAGGAAGTTCTTCTTCATCGCCGCCCGCAGGCCGTTGACATTCCAGGATATGAACTTGAGCTGTTTTTCCGGTTTGGGCATGCCTTCTCCCCAGGGACAGCAATTTTATTCTTCGATCAGGGCACGGATGTCGGCCAGGTGCGGGTTCCCCGCAAATTGCTTCAAGGTGCTCTCGATCGAACGCAGGACTTCACGCACGACGGCGGTCTTTGGTTTGGGAGAACCCAACTGGTCGGCAACGGTCTTGAGATCGGCCACCAACTCGGCGAGGCTGTCGAAATCCAGGCCGAAGCTTCCGACCTGGGCTTTGAGGCCGTCGCAAAGTTGCGCGACGGTCTTACAGGCGGCCGGATCCAGAATGCGGCCGGATCCCAGTCGGGGCAGGACGGGTGCCGAGCCTGCAGGATGGAGAACCGCTCGCACCGCCTCGGCCCCTGCGGGGCTCAGGCCGATTGCGCCCGAAAGGGTTCGAATTTCCACCAGGCCGTCGGCCATCAGGTCCTGAGCGGTCTGCGAGGCGGCCTCCCGCTCCCAGCCCAACTCCAGACCGATATCATACATGGATATCTGCTGGGAGGTTTGTCCGCCGGCCTGCTCGAACAAACGTGTGAGAAATTGCCGGGCCGATTCATTAACTTCGTCCAAAGGGGTCATTCCAAATTCCTGCTCAGCTGATGCCGCGGCCGAGTTACACCGCGGAAGGGTGAATGACCGCCTGCACGGCGGCTTGGATGTCCGGGTAGCGAAAGGAAAATTTATGCTGCCGCAGCTTTTGCGGAACCGCCCGCTGACTGCCGAGCAGCACCTGAGCGAACTCCCCGAGAGCCAGACGAATCACGAAGGCCGGGGCGGGCATGAAAGCCGGGCGGCTCAGCGCCTTGCCGAGCGCTGCGGCAAGATCGCGGTTTTGAACCGGATTCGGCGCGCAGAGATTGACCGGTCCGCTAATGCCCGGACGTGCAAGCAGGAAATGCACCGCGGCCGTAAGATCCTCAAGCTGGATCCAGGGAAACCACTGGCGGCCGTTTCCGATCGGCCCGCCCACGAAGGATTTAAAGGCCGGGATCATCTGGGCCATCGCCCCGCCCCCCTCGCCCAGGACAACCCCCAAACGCATCAACACCACTCGGGCACTCTTTTCGGCGGCGATGAGAGCTTCCCCCTCCCAATCCACCGAAAGCCGGGCCAGAAAGTCCTGGCCGGCCGGGTCGTCTTCCGTGAGCACGTCGTCGCCGCGGCTGCCGTAGAAACCCACGCCGGAGGCGCTGATGAACGTCGTCCCTTGGCCGGGCGCCAGTCCCTGGGCCACATGGCGGGTGGTCAGAATGCGGCTTTCACGAATCTCGTTTTTGACGGCCTCCGTCCAGCGCCCGAAAATCGATTTCCCGGCCAAGTTGATCACGGCGTCGAGCTCGCTCAGATCCTGCTGCCACGGACCCGGGCGCGTGGTGTCGGCCGCGACGAATCGATACCGCGGGTGGACGATCCTGCTTTTCGCTGCCGAGCGGCCCAAGCCGATCACTTGATGATTGCGGCTCAGTAAAGAAGCGCACAGGTGCGCGCCGATGAACCCGGACGCGCCGGTAACCAGGATTTTCATGGATGTCTACCTTCTGGACGGATTAAGCGTCAGACTAGGTCGCAGGCGGGGGTTTGTCAACGGCAGGCCGGAACGGCGCGCCCGGAAAAACGCTAGAGGATCAGTCTCGCGGGAGCTCCCCGACACCGTTCAGGACGTCTTCCGAGCAGCGCCGGCAATCCGGGCAGACGCCCACAAACTCCAGCTTGTGCCCGACAACCGCAAAGTCGGATTCAGCACAGCCTTTTGCCTTTTGGGTTTAGAGAGCAGCTCCTGGATGAGCGCTTCAGGCGGGGCGGCCTGGCTATCCCTTCCTGCGCTTTTCGAGCGGCACGAATTCGCACACCTCCGGACCGCAGTAATCCCCGACGTATTCGGATTCCGGCCGGTAAAGCACGGGCTTGGAGGCTGCGCCGCCGAACTGCTCTTCGATGACATGCGCGGCCCAGCCGGCCACGCGCGCAATGGCGAACACCGGGGTGAACAAGTCCACCGGAATGCCCAGGTAGTAGTACAGTGAGGCACTGTAAAAATCAACGTTGACGGGAATATCGGCATTCTTGCGCTGGCGGAAAATCTCCTTGGCGGTCTTCTCGATGAGGGTGGACATTTCGTACCAGCGCGGGTTGCCCGTTCGTTCGCCCAAGGCCTTGGACATGGGCGCCAGGATGTGGGCGCGGGGATCGTCCACGTTGTAGACCGCATGGCCGAGTCCGAAAATCTTTCGGCCCGCATCGAGCTCGGCATGGACGAAATCCGCCACGTGGTCGGGGCTGCCGAGCTTGAGCAACATCTGCATGACCTTGGCATTCGCCCCGCCGTGCAGGGCTCCGGACAGCGAACCCACGCCGGCGGCTACCGCCGCATACATGTGCGCCTGGGTGGAGGCCACCTCGCGGGCGGCGAACGTGGAGGCATTGAAGGCATGCTCGGCGTGCAGGACGAGTGCGGTGTCGATGGCCCGGACCGCAGTCTCTTCCGGAGCCCGGCCATTCAACATATAAAGAAAATTGGCGGCGTGACCGAGCTCGGGCGACGGCGCCACCGGATCCAAACCGCCGCGGATGCGGTGCCACGCGGCGATAATGGTGGGAAACTTGGCGACCAGCCGGTGGGCCACCCGCAGGGCGGCTTCCCTCGAAGAATCCGCGATGTCTGGGTCGAAATTGGCGAGCATGGGTACGGCCGCCTGCAGGATGTCCATCGGCAGCGCTTTGGGGGGGCAGGTCCGGAGGGCCGCAATCACCGGGGTGGGCATCTCACGCTCGGCGGCCAGCCTCAGGCGGTACGGCTGGAGTTCTTCCGCCATCGGCAGATACTCGTGCAGCAGCAGGTGCACGACTTCTTCATAGCTCGCCTGGGCCAAGTCCTGGATCATGTACCCGCGGTAGATCAGACGGCCGTTTTTCCCGTCGACCTCGCAGATCCGTGTATTGGCGATGGTGACCCCGCGCAGCCCGGTGTTCAGAACGATTTTGCAGTCGTTTTCCATGCGGCTCCCCTTGTTTCGTTGGTAATTTCTATCATGCAATTGCCCTTGCGAGTTAACCCTAAGTCGCCGAGTCGTATATATTAGAAAATGGTATGCTGGCCAGTAAAAGTCAAGAACGAAATGGGCTGACAACCGCTCCGGCATTCGATTGAAAACCGAGCCTTAAGATGGTATTAGCTGGTCGCGGCGCACGGTGCCGTTCGGCTCGGCAACGAAATCGATTGGTGCTAATTTCAGATCTTCCTATTTTCCGGGGGGTCAGTGGGAGGCCTTTGCAACCGACCTCCTTATATTCCCCAGCAACCCAGCATGCACATCGTTCACCTCAAGAAGGGCTATGATCTCCGTCTGGCCGGACGGCCGGACGGAGCGCTGGAGGAGCTGCCGCGACCCAAGCAGGTGGCTGCAGTGGCGGAACGGCTGCGCTTCGTGAAGCCGCGGCTGGCGGTCAAGGTCGGTGACCGGGTTAAAGTCGGCTCGCTTCTGTTTTCGGACAAGCGCCGTCCGGAGCTGCAATTCCGGTCGCCCGGCGGCGGAACGGTCTGCGCGGTGAATTTCGGGCCCCGGCGACGGTTGCAGGAGATCCGGATCGAGCTGGATGCCGAGGAACCCTACGAGGAGTTCGAGCGCATTTCGGGCGCCGAATTGGAATCGACCGACCGGCGGCGGTTGGTTGAACTCATCATCGGCGGCGGCCTTTGGCCGCTCATTCGCGAACTCCCGTTTCGCGATACCGCGCGTCCGGAAATCGTTCCGCCGGCCCTTTATGTCAACCTCGACAACCTCGAACCGTTTCATCCGCTGCCCGAGGTCTACCTGCGGGATCGCCGAGAACGAATGGCCTTCGGCCTGCAGGCGCTCAAACGGATCGCCGGAGCACCCGCCGTGGTCACCGTTTGCCGCCCCCGCAGCGCGGATAGCGAGTGGGTGAACGGCCTGGCATCTCAAGGGATCAGCGGAAACTACCCCGCCCACGATCCCGGCGTGCTGCTGTATCGAACCAAAACGAGCCTGGACCAGCAGCATGCTTGGTTCATCGACGGCCAGGACGTGCTCCTGATCGCTGAACTTTTGCAGACCGGTCGCTACCCGACCGAACGCATGGTGAGCCTGGGTGGGCCTGCAGCCGCGGACAGCCGGCATTTACGGACCCGCATCGGAGCACCGCTGGCGGCACTCACTCAGGGCCGGATCGCCGGCGGCGAGGTCCGGCGCGTGGTGGGCGGCGTTCTGACGGGCTCCGCCGCTTCGCCGGAATCCTTTCTCGGGCTTTTTGAGAAGTCCTTAGTGCTCTTGCCCGAAGGGCGGAGGTCCGGAACCTTCCTGGGATGGACCCTGCCCGGCGCCGAGACGCCCAGCTACTCCCGGACGTTCCTGTCCGCTTTCCGCCGCCCGGCCGAACACCCGATGGACTGCAACCGCCACGGCGGGCTGCGGGCCTGCATCCAGTGCAACTTCTGCCCTCAGGTCTGCCCCGTGGATATCCTGCCCCAGCTGGCCTACAAGGCCATTCTGGCCGGCGAGGTGGAAGAGGCGCTCGACCACGGTCTTCTGGATTGCGTGGAGTGCGGATTGTGCGCGTTCGTGTGCCCCTCCAAGATCGATCTGCTCCAGGCGTTGCGCGAAGCCCGGGCGAAATTCTACGACGAGTTGGCGTGAATCGATGAACCCTGTCAAGCGCTTCTTCGACTCCCAGCGCCGGCATTTCGAAAACGGCGGCCGGTGGGCGCGGTACTTCTTTCTGTACGAGAACCTCGAATCGGTTTTTTTTGCGCCGGCGACCGTCACGGCGGCCAGCCCGCATGTTCGCGACAGCCTGGACGTCAAGCGCTTCATGTTCCTGGTGATAGTCGCCCTGCTGCCGCACTACGCCTTCGGCGCCTACAACGTCGGCTACCAGTCGCACCTTGCCTCCGGCCTGCCGTTGGAAATCGGGGCTGTCTTCCTCAGCGGATTAGGGGTGGTGCTGCCGATGGTGGCGGTGACCTATGCCGTTGGCTATTTTTGGGAAGCGCTGTTCGCCAGCGTAAGGAAACACGAGATCAGCGAGGGGCTGTTCGTGACCTGCGCCCTGTTTCCGCTGACCCTGCCTCCCACTCAGCCGCTGTGGCAGGTCGCTCTCGGCATCTCCTTCGGTGTCGTCATCGGCAAGGAGATTTTCGGCGGCACCGGACGCAACTTTCTCAACCCGGCCCTGACCGGCCG
>CAZNAX010000084.1:0-7707 GCA_964570965.1 uncultured Desulfatibacillum sp.
ACCCGCGGGGTCATGTGCGCCAAGACCCGGCGCCAGATCCGGCGGCTGCAGAGCCCCAGCCGGATCGTGAAGCCGCGGCGTAAGACCAAAAGCGGCTGGCAGGAAATCGGCTGGGACGCGGCCTTGGAGCTCTGCGCCGAAAAAATCCAGAGCCTGCGCCGTGAACCGACCTCCATTCTGCACATTCACAGCGATGGGGCCAAGGGCGTGCTCAAGGAGGCGGTCGGCCTGTTTTTCTCCCAGCTGGGGACCAGCCGGATCAGAGGCTCGCTCTGCGATGCCGCCGGTTTCATCGCCGGAGTTGAGGATTTCGGCTCCCGGGAGAACAACGACATCGAGGACCTCAAAAATGCGGCCCTCATCGTCAACTGGGGCAAGGATTTTTCGCGCAGCTCCATCCACACGGCCGCGCTCGTCCACGCGGCCCGCCGCAGGGGCGCCCGGGTGCTGACGATCTCGCCCGGCGGCGACGGCAGCGAGCGTTTCTGCGACCGGCACATCCGAATCCGGCCGGGCACCGATCGTTTTCTGGCGGCCGCCGTGATTCAGCGGCTGTTCCATGATGGATTTGCGGCGGAGGAGGCCCGCACCCACGCCCGCCATCCGGAAAAATTCCGCGAGCTGATCCAGCGCCGGTCGTCGGGGGAATTGCTGGCGCTTTGCGACGTGTCCGTTGCGGACGCCGAACATCTATTCACCTCTTATGCGACGGTCAACCCGCTGGCCACATTCATCGGGGCGGGTCTGCAGCGCTACCGCTACGGCGGGGAAAACGTGCGCTTCATTAACGCCCTGGCGCTGCTCTCCGGCAACGTCGGCCGATCCGGCGGGGGCGCCTACTTCCATCTGCACTCCTACCGCAATCTCAACCTCGGCTGGATCAGGGGCGAGGGACACCAGGGCCGGAGAGCCTTGCACATCGCCACCATCGGGCGGGACATTCTATCTGCCCGGGACCCGGCGATCCGGATGATCTGGGTTAACGGCACCAACGTCGTCAACCAGGCGCCCGGCGTCGGGGAGACCACGCGTGCTTTCGAGCGCGTTGAGTTCAAAGTGGTGGTGGATGCCTTTATGAACGACACGGCCGAACGCGCCGACCTGGTGCTGCCCTGCACCCTCATGCTCGAACAGGCGGATGTCGTCGGTTCCTTTCTGCACGAGTACGTCCAGTATGCCGCGGCGGTGATCGAGCCGCCTGCGGAGGCCCGGAGCGACTTGTGGATCGTAACCGAAGTGGGCAAACGCTTGGACCCGCCCGTGTGCATGCCGTCGCCGGAGGACTGCCTGCGGACCGCTTTGACCTCGCCCTATCTTGCTATCAGCTTGGATGAGCTCAAGGCCCGACGATTCGTCCGCTCCCAGCGACCGCGGATCGCCTACGCGGGGCTTCGATTCGCCCATGGCGACGGGAAATACCGGTTTCCCGGGCAATTGCATGACGAGCCTCCGGCTCCGGACGACTATCCTTTGCGGCTGCTCACCCTGGTGCGGCGGGCCGCCATCCATTCCCAAATCCTGCCGGAGGACCAGCGGTCCTTGCCCGTGGTGTGGGTGGCGCCCGAATGTCCCGCACTGGCGATGCTGGATGCATCAAGGTCGGCGGTGCTGGTTTCGCATTTGGGACGGCTGCCGGTGAAAGTCCGGTTGATGCGCGGGTTGCATCCCGGCACGGTCGTCTACCGCCGGGGGGATTGGATGAGCCGCGGCGGCGGCGCCAATCAGCTGATCGCCGCCGGTTTGACGGACCTGGGCGGCGGGGCGCCGTTTTACGACCAATACGTCCGGCTGGAAAATGGCGGCTGAAGCCGCCGTTTTCCAATGGGTACACGGGAAAAGAGAATTAAAATATGGATCACACGGCGTTGGAAGAATTGCAGGCGGTTTGCCGGAGTTGGACGGCGGCCATCAAATGCATCCCCGACAGCGAAGGCCGGATCGCTTATTTTCGAAACGAGCTGCCGCAGCTGCTTTTCCGGCGGGAGTTGTTCGTGGGCGTTCTGACGGGGATTCTCGCCGGTCCCCCTTTCCCCAATCTGCGCCAAGAGACCCTGTTCGATAACGAACTGATTCTCTACCTGGATTCAGGCCGCGCATTTTCGCTGCGGCTTTACATCTTCGGTCCGGGCGAGCATACCTGCGTACATGATCACACTTCCTGGGGCGTTTTTGGACCGGCCTTCGGAGCCCTCGAAGTCATCCGTTATCGGCGCGAAGACGACGGCGCTGAACCCTGGCAGGCGCAGGTGAAATTGTCCGCGCGCTCGGTGCTGAGGCCGGGGGACACCGACTTAACGTTGCCGCTGGATCAGGGCATCCATCGTACCGGCAACCCGGCGGATGGAACCGCTCTAATGGCCAGCATCTATGGCACGCCGCTGCGCCGGCCATTCATCCAGAGCTTCAACATCGACAACGGCCGTGTTTATCGGCATTATCCCCCGCGCCTGAAAAAGAGGATGCTGGCCGAGCAGGCCCTGAAGATGATGGCAACGCCCCGGCCGCCGAATTGAAAAGTGCCGCTGGAGTCTTAACTTTCCCTCAACCTAATCGGGCGGTTCCTTCACCCGGACTGCCGCAGTCCTGCGGCCCCCGGTCCGGGCGGGGATTCTATCGATTTTCCGGGAGGGAAAACTGCACATGACGGAGATGAAAAAATTCGATGTCGTCATCCTGGGCACCGGCCCGGCCGGCCTCCAAGCGGCGATCCATGCAGCGCGCAAAAAAGCCGCCGTGCTCGTCCTCGGCAAAGAGAGCAAGAGCAGCATTTACCACCACCATGTCGAGAACTATTGCTGCATGTTCAACACGACCGGTGAGGACATCATCAAGACCGGGCGGCAGCAGGCGGCAGGGTTTGGGGCAGAGTTCCGGGATGAGGATGTTTTATCCATCACGGCGGATGGAGTCCGTTTCAAGATCGCGCTGGAAAGCGGCAATACCATCGACGCCGGCGCCGTGATCATCGCTACCGGGACGGCGCGCAAGCGGCTGGGAGTGCCGGGCGAGAAGGAGCTGCTCGGCCGAGGGGTAAGCTACTGTGTCGAATGCGACTGCAACTTTTACCGGGGAGCCGAGGTGGCGGTGATCGGCAACGGCAGCGCGGCGGCCAGCGGCGCCTTGACGCTGCTCGCTTATTCCCGGACGGTGCATCTGGTCTGCGAGACGCTCGATATCAGCCCCGCACTCGCGTCCGAGGTGCGCCGACGCGCGGTGGTCCTTCATGAAAACCGCCAGGTCCAGGGGATCATCGGCAAGGACGAGGTTGAGGGGGTGGTCATGGACGACGGCTCGCGGCTGATGGTTCAGGGGGTGTTCATCGAATTAGGCGCCCGGGGCGTTGTGGAACTGGCCGGGCTGCTGGGGGTCCAGCTGGATGAAGAGATGAAGCACATCCAGACCAACAAGAAAATGGAAACCAGCGTAAGCGGAATATATGCGGCCGGCGACATCACCGGGCCCCCCTGGCAAGTGGCCAAGGCTGTGGGTGAGGGCTGTGTGGCCGGTTTGGAAGCCGCCGGCTACGCGAAAAGGGCCGGTTAATTGCCGGGCCTGTAAACCGGGTCAAGAAAATGACGCGTTGAAACCTTCGCGAGCGGTGCCGGCGCTGCAGGGAAGAGGCGTGGCCGCTTCAACGAATCTGAATTATAGGTAATTCTTGGTTCCCATTGTTGTGAGATAATGGCATGTTTTGTGCTTACACCAGGCTGGGTGAATCTTCTCGCTCACGCAGAACGCTGAAACTCGGATCTGACCTTGAACAGAAGATCATGGGAACAAGGATCCGTCATGAAAACCCCGTCTGGTGCAACCGATTCTCCTCCGGGAAATGAACCCCCGCCGGCTGTTGCTTTAGATCACCCGCTCTTTTCATCCGATGAACAAAGATCAGAACTGCATGAGGAGACATCGCGCGTTTTGCTCAACGCAGCTCCGAATGCGGGGTTCCTGATCGATATCCAGGGACGAATTCTATCCGTTAACCAGGCAGCCGCTCTGCTGACCGGGATTCCGGCCGAAAAGCTGCCGGGCCGGTTGTTCGTCGCATGCCTGCCGCCGGAAGCGGCCGAGGTTCGGCGGCAGAAGAACCTCGATGTGATTCGCACCGGGAAGGCGATTTACTTCGAAGACGAGGCCGACGGCAAGATGTTTTCAAACTCCGTTCACCCCGTCTGTCGTGCGGATGGCCAGGTGGTTCAGCTTGTTTTTTACAGCCAGGACATCTCCGAGGAGAAGCGCTCCGAGGAGGAGCGCAAGAAGTTGACCGTCCAACTGCAACAGGCTCAAAAAATGGAGGCGATCGGGACCCTGGCTGGCGGCATCGCTCACGATTTCAACAATCTGTTGATGGCGATTCAGGGCAATATCTCTCTGATTCTGTTCGACATGGAGGCGGCTCACCCGCATTATCGCCTTCTGGTCAATATCGAAAATCTCATCCGCAGCGGGGCGGATCTGACCTCCAAACTGCTGGGCTATGCGCGCAGAGGCAAGTACGAATCACGGCCGATGGCGATGAACGACTTGGTGCGCGAGACATCCGAGACGTTCGGCCGGATGCGCAAGGACATCACCATCCATCAGGAGCTGGCCGAAGATCTCAAAAGCATCATCGCCGATAGGGGGCAACTCGAACAGGTGCTGCTCAACCTGTTCGTGAATGCCGCCGACGCCATGCCGGCCGGCGGCCGGCTCACCCTGAAGACCCGCAACGTGACCCACCATGCGATTCCCTCCCGGGGATATGCCATCAAACCAGGCCCCTACGTATTGTTCACCGTTGCAGATACCGGCATCGGGATGGCAGGGGAGACGATCGCCCGTATTTTCGATCCCTTTTTCACCACCAAGAAGATGGGCAGGGGTACCGGCTTGGGATTGGCGTCGGCCTACGGAATCGTCAAAAGCCACAACGGTTATATCGAAGTGGAATCGGAAATGGGCAGAGGTTCCACCTTTTCCGTATTTCTGCCGGCGACGGATCAACGCACTCCCCATGACGCTGCACCGCGCTGGAAGCCTGCGGCCGGAAGCGGGGCGATTCTGCTCGCGGATGACGAGCAGACGGTGCTGGAGGTTACGGCCCGGATGATCGAACGGCTCGGATACACGGTGACTCGAGCGCACAGCGGGCGCGAAGCCATCGAGCGCTTCCGGGAGAACCCTGAAGGCTTCAGTCTGGTGATCTTGGACATGATCATGCCCGAAATGGGCGGAGGTGAAGTGTTTGATCAGCTCAAACGGATCCACCCCCGCGTGAAAGTGCTGCTCGCCAGCGGATACAGCATGCAGGGTCAAGCACGCGAAATCATGAATCGTGGTTGCAGCGGTTTTATCCAAAAGCCGTTCACGCTGCAGGATTTATCAATGCGCCTGCAGTCGATTTTGAACCCCCGGCGATGAATTCGAATTGCGCAATGACACCAACGGGTCGACCCGGGCGCCGAGCCCGAAGACGACCTGAGCCGTTTCGAATCCGTGTTGCGCGCAGAGACCTGCCGTTTGACTCCATCCCTGCCTTTCGGTTGTATTTCCGCAGCGGCGTTTTATTCTAGACGGATTGATACGTATCAACCCGCAAGGATCGAACTGCGTCTGCGTCGACGCATCGAGTGAACGTGGAAATCTGGGAAACACTTGCCAAGTTGGTCCTGCTCCTGTCCGTCGCCTTCGTGCTTGGTGCAACCGCCCAACGGCTGAAGCAGAGCTCCATCATCGGCTATCTGCTCGCCGGGACCCTTCTCGGGCCGACCCTCTTCGATCGCCAGGCGCTTTCCGATTGGGGTGAGATAGGCGTTTCCTTGCTCCTGTTTTCCATCGGCCTGGAGTTCTCCTTCGGCCGGCTGAAACGCATGGGCTCTCTGGCCCTGCTGGGCGGGATTCTTCAAGTGGTGCTCACGTTGGCGGTCTTCGCGCTGATTTTTTCATTTCGTCACCCGATCGGTCCGGCCGTTGCGTTGGGCGAGATGCTGGCGGTCAGCTCGACCGCGATCGTCCTGCGGACCCTGATGGACAGGGCCGAAATGGATTCCGTTTCAGGAAGAGCCGCCCTGGGCATCCTCCTTCTGCAGGATATCGCCGTAGTGCCCCTTGTGCTCTCCCTGACCGTGATGAGCCACGGAGGCACTGCCGGGGAAATCGCCCTCAAAATCGGCCAAACCACAGCGGCCGCCGGCGGCCTGGTGGCCCTTTTCTATGGGCTCTTCTATCACGTCATTCCGCGGCTTCTGATGCGCAGGGGGCTCTTTGTCGACCGCGAGCTGGTGGTATTGCTGGCCATTCTTCTGGCTTTCGGATCGGCCTGGGCGGCTCATTCATTAGGGCTATCTCCGGCGTTGGGGGCGTTTCTGGCAGGAATGCTGCTCGCCGAATCGCCGTTCGCCTCTCAAATTCGCTCGGATGTCGGTTCCCTGCGAACGCTTTTTGTGACCCTGTTTTTCACATCGGTCGGCATGCTGGCAGACCCGGCATGGTTCCTGGCCAACTGGATCGAAGTGGCCCTCTGGCTGGCTGTGGTCTTTTTAGGCAAGACGCTCATTGTCTTCGGAATTGGCGTGATTTTTAAGATGAGCCCCGTCTATGCGTTGGCGGCGGGAATCACACTGGCTCAGATCGGCGAATTCTCCTTTGTTCTGGCGAGCGAAGCCAGGAGCGGCGGGCTGATCAACGAGCATGTCTTCTCATTGGCTGTTTCGATGACGATCCTGTCCATGTTTTTCGCGCCTTACATGGTGACTTTTGCGCGTCCGGCTGCCCGATGGGTGGTCGGTCTTTTTGCGTCGGGAACGCGGCACCGCTCCGGTTCGCTGGACGAGAATGAAAGAGGGCAATCGGGAGGGGTTTACATCGTCGGTTTCGGGCCAGCCGGCCGCAAGGTTGCCAAGGCGTTGTTGGAGATGGGCATCCAGCCGCGCGTGATCGAGCTCAACCCCCGCTCGATCAAGGCCGCTTTGAGGATGGGCTTAAAGGTGCATCTGGGAGACGCATCGCATGCAGATATCATCACGCATGCCGGTATCCAAGGCGCCTGTGTCATCGTGGTGACCGTGCCGGATCCCCGCACGGCCAAGCGTGTTCTTCAAAACATCCATGCGTTGTCTCCGAGTTCCAGCGTGATCGTCAGGAGCCGCTACCACATCGCAACACCGGAGTTGTGGGAACTGGGGGCCGCCTTCGCCGTGGATGAGGAAAACGTGGTGGGAAGGGAACTTGCCCGGCAGGTGATCCAGTTCTTAAGGGACGCCGATCCGGCTACATCGGCTTGCGTCCTGCCTTCGGATGAAATCGAAAAGTAAAAAGCGTGGAATGGATTTTCCATCCCACGCTTTTTATGCCGTTATGCAAGCTTGTGAGGTCCGGATAGACAGCCCGCATGAACCATTTTTATTCGAACGATCGCAGCTCCAAATATGGTCGGCCTGACCCTATTGACCGGATTTGTCTTTTGGCTCTTGATGTCTTGAAAAATTGAAAGAACACTTGAAGTGTCTTCTGCCGGCGATCCACGATAAAGCGGCCATGCAGCCTAAAGCGATCAGAATATCCTTTCCTGGGTAGAGGCTTGCATGGTAGGCCGCCGATGATTCAATAAAACAACCGCCGCCGCCATTGCCTCCTGCGCTAGCGTCGGCACCCGATCCGGTCTCGCCACTGCTGCCGGTGTTGGCGCTGACACAGGGGGTTATTACATCGCCGACATCAGCGCAA
>CAZNAX010000084.1:7807-12956 GCA_964570965.1 uncultured Desulfatibacillum sp.
GCTGCCGGTGTTGGCGCTGACACAGGGGGTTATTACATCGCCGACATCAGCGCAAACCGAATTGGAAAAATCGCTCTCGTTTCCCGTTGTATCGTACGCGGTAACCGCGAAATAATATCGAGCCCCATTTTCAAGGCCTGTAACCGTAAAGGCCGGGCTGCTGGAGTCACTTAACTCGTTCAGCGCGACGTAACCGAACAGGTTGTAAGGGGGGCCGGAGTCATCCTGGCTGAAGTAGACGCCGTAGCCTTCCACATGGTCTTCGCTGTTCGGGTTCCAGGCCAAGGTCACGTCGGCCGCTAAGGCAGAAGAGGGTAAGAGAGTTAAGATAGAGAAAAAGAGTCCGGCTGAAAGGGCTTTCCAATAAAAGTTCAGCAACATATGGTGTAAACGGTTGCGAAATTTGCAAGGGGCAGTTAAAAGACTGGAAGGCGAAAACGTCGGCGCGAATTGATCGGATAACATAACCTGGACCTCCGGAATCGAAATAGTGGAGGAAATACCTCCGTTCAATTCCGAAGGTTTCCCCCCTCGATGCTTACGAGGTTAGCTGAAGGGCTAGGGCCGAAGAGGTTACCCCTCGTCATATGACGATTAGCCCCGTTGAATTGGGTCCCCCGTTCTCGGTTTCTGCCGAGATTAAGCTTATTTCTCAAGATTATTCTATTTCTCGATTTGTGTCAAGCGGTCGCCAAGTGCCAGGCAGGGTTTTCCCAGTTTTATTACCTGTCTTGGACATGCCTGAATTTTAAGCGGTGGGTCTTCTCGCTTTGAAAGGCAATGATATAAGAATGTTGTCTGGAATTAACGTCCCAGCTCCGCAGGGTGAGCCTTTGAGGCAATAATCGGGCCACAGTGCCGTTCAACTCCGAAACGGCACTTGCTGTTGCCCTATTGTAACTTATGATGTAACCATAAAAATTCTTCAATCGGTTTCAACATCCAAAGGTTGACAAGGAGGGAATATGGCTGCCAAAAAGATTCTCATGCTGGTGGGAGACTTTGTCGAAGATTACGAGGTGATGGTGCCCTTCCAGGCTCTGCTTGCCGTGGGTCATACGGTTCACGCCGTCTGTCCGGGCAAGAAAGCCGGTGAAATCGTGCGCACGGCGATCCACGATTTCGAAGGCGACCAGACCTACAGCGAAAAGCGGGGGCATAATTTCACCCTTAACGCCAGTTTCGAAGACGTGCAGGCGGAAGGCTACGATGCACTGGTGATTCCGGGGGGACGTGCCCCCGAATACATCCGCTTGAATCCGAACGTCGTCGATATCGTCAAGCATTTTGCCGGGTCCGGCAAGCCCATTGCCGCCATTTGCCACGGGGCTCAGGTATTGGCCGCGGCCGGCGTGCTGAATGGCAGGAAATGCTCCTGCTACCCGGCCGTAGGCCCCGATGTGCAGCTGTCCGGGGGGCAGTTCGTTGATATCGCGGTGGACAGGGCCTTCCGGGACGGAAACCTGGTGACCGCGCCTGCCTGGCCTGCGCATCCTCAATGGATCGCCCTATTCCTCGAGACGCTTGGAACGAAGATATCCCTATGATGTTTTTTTACCCATGCCAAGCGGCAAGGGTATAAAAAGCCAGGCAGAGTCAACGCAGGCGTGGAAGCCGGAGCCGAATGAGGTCCATCTTCGAAAAGGTCGCTGAGTTGATCGTTCGTCAGCAACCTTGCGTGGCGCTCACCGGAGCTGGCGTGAGTGCCGAAAGCGGGATTCCGACATTCCGTTCCAAGGGGGGCCTATGGGAGAAGTTTGATCCGACCGTCTATGCCTCGATTGAAGTTTTCCGCCGGGATCCCTCCAAGTATTGGAGCATCCGCGGCGAGTTTATCCGCAATTACGACAGCTATCACCCCAATCCCGGGCACATGGCGCTGGCAGAACTGGAGAGCATGGGCTTGTTGCCCCGCGTGATCACTCAGAACATCGACGGCCTGCACCGCAAAGCGGGAAGCCAGAACCTTACCGAAATTCACGGCAGCTTGCGGGAGATTTTCTGCGTGGAATGCAACAAGGAGTATCGGGCGCCGCATATCCCCGAAGGTGTGCCACCCCGTTGTGAATGCGGAGGGGTGCTGAAACCCAATACCGTGTTGTTCGGAGAGTCGCTGCCGCCGGATGCCCTGGAAACCGCTTGGCGCGAGGCGGGCGCATGTCGGATTATGCTGGTGATCGGTACCTCGGCCCTGGTCCAACCGGCGGCCTCCCTGCCGTATGTGGCCAAGGAACATGGAGCTACGCTAGTCGAGGTCAACATCGAGAGGGCGTTTTCAAGCGCGGATTACTTTCTCGAGGGCCAGGCCGGAACGGTGCTTCCGGGGCTCGTTTCGGAAGTTAGAAGGAAATGTTCAGGATGAGCTCGGGGCGCCCGGCGAAGGGAGGCGAGTCACATGTCTTTTGTCGTAGTGGAAGATCACGGAGAGGTTGCGGTTCTGCGGCTGGCCAACGGGGTTACCAATGCGATCGGACCGGCACTCGTCGAGGAGCTGGCCGCGGCGGTCGGCGCGCTGAAGAACCGCTATCGCGGCCTAATGCTGGCCGGGAACACGAAATTTTTCAGCATCGGACTCGATGTGCCCAATCTTCTGATGCTCGATCGACATGCAATGACCGATTTCTGGGCCCGGTTCGAGGATCTCGTGCTCGCTTTTTACACCGTGCCCATTCCCACCGGCTGCGCGATCTGCGGTCATGCCACCGGTGGTGGCGCCATTCTGGCACTGGCCTGCGATTTTCGGTTTGTGGCGGATGGAAAAAGGCTGATCGCTTTGAACGAGGTCAAAATCGGGTTGCCGGTGCCTTATCTGGCGGATTTGATGCTCAGGCAGATCGTTACGGACCGGGTGGCGGTTGAGATGGAATTCTGCAGCGTTTTCATAGGGCCGAACGACGCCCGGGCAGTCGGTTTGGCAGACGCCGTTTATGAAGAAAAAGCAGTGGAAAGCAGAGCCCTGCAAAAAATCCGCGATGTGGCTGCCCTGCCGCCTATGGCATTCGCCCTCACCAAACAGCACCGCACCCGGGACATCCCGCCCCGGTTTATAGCCATTCGGCAGGACTTGAACCGGGCTTTCATGGACTGCTGGTTTGCGCCCGCCACCCAGACCCTTCTTAAGGAAGCCGCGCAAAAATTCTAGAACGGCGGTTATCGCCGGGGCAATAAATTCAGCTGCTATTCCCAACCGGCTTGCTTCTTGATCGATCGCAGCGTTTGGACCAATGCGGCTTTAAAGGTGTCGTTGATACCCATACCGCTGGTGGCGCTTCCGGCGAAGCGGGGGGCTTTGAGCTGGCGGTTGTAATGCTGGTTCATTTCCTCGATCGGCATCAGGGGGACGCCGACATCCGCCAGGTCGCGCTTGTTGTATTGCATCACCAGCGGGAAATGAAAGATGTTGATACCATAGTCCTTGAGGTTCTGGGCCAGATCCCGGAGCGATTCGATGTTTTGCTCATGTCGGACGCGCATCGAGTCAGCCACAAACACCACGCCGTCGGCCCCCTTCAGCACCAGCTTGCGGGTCGAGGCGTACTTGACCTGCCCGGGGACGGTGTAAAGCTGGACACGGGTTTCGCAGCCCTTGATGGTTCCGAGACCCATCGGAACGAAGTCGAAGAACAAGGTTAGATCACCCTTGGTTTTGATCGACACCATTTCATCGATCATGTATCGACGGCTGTTCTGAAAAATATACTGGAGGTTGGTTGTTTTTCCGCAGCGACCGGGGCCGTAATAGACAATCTTGATCTCAACTTCCCGTTTCTTAAGATTGATTGTCGCCATAAGGCGCTGATATCCCTTTTATTTTCAATTAAGACCAATCCGGACCGAAGCCTGTCCGGCTTCAATCGGCAGGGGTTCCAAAGCCGAGAGCCATCCCGATCATCTGCTTCATCATAAAAAACCGATCCCGGGCAGTCAAGGAAGCGGAAGCAGCCCTCTCCCCTATGATCGGCTATCCTCAAAAAACATTTAGCCTTATTTTAAGCCAGAGGGGATTGCAGGCAACAAGGCGCTGGCAAGCAAACTCATCGTCGGCCTGAAAGCCAAGCGGCCGGGGTTATTCCCCCGGCCGCTTGGCTCGACTGCGGCTTCAAGGTTGGCGCGGGATACCGTATTAGCTTCGATAATCCGTGCTGTGGGAAACCGGCGTGCCCGTGTCGACGGCTTCCTTGTCCGCGATTGCAAGGGATTTGTCGAGAGCGGCGAGTGCCTCGTCCACCTGGGCTTCGGTGATGATCAAGGGGGGAGCGATCACCAGCGAGTCGTACCATGGACTGATATAAACCCCCCGCTGCATGGCGTCACCGGCGACCCGGCCGGTCATCAGGGCCTTGGTGCTGAATTTTTCAGCCTTGGTGTCAAACGGTTCCTTGGTCTTGCGGTTCTTGACCAGCTCAAGCCCCCAGAAGTGGCCGATGCCGCGAACGTCACCGACACAGATGTGGCGGTCCGCCAGATCGTAGAGCTTTTGCTTGAGGTGGGCGGAAACCCGCTGGGGCAGTCCGGAAGCGACCACTTTCTTCAGTTCGCTGATGGCCGCCGGGATCGCGGCGGCGGAAAGGGGATGGAAGGCATAGGTATGACCGTGGCAGAAGACTTCGTCTTCGAAAAACTCGGCAACCTTTCCGGAGGTGGCGGTGACCGCCACGGGCGTGTAGGCGGCGCTGGCGCCTTTGGCCGTCGTGATGAAATCCGGAACAACCCCCCAGTGCTCGATGGCAAATGCGGTTCCGGTCCGAAACCAGCCGGACATGACTTCGTCGACAATGAGCATTACGTGATGCTCGTCGCATATCTTGCGCAGCATGGGATAATACTCCGGCGGCGGGATCAAGCGCCCGTTGGTGCCGACGATCGGCTCCACGATAATGGCGGCCACGTTGCCCTCTTCGAGAATCATGTAATCCAGGTAGCGAGCGCACTGCACGTGGCAGCCCGGGTATTCGAGATCAAAGGGACAGCGGTAGCAGTTGCAGTCCGGTGCAAAACGCACACCCGGGATGGTGACGCGCGCCTGCTCCGCGTACCACCGGCGTGGATCGCCGGTCAGCGAAATGCTGGCGGCGGTGGAGCCGTGATAGGACTTGTAGCGGGAGATCACTTTGTAGGCCGGGGAGCAGGCTTGGCGCACCATCTTGAT
>CAZNAX010000085.1:0-12727 GCA_964570965.1 uncultured Desulfatibacillum sp.
CTCAGCTCCGGTGCGAAAAGCGCCCAGGCACTCATGGCAGCCCCCTGATGAAAGCTACCGACGCCGTGTCGATCACATCAAACAGAATGGAAGGCAACAGGCCGAAGAGCACGATCACCGCCGCCAGGATCATGCGAGGGATCCCCAGACCGAAGGGGACGTCGGTAAGATGGGCGAACTTTCCGTTCGCCGGCCCGTAGAACGCCCGCTGCACGACCCGCAGCATGAACAGCGCGCTCAGCACCAGCCCGCCAACGGCGAAGACGCCGCCTACAGGATAGACCCTGAAGGCCGCGATGAACACCATCAGCTCGCCCCAGAAGCTGGCCAGGCAGGGCACGCCGACGGCGGTCAGAGCCGCCAGGATGAAGTAGCCCGATGCGACCGGCATGATGCGGCTCAACCCTCCCAGCTCCGGGATCATCTTGGTGTGGGTGCGTTCGTAGATATAGCCGATGGCCGAGAAAAAAAGGGCCGTCATGATGCCGTGGGCGAACATCTGGAACACGGCGCCGTTCAGCCCGTCCACCGTGAGTGTCGACAGCCCCAGGCCGACGATGCCCATGTGGGAGACACTCGAGTAGCCCACGACGAACTTCAGGTCGGTCTGGCTCAGAGCGACCAGCGCACCGTAGACGATGCCAATGACGGCCACGGTGGCCATCAGCGGCGCCCAGAATTGCCAGCCTTCCGGGCAGAGAAACATTCCGACCCGCAGCACGCCGAAGGCGCCGATCTTCATCAGCACGCCCGCATGGACCATGCTTACGGCCGTCGGAGCGGCCACGTGGCCGACCGGCGACCAAGTATGGAACGGCCACACCGCAGCCAGGATGCCGAAGCCGATATAGAGCAGCAGGAAGGCGAACTTCTGATCGGCGGCCGAAAACGTCCCCGGCTGCATCAGGGCCGTGATGTCGTAAGTAGTGCCGCCCGCCTGCACGTGCAGGAAGATGATCGCCGGCAAGATGAGAGCGCTTCCGGCGAGCAGGTACAGGGTCAGCTTCATCGCCCCGTATTCCTTGCGCGTGCTGCCCCAGATGGCGATCAGCGGGTACATGGGAAAAAGGGAGACGTCGTACCAGATGAAAATAAAAAAAAGATCCAGGCTCATGAAAAGCCCGAAGACTCCGGTCACCAGCAGGAAATAAAACGCATAGAACTCCTTGACCCGGTGCTCGAGCTCCCACATGGTGAGCACACCGGTAAAGAACACGATTCCGGTCAGCAGCACCATCGGCAGGCTGAACCCGTCGACGGCGTTGAGATACTGGATCCCCATGGACGGCACCCAGGCCGCGCGTTCGACGAACTGCAGTCCGCCGCGGGTGGTGTCGTAGCTCAGGAAGACCGCGATGGAGAGCGCCAGCGTGAGGCCGGAGAACACCGCACTGACCCATTTGACCGCCGTCCGGTTCTCGCCGGGGACAAAGAGGATCGCCATCAGCCCGGCTACGCAGCTGAGCAGGATGGCGGTCAGGTAGGGAAATCCGGTAAACTCCATAGCCGTCCTAAATGAAGAAATAAACTGCCATCAATGCGATGCTCACGAACACCACGATCAACCGGTACTGCACCATGCCGGTGTGCAGAATCGACATACGGCTGCCGCCGGCGGCAACAACCCGCCCCAGGCCGTCGACCGCGCCGTCGATGACCTTCTGGTCGTTGCGGGCGCAGAGCCTGGAAAACAGGCGGTAGACGACCTGGTCCAGCAGCCAGCGGTAAGCGCGGTCGATGTACCAACGATTGCTGAAAAGCGCATGCAAGGGCGCTATCTTCTCCACAAACCCGACTTGTTCGGCGCCGCGGCGGCCGAATTCGACCCAGGCCAGCAAGATGGCGGCAGCGCCGAGGCCCAGGGCCGCATAGGGCAGCCAGGCATGGTGCGCCGCGGCCGGCGCCGACGATCCAAGGGGTTGCAGCAGGAATTGCGTCACGGCTTTTTCCCCGAAGCCGAGGAAAACCGTAGCGCCGGCCAGAATCACGAGCGGCCACGTCATCAGCTGGTAGTCGCTTTTTCGACCGTGGCCATCGCCGTGGGACTGGATTTTTTCCGGTCCGCCCTGGGCCGGAAAAAGGATGATGAAAATGAGTCGGAACGTGTAATAGGTCGTCATGAAGGCGCCGAGCAAGCCGGCGGCTACCCACAGCGGGTTCGGCAGGTCGGCCAGCGCGGCGAGGATCAATTCCTTGCTGAAAAAACCCGAAAACGGCGGGATGCCGGAGAGGGCCGCCGCCGCGATGACCAGACAGACCGCGGGGACCCGCAGGCGCCGGCCGCCCTGACGGCCGATCGCAACCATGTCGTTGCTGTGGAAGGCATGGATGAAGACCCCCGAGCACAAAAAAAGCAGGGCCTTGAAAGCCGCATGGGTGGTCAGGTGGAAGACCCCGGCGGGGTAGTTGCCGGCCGCGAGACCCATGATCATCAACCCCAGCTGGCTGATGGTGGAATAGGCCCAGACCTGCTTGATGTCGCGGCTGACCATGGCCATGGTGGAGGCGAGCAGCATGCTGACGGTGCCGATCGCCAGGCAGACGCCGAGTGCCGTGGGGGACTGGCTGAAAAAGGGAAACAGGCGCGCGAAGAGATAGACGCCGGCGGCCACCATCGTGGCCGAATGCAACAGGGCGCTCACCGGGGTGGGGCCCTCCATGGCGTCCGGCAGCCAGGTCAGCAGTGGAAACTGGGCGCTCTTGCCGATGACGCCGCCGAAGATCAGCAGGGCGCCGGCGGTTACCACGGCCGGCGAGAGCCGGCCGGCGGCGGCCCCGTTGAGCTCGCGGATGTCCAGGTTGCCCAGGTGCACCAGGATCAGCAGCAGACCCAGGAAGAAAGCCACGTCCCCGCAGCGGGTCATCACGAAGGCTTTTTTGCCGGCTTCGCTGGCGCTGAATTTTTCATACCAGAAGCCGATCAAAAGATAGGAGGCCAGACCCACCAGTTCCCAGAAAATGTAGAGCTGCAGCAGGGTGGGGGCCAGCGTCAGATTCGTCATGGCCCAGGCAAAAAGAGACATGAAGGCATAATACCGCGAGAAGCCCGGATCGCTCGCCATATACCCCAGAGAGTACACCTGGACCAGGAAACAGATGCCAGTCACCACCGCGAGCATGATCAGGCTGAGCGGATCGATGAGGACCCCGACGCGGATGCTGGTGTCGCCGCCCGCGACCCACAGCGCGGAATACTCGATCGGCCGGACGATGCCCCAGTGCGTCACGAGCAGGAAGCCGGCGCTGGCGAGCGAAACGGCGATCGCTGTGAGCGACAGCCCGGCGGAGAGCCGCGGCCGGGCGCGGGTCAATAAAAGGATGATCGCGAACGCCACGAACGGCAGTTTAGCGGCCAGGAGGGCGGCGAGCAGAGTGGTATCGGTTAATCCGGCGGCGGTCATGGCTTACTTCAGCACCTGGTAGTCTTCCGGATCCAGCGACCCGGTGCGATGGTAGAGATAGACGATGAGCGCCAGCCCCAGCGACACCTCGGCCGCCGCGATGGCGATAATGAACAGCACGAACGCCTGGCCTTCGAGCTGCTGCCAGCGCAATGCCGCACCGATGAAGGCAATGGCCGCGCCGTTCAACATGACCTCGACTCCCAGTAGAATCATGATCAGATTACGCCGGGCCGCCGCGCAGATCATCCCCAGCACCATCACGGTGCCGGCCAGGAAGAGCACGTATCCGAAAGGGATGCCCATGGGTTTATTCTTCGTCTTCCCTGGCCGGGCGCTTGCCGACCAGCAGCGCCCCGATCATCGCCACCAGCAGCAGCAGCGAAGCGATTTCCACGGCCAGCCAGCTCTGCGTGAAAATGTATCGGCCGAATGCCGACGGCTCGGTCCGGGCTTCGGCCAGCGGCGTGGCGGCGGACGGGTCGTTGATCAGCAGCAGCCCGCCGATGACGACATAGGCCGCGGCAAGGAGAACGGCCGGTACTATCTGTCGCGGCGGAAACAGACGCTCCTCCGGCGCCTCCACCCTCAGCATCATGATGATGAACAGGAACAGGATCATGATGGCCCCGGCGTAGACGATGACCATTAGGGCCGCCAGGAACGGGGAACCGAACAGATAAAAGAGAAACGCGCTGCCGAAGAACCCGAAGATCAGGTAGATCACGGCATGCACCAGGTTGCGCCGGGTGATGGCGAGCCCTGTCGAGGCCACGATCAGGGCGGCGATGGCGAAAAAAAGTATGTTGAACAGGGTCATGGCATATTGCTCCGCACATTGACCGGCCGGTCCTCGCCGATGTGCGAGCCCTTGCCGCCGGCCGCCGTGACGATCCCCGCGTGTTGGTAGAAATCGTAGTCCGGATCCTTGCCGCCGTGGTTCACGAGGAGGTCTTCTTTTTCATAAACCAGTTTCAGGATGTCGCGTTCGCAGGTCTCAAAAAACGGCGTGAGCTGGATGGCCGAAGTCGGGCAGGCCTCCTCGCACAACCCGCAGTAGATGCAGCGCGCAAAGTTGATCCGGAACCAGGCCGCGAGGCGTCGGCCATCCTCGCTTTCCGCCGACTGCATCGAGATGCAGCTGACCGGGCAGACCGCAGAACACAAATAGCAGGCCACACACCGTTCCCCTCCGTCGGGGTCACGGGTCAGGATGATGCGGGCCCGGGTCCGGCTCGGCAGCGGGCGCTTGAACTCGGGATATTCCTCGGTGATGGGTTTGCGAAAAAGATGCTTGAGCGTCAGCGCAAACCCCGCGGCGATGGCTTTGGCCCCCTCCCAAACCGCCTGGATCGGCCCGGACGGTTCTTTATCGATCAGATCGACACGCATCACCACAACAACCTCGCGCCGGTGAACACCACGTTCAGCAGCGCAGTGGGAATCAGGACTTTCCAGCCCAGGTTCATGAGCTGGTCATAGCGCAATCGCGGCAGCGTGCCACGGATCCAGATCATGACCAGACAGACCAGCACGATCTTTACCGCCAGCCACACCGGCCCCGGCAGCAGCGGTCCGCGCCAGCCTCCCAGAAAAAACACCGCGATCAACCCGCCCAGCACCTGCATGTGCACGTACTCGCCTAGAAAAAACAGACCGAAGCGCATGCCGCTGTACTCGGTGTGAAAGCCGGCCCCGAGCTCGTTTTCGGCCTCGGGCAGGTCGAAAGGAATGCGCTTGATCTCGGCCATGGCACTGATGAAGAAGATCGCAAAGGCGACCGGTTCCAGCAGGATGAAGGGCAGGTCGGCCTGGGCGTTGACGATCTCCACCAGGCTGAGCGAGCCGGCCTCCAATACGACCGGAATGAGGGACAGCCCCAGCGCAAGCTCATAGCTGACCATTTGGGCCGCCCCGCGGATACCGCCCAAGAGGCTGTACTTGGAATTGGACGACCAGCCACCCAGGGCCGCGCCGTAGACGCCAAGCGACGACAGGGCGAAAATGAAGAGGAGGCCAACGTTGATGTCGGTCACCACCAGCGGGATTCGATGGCCGGACACGGTGATGTCCGCGCCGAACGGGATCACCGCGAACATCAGCAGAGCCGTAAAAGCCACCACGGCCGGCGAGAGCAGAAAGATGATGCGGTCGGCTGCGTCCGGGACGACGTCCTCCTTGGTCATCATCTTGAGGGTGTCGGCGAACGGCTGGAGCAGGCCGTATTTGCCGGCCCGGTTCGGGCCGTAGCGGACCTGGATCCGGCCGAGCAGCTTACGTTCGACCAGCACCAGATAAGCGGCCATCAGCAGCAGGAAGAGCAGCACGGCTCCCAGTTTGAGGATCAAAACCCCGTATCCGATGATCCAGATCTGTGAGTCCATATCCATCATCAGGCCCTTCGAATGTCCCGACGCCGGATGCGTTTTCCGAACGCCTGCCACGGCAGGCGCCGCAGGCGCGGTATCATCACAACACCGGCGGCCATGTTGTCATGAACTCTCGCGACCATCTCCAGCTCGCCATTTTCGGTACGAATGGCGATGCGGTCGCCGTCGCGGATGCCTAAAGCCTCGGCGTCGTTGCGGGGCACGCCGGCGAAGGGCACATCCTCCAGAGCTTCGAGACAGGCGGAATAGGTTGAAAGCTCCTCGGTTCCGAATGTGCGCTCGGTCAGGATGACCTCAAGTTCATTCGGATCTGCCGCAGCGGCTGGCCGCAGATTGGAATGAAAGGGGTCAACCGATTGGTTTTTGGGAGTCAGCCGAAACCCTTCCTCGGGTATGGCGCCGGTGTCTGACGGCCCGGCCGGCCCCGAGCCGGCCCCGACCAGACACTCTCGCCATGCGGCGGGTCCAGATGCCATGGAATCCCCGGCCAGGCGAGCCAAGAGCTGTCCGGCCGGCTGAGGGCCGGATCCCGGCAGCCCCGATCCGAAGACTCGCGGCGGATGGTCGCGGCCTCCGGTTTCACGGACGGGCGTTCCCCCTGCGAATGCCGCCGCCGAGGATTGAACGCGGCCTTCCTGGTTGATGAAAATACCGCCCGATTCAAAGAGGGTCTGAGTGGGCAGGAACACGTGGGCCATCCGTGATGCGGGAGTATCGAGATAATCCAGCACGATCAGCAATTCGATCTTGGATAGGGCCATTTCCAGCAGCTTTCGGTCCGGAAACGTGGCAACAAGGTCGTTTTCCACCAAAACCAGCGCCTGGATATCGCCTTCAACCGCCGCCTTCAAAATCCGCTCGGTCGTCGCATCAGTCTGCGCCAGCAAACCAGCTGCAAATGCGTTGGCCGCAGCCAGCACGTAAAAGAGCCCGGCCTTCTTCCGAGCGGCTGCGAGCAGCAGGGCCGCGTCTGCCGCAAGGTCCACGCATTCGGGCGCAACGATGTCCGTCCCACAAATGATGAGCGGCCGGCGGCTGCCGGCCAGCTGTTCCGCCGCCCGTGCCGGGAGTTCTGCGCCCGGTGGCGGGTCATCCGGCAGGGATGCGTAAAACCGTGCTGCCGGGCCGTCCAGGTCGGCCGGATCGAGGCTTTTTTTTACCAGTCGCCCGAGCACGGCGCCGAGCGCTTTCGGAACCGCCGGGATGTGGGTGAACTCGAAGGGCAGGGAAACCGGCCGAGGGTCGAGGACCCATACCCCGGCGCCCTTCTGCACCGCCTGGCGAAGAGCCAGGGCCAGCATGGGTGCTTCGTTGACGGGATCCGCACCGACGATCAGGATGAAATCCGCCTGATGGATCTCCCCCAGTGAAACGGCCAGTCCGGGCTCCAGCCGCGAGACCGCCGTCTGGGCCTTTAGGGCCGACTCGGCGTTTGCGAAAAAAGCCGGACCCTGCCAGCCCTTGAGCCGGGCCGCCTGCCGGGTCAGCGCCAGAACCTCAAGGCTGCTGCGCGGCGATCCAACAACGGCGACCCTTGCGGGCGCCAGGGCCTCCAGCCGGCTGCGCGCATGCGCCAGGGCCTCCTCCATGGAGGCGGTCTCGCCTTTGATCGCGGCCTGCCGGGGTCGGGCGGCAAGGCTGGCGTAGAAAAACCCATAGCGGCCGCGATCGCAGAGAAACCAGCCGTTGACCGTCGCACTCTGCCGCGCTTCCTGGCGGACGACCTGCCGGTAGCGGACGCTTGTCACCGCATGACAGCCCAGGCTGCAGTGGATGCAGACGGTCGGGGTGCGCTGGTAGTCCCAGCGGCGGCCGATGAAACGCGAGGGCTTGTCGGTGAATACCCCCGTCGGGCAGATGTCGCTCAGGTTCCCACTGAAGGGGCTTTCGAGATGGCCGCCAGCCACCCGGCCGAAATAGGTACGGTTGCCGATGCCCAGCGCTCCGAGGTCACGGTAGCCGCAGAACTGCTGATAAAAGCGGGCGCAGCGGTAACAGTGGATGCAGCGGTTCATCTCGTGCTGGACGAGCGGTCCCAGGTCCTGGTCGGGGAAGGTCCGCTTTTTTCCCGGAAAGCGGCGGATGCCGTGGCCGCCGGACACGGTCATGTCCTGGAGCAGGCAGTGGCCGCCCTCATCGCACACCGGGCAATCATGGGGGTGGTTCATCATCAACCACTCGATGACGTAGCGGCGAAACTCGACGGCCTCGCTGTCCGCCGTGGAGACCTTCATGCCGTCTACGGCATCCAGCATGCAACTCATCTGGATGCCCTTGGCCGGCCCTTCCAAGACCTTTACGGCGCAGACCCGGCAGGCGCCCACGGAGCCGAGCGCCGGGTGGTAGCAGAAGCGCGGGATCAAAATCCCCAGCCGCGCAGCAGCCTCGATCACCTTGGTGCCGACGGGGACTTCGATCTCGCGGTCGTCTATGATCAGTTTCGGCATAAAGAAATCATCGCGGCAAGATGCCGCTCCCACAAAAACTTGAAATTCATCAGGGTCAAGCGATGAACCGAGGCTTGACCATCTCGGCGCCTCCGCGCCCCGCTTCTTTCTTGAAAGGGCATCGCTTTTCCTGAATGTGCTCCAGGATTTCCTCCTTGAAGTGCGCGAGCAGGCTCTCCAGCGGCGCGGCCGCTCCGGGCGCGAACGCGCAATAGGATCGGTAGAGGTGGACCTTCATCTCCTCCAGCATGGGGATGAATTCCGGTTCGCCGTCACCCGCCTCGATGCGGCCCAGCAGCTCGCGGATGTAGGGCAGCCCCTCCCGGCAAGGCGTGCACCAGCCGCACGACTCGCGTGCGAAAAATTCCATCAGGTTCAGGGTGGCTCCCACGAGGCAGGTCTTGTGGTCAAACACCATGATGGCGCCGGTACCCAGGCGGCTGCCGGCTTTCTTCAAAGCGTCGAAGTCCATCTCGACGTGGTAGTGCTGCCGCGGCAGAAAACCGGTGGAGGCCCCGCCGGGCAAACAGGCCTTGAACTCCGAGCCGTCAAGCATGCCGCCCGCACACTCTTCGATGATCGCACTCAACCGGATCCCGAGGGGCAGCTCGTAACACCCCGGCCGTTTCACCTTGCCGCTGATACCGAAAATCTTGGTTCCGGCGCCGGAAGGTGTCAGGGCGAGGCGTTTGAACCAATCGGCGCCGTTTTGCACGATGTGCGGCAGGCAGGCAAACGTCTCGACATTGTGGACCAGGGTCGGCTTGGCCCACAGCCCCTGCTGGGTAAGATAAGGAGGCGGCTGCATGGGATTGGGGCGTTTGCCCATCAGGGCATTGATCTGGGCCGTCACCTCGCCGCAGATGTAGCGGCCGGCGCTGCGGTGCACGACGATTTCAAAGGAGTAGCCGGTGCCCAGGATATTGCGGCCGATATAACCATGCCCCTTGGCGACGCCGATCTCACGCTCCAGGATGCGAGCGGCGTTTTCGTATTCCGGCCGTATGAAGATGATGCCCCGGTCCGCCTGGACCGACCAGGCGGCAAGGATCACGCCTTCGATGAGCAGGTGGGGGTCGGCATGGATCAAGACGCGATCCTTGAACGTGCCGGGCTCCATTTCATCGGCGTTGCAGACGACATAGCGCGGGTGAGGCGCGTCCTCTGCGATGGTCATCATCTTCCGGCCCGCCGGAAAGGCCGCCCCGCCACGTCCCAGGAGCGCCGCGTCCAGGACGATCTCGCGCACCTCCGCCGGTGTCCGACGCGTGAGCGCTTCGGACACCGCCTGGTAGCCGCCGCCGGCCCGGTATTCTTCGAAGGTGGCGATGCGGTCGGGGTGTCGGTTTTTAAACAAAACCTGGGGATACGTTTCGTTCATAGCTTGCTGCTTTCATGCCTGCATGTCTCCAGAATTTCGTTGATCTTCTCCGGCGTCAGTTCGCCGTAAACCCGGCGGTTGACCAGCATGGCCGGCGAACGGTCGCAGTAGCCGATGCAGCAGACCGGCAGCAGGGTGAACAGGCCGTCAGGGGTGGTTTCCCCCAGAGCGATGCCCAGCTTGCGGCAGAGGTAGTCCCGCACCGGCTCGCAGCCGTTCATCCAGCAGACCACGCTGTCGCAGACGTGGATCACGTATTTTCCGACCGGCTCCCGGAAAGTGAACGTGTAGAAGGTGGCCAGCTCGTCGAGCTCCAGCGGTGTCATGCCCAGCATCGATGCGGCCTCGCCGAGCACCTCATCGCTCAAATAGCCGAAATGGTCCTGGATGGCGAACATCACGTCCACCGCCAGCTCCCGCGGGTGCTCGACGTGCTTGATTTCGGCTTCCAGCCGGTCCTTGATCTCTTTCGGTAGCATCTCTTACCTATCGATATCCGGCAGGATATAGTCCACCGAGCCGATGACCGCGATCAGATCGGCAATGGTTTCGCCCCGCGTCAAGATCGGCATCACCTGCACGTTGGCGAATCCCGGCCCGCGCACCCGCAGCCGGTAGGGGTGGCCGAGGCCGTCGCTCACCACATAGTAGCCCTGCTCGCCGCGAGGGATCTCGCACGAGGCATAGGCCTCACCGCGCGGGATCTTCATGCCGCGCGTAACATTGACGAAATGGTGGATCAGGCTCTCGATGTCCTTCAGCATGTCGGCGCGCTTCGGAATCACGTAGCGGTAATCGTCTGTGACATGGCGGCCGGCCGGCATATTCGCCGCCGCCTGGGCGATGATCCGGATACTCTGGCGCATTTCCTCCATGCGCACCAGGTAACGGGCATAGCAGTCGCCGGCGATGGCAGTGGGCACCTCAAAATCGAAATTCTCGTAGCCCGAGTAGGGGAATTTCTTGCGCAGATCCCACTCCAGGCCGCAGGCGCGCAGGTTCGGTCCGGTGACCCCCCAATCGATCGCTTCCGCCAGTGAAATCCGGCCGACGCCCTGGGTGCGTGCTTTGAAAATAGGGTTCTTGCGGGTAAGTGTCTCGTATTCGTCCAGGCATTTTGGAAAAATCTTGACGAGTTGATCCACGGCCTCCTTCCAGCCTTCAGGCAGGTCCGCGGCCACGCCGCCGATACGGAACCACGACGGATGCAGCCGTCCGCCGGTGATAAGCTCCACAATATCGAGCACGCGCTCGCGCTCGCGGAAGGCGTAGAAGGTCGGGCTCATGGCGCCGACGTCGTGGGCGTAGGTGGAAAACCACACGAGATGGTTGCTGAGCCGAAAGAGCTCGCTCAGCAGCACCCGGATCGTCTGCGCCCGCTCCGGGACCCTGATGCCGGCCAAAATCTCGACGGCCCGGACATAGGGCAGGTTGTTGGCGGCTCCCGCCAGATAGTCCACGCGGTCCGTGTACGGAATGAACTGGTGCCAGCTCTGGCGCTCGCCGATCTTCTCCACCGCGCGGTGGTGGTAGCCGATGTCGAGGTCCATCCCGGTGATCTCCTCGCCGTCCAGCGTGAGAATGTAACGGATCAGGCCGTGGGTGCTCACATGGTGTGGGCCGACGTTGAGGATCAGGCGATGCTCCTCGCCCGGCCCTTTTACATAAAAGCCGGCGTCCGTCGGCTGGTGGCGCTGCGCATCTTCCCGTGTGTAGGGAGCCATCTCGGTAGCCCGTCCGGGGTGGGACTTTCGCAGAGGGTGGCCCTCCCAATCGTCGGGCATGATAATGCGCCTAAGATTCGGGTGGCCCTCGAAACGCACGCCCATGAGGTCGTAAACCTCGCGCTCGTACCAGTCGGCCGAGGGCCAGATGTCCGTGATGCTGGCTGCCGCAGGATCCGGTCCGTGCAGCGGGACTTTCAGCCGAACGCGGGTGGGCGGATCGAAGGCGAGCAGGTGGTAGATCAGGGTGAAGTCCGCTGCGCCGTCGCGCGCGCGGCGGGCCGATTCGTCGACCGCCGTCAAATCTTCCAGGCGCTGGAAGCGGGGGGCGGCCTCGTGCTTGAGATGCTGCAGGACCTCCTTGAGCCGGTTGGCCTTTACTTGGAAAGTCGGCATGTCGGCGGGATGCGGCTCCGGCCGCACGGCGCCGCCGAAGCGTTCGACCATAGAATGAGCCAAATCGTTTTCAATCACGTTGAAAACGATTTGGCGCGCCGGAGGCGTCCACATGAGGTCTGAACGGCTGTCGGCGAAATGCGGCGGGGTGTCGGAGGTGCCGCGGATGACGATGCCTTCCATGCCCGGTCCGCGGGGGTCGCGGGACTTGGTCCGGCCGTCGACGAGGACGGGCCGGCGGGTTCCCTGGGTGCCGCCCTCAAGATGGAGGACCGACCGGGTGGGCCGCTCCTCAGCCATGATTTTTTTCTGGAGCAGCACCAGCCCTTGCAGGACCGCTTCCGGTCGGGGCGGACAGCCCGGGATGTACACGTCCACGGGCAGGATTTGGTCGATGCCCTGCACGACGCTGTAGGCGTCGTACATGCCGCCGCAGTTGGAGCAGGAGCCCATGGAAATCACCCACTTGGGCTCGGGCATCTGCTCGTAGAGCCGCAGGATGACGGGCGCGATTTTCTTGAAGATGGTGCCGGAGGTGATCAGCAGGTCGGACTGGCGCGGAGAGGGACGTAGAACCTCGGCCCCGAAGCGCGCCACGTCGTAGCGGGCGGTGAATACGGCAGCCTCCTCCACGAAACAGCAGGAAAGTCCGAAGAACATCGGCCACAGGCTGTACTGGCGCGCCCAGTTGATCAGCAGGTCCGTGCCGGTGAGCAGCCGCCCGCTTATGCCTTTTTCCGCGCCGGCCCCCACTCGAGCCCCCCTTTTCTCCACACGTAGACCAGTCCCAGCATCTGCATCACGATGAAAAACAGGATTTCAAACCAGCCTTGCCAACCGAGCTCGCGGAAGGAAACCGCCCAGGAGAATATGAAGGCGCCTTCGACGTCGAAGAGGAGAAAGAAGATGGCCACGAGGTAAAACGGGACGGGGTAGCGCAGCCGGGCCGTCCCGGTGGGAATCACGCCGCATTCGTAAGGGCGCATTT
>CAZNAX010000086.1:0-12709 GCA_964570965.1 uncultured Desulfatibacillum sp.
TCGCGAACCTGATCCACGGCGCCGAGGCCATCCGCAAGTGGATGCTGGAAGAAATCGCCAAGTTCGCCAAAAAATGAATTCTTCCGCCGCCGTGGCGGACGAATTCATTTTTTTCTCCCCTTTGAAAAAGGGGGCAGGGGGATTTTAAAATCGACTTCCTGAGAAGAAGGCGGGACCTTAGCGTACATGGCTAAAGCCAACTTCACCATCCGCCAGCTGTTCGAGATGGACGCGTGCACCAATTGCCGGCTGTGCGCCGACGTGTGTCCGGCGGCCTGTGCCGCCATGAACGGCGAGCTGTCGGCCGTCTATCGGATGAAGGGGCTCAAGCGCCATCTCAAGGCCCAGACGGGTATGCTGTCAAAGCTTCTCGGACGACGACCGCTGTCGGCGGAAGCACTGAAGCATTACGCCGACACGGTGTTCCGCTGCACTCTCTGCAGCAACTGCGAAGAGGTCTGCCCGCTGGGGATTCGGCTGAAGGATCTGTGGCTCTCGCTGCGCGAGGACCTGGTACAGGAAAAGGCTTATCCGTCCAAGATCGACATGATCCGAACGAACCTTGCCAAGAGCCGCAACGTCTTCGGCGAGGACAATTCCGAGCGGGCGGAGTGGGTCGAAGACATGCGCAGGCCGCCGCCGGACCGGTACTTAAAGCCGCGGGCCGAGGTGGTCTACATTACCGGCTGCGTGTCGGCCTACTTCCCGCTGGCCCAGAAGATCCCGATGGCCCTGGCCGAGATCATGGATGCCAGCGGGGTCGATTTCACGTTGCTTGGGGAGGATGAATGGTGCTGCGGGTTTCCGCTGCTGGGCGCAGGCCTGATGGAGATGTTCGCGGATTTCAAGTTCCAGAACCTCGCCGCGGTCAAGGCCAAGGGCGCCAAGACCGTGGTGTTCGCCTGCCCGTCCTGCTACCAGATGTGGCGTGAGTACTATGAGACCGATCTCGAGCTTCTATCCGCACCAGAGCTGCTGCTGCGCCTGGTGCGCGGCGGACGGGTGCCGCTTGCGGAGCTTGCATTGACGGTCACCTACCACGACCCCTGCGATCTGGGACGCGGGGCGCGCATTTTCGAGGAGCCGCGCGAGGTCATCCGCAGCATCCCCGGCGTCACGTTTATCGAACTCGCGCACAGCCGGGAGAACTGCATGTGCTGCGGCGGCGGGGGGAACCTCGAGATGGTGGATCCGGATCTGGCGGCCAAGATCGCCCAGGCGAAGATCGACGAGGTCTTGGCTACCCGCGCCCAAGCGGTGGTCACCTCCTGCCAGCAATGCGTGCGCACGATGACCAGCTACGTCAGGCGCAACAGGATCCAGCTTGAGGTTTTGGATATCGTGCAGCTGGTCCGTAAAGCCCTGATTCCGGCCACCCCGGCTAAACCGTGACAGGGATCCCTTTCGCTGTTTAACCCTTAACCGTTAAACGAGGCCCATGGACCTTTACCATCTCGGAAAAGTATCCTGGCAGGAGTCGCAGCTGATCTACCATGCCATGGCCGAACTCGGCCGGGAGGGCCTGATTCTTCTCTCTCCGGCGAGTCCCTATGTCTGCATCGGGTTTCATCAGGATGTCGAGCATGAAGTGGATTTAGACTTCTGCCGGACGAACGGCATTCCCGTGTTCCGCCGGGATGTGGGCGGCGGTGCGGTCTATCTGGATGGCGGTCAGCTTTTTTTCCAGCTGGTTCTGCCGCGCGGCGATGCGCGCATTCCCGCCTCCAAGGAAGCCTTCTTCCGGAAGTTCCTGTCTCCGGTGGTCGACATCTACCGGCGGCTGGGAATTCCGGCCGAGTTCAAACCGATCAACGATGTCATCGTCGGTAGCCGCAAGATCAGCGGCAGCGGGGTGGGGGAGGTCGGCGGCTGCATTGTTTTCGTCGGCAACCTCATCGTCGACTTCAACTACGGGATGATGACGCGCATCCTGAAAGTGCCGAACGAGAAGTTTCGCGACAAGGTTCATAAGACGCTGACGGAGAATCTTTCGACGATCCGCCGGGAGCTGGGTGAAGAACGGGCGGCGCAATGGACCGGTGAGCGCCTGAACTCCCTGATGATCGAAGCGTTCGGGCAGTTGGTTGGACCGTTCCAACCGAAGACTCCCGATGACGCGCTGCGCGCTAAAATGGATGCGTTGAGGTCTGTAATGTTGGCCGACGCCTGGCTGATCCAGCGCCGGGGGCGCGGTGCGGAGCGCAACGTCAAGATCCGCTCGGGCGTCCATGTGGTCCAGAAGGTTCATAAGTGCCGGGGCGGACTGATCCGTGCGGACTTTGAAGTTTCGGACGGAAAGTTCAGAGGCGTTTCCATTTCAGGCGATTTTTTCTGCTACCCGGCGGAGAAAATCCAGCACCTGGAAGCCGGGATCGAGGGCCGGATCGTCCACGAGGTTCGTGAAGCAATCGAGGCCTTTTACGCCGCCAATGAGCTGGAAATCCCCGGCGTCGGCGTGGACGACTGGCTGGCGGTGTTCGCCAGCTGAGAGTTTTATAAAGTTTTTGCACCCGATGGCCGATCTTAGGGATGATGCCCCCACGGCCATTTCGCCCGGGTTCGTGTTGCTGCTTTTTTTCCGTCCGATCTCTTTTCGTGCGAAACCCCGCAGAGGCAGTCGGTTCCATTGTGCAGCCCTTCAAGGGCATCAGGGAGCATCCAGGATCGAATGCAGCGCGGTTCTAAATCCATCCAAGCCATTGCCGGCTTCAACTGGGCTCGTCTGTGCGGCCTCATGGCGTTGGCGGTTCTAGTTGCGGGCGGTGCGGCCGCTCTCTGGATGGGCCGCTCTCAGGATGCGCGCATGCGCTCCGAGCTTCTCATCCAGGGACGGCTGGTGGCAGACATTCTGAACCCGTGGGTGGTCGTCAACCTGACCGGGATGCCGGCCGACCTCGAATCACCGGATTACCAGAAGATCAAATCCCAGCTCCAGCTGATGCGTTCAGCGAATGGAAATTTTCGGTTTCTCTATCTCACGAAACAAACGCCGGACGGCCGGGTCGTCTTCCTGGTCGACTCCGAGCCCGGCGATTCGCCGGATCACTCTCCGCCCGGTCAGATCTACGAGGAGGCGACGGACACTTTCCGGAATGTTTTCACCACCGGCAGAGAGGCCGTCGAGGGCCCGGTGCGCGACCGCTGGGGGAACTGGGTTAGCGCCCTGATTCCGATCAAGCCCGCGGAAGGCGCCATGGCGATGGCCGTGCTGGGGGTCGACGTCGATGCCAGCAACTGGGGTTGGGATATTTTCGAACACTGCCTGCCGGTTGCTGCTCTCAGCCTGCTTGGGCTGTCGGGGCTGGGTTTTCTGGCGGTTCTTTTCAGGCGGGCGGAGATCGCCCGCGGACGCATCGCCGCTTCCGAGGCTCTTTTAGCGGAAAGCGCCGAGCGCTTGCGGTTGCTTTTCGGCAACATGGCGGAAGGTGTGATCCTGCACGAGGTAATCCTCGACGACGCCGGCCGCCCCTCCAACTATCGGATCATTGACTGCAATCCCCAGAGCGAACGCATTTTGGGGCTCAAACGTGCAGAAATGGTGGGCCGGCTTGCAACCGAGGTGTACCAGACTCAGGCCCCTCCTTATCTGGCCGAGTTCAGCCCGGTCGCCCTGTCCGGTATCCCGGCGCATCTGGAGGCGTATTTCGCCCCCATGGAGCGGCACTTCGACATATCCATCGCCCCCTGGGGCTGCAACGGCTTCGCCACCATTTTTGCGGATGTGACCGACCGCAAGGCATCCGAAGAGGCGCTCAAGCGCAGCGAGCAGAAATACCGGACCATCATCGAAGGCATCGGGGAGGGATACTTTGAAGTCGACCTGCGCGGAAATCTGATTTTTTTCAACCCGGCGCTTTGCCGCATAACAGGCCTGCCAGCCGAGGAAATCGCCGGCATCAACTACCGGGGCTACACAACGCCGGAGACGGCTGAAAAGATGCTCCGGATGTTTGGCCGCATTTACAAAACCGCTCGGTCGTCCGGCGTTCAGGATTTCGAAATTCGAATGCGGGACGGCCGGCGGATCGCCATCGATCTCACGGCATCGCCGATCGTCAGCCCAGCGGGAAGCGTCATCGGCTTCCGGGGGCTCTGCCGGGACATTTCCGAGCGCAAACGGGCTGAGCAGCAGAAGCAGGAACTGGAAGAAGAGCTCCAGCGGGCTCAGAAGATGAAGGCCATCGGCGCACTGGCCGGCGGGGTCGCCCACGACCTCAACAACATGCTCTCCGGGATCGTGAGCTACCCGGACCTGATCCTGCTGGACCTGCCCGACGACAGCCCCTTGCGGATGCCCATCGAAACCATACGTGATTCCGGCCGCAAGGCGGCGGCGATCGTGCAGGACCTGCTCACTCTAGCGCGCCGCGGGGTGTCGATATCCGAAGTGCTCAACTTGAACGATATCGTCCTGGAGTACTTGAAAAGCCCCGAATTCATGAAGCTCGAATCGTTCCACCCGCATGTCCGGGTCGAGCGCCGGCTGGACTCCGGCCTCATGAACATCATGGGCTCGCCGGTGCATTTGTCAAAGACCGTCATGAATCTGGTCTCCAATGCGGCTGAGGCCATGCTCGAGGGCGGTACGATACGGATCTCGACGCGCAACGCCTATGTGGACCAACCGATCCATGGCTATGACCAGGTGACCGAAGGAGACTATGTGGTGTTGGAGGTTTCAGATGCCGGAATCGGCATTGCCGCCGAGGACCTGCAGCGCATCTTCGAGCCGTTCTTTACCAAGAAAAAGATGGGCCGGAGCGGCACCGGCCTGGGCATGGCCGTGGTCTGGGGAACCGTGAAGGACCACACGGGCTACATCGACGTCAGCAGCGTTGAAGCTAAGGGGACGAAGTTCAGCTTGTATTTCCCGGTCACGCGCAGGGAAGTGGCGCCAGCGGACTCCGTATCCTCGATCGATCACTTGTACGGTAAGGGGGAGCGTGTCCTGGTGGTCGACGATGTCCAACACCAACGCCAGATCGCCTCGGCGATTCTCTCCAAGCTCGGCTACCAGGTCCATACGGTCTCCTGCGGTGAAGAGGCGGTGGAATACCTGAAGACTCACCCGGTCGAGATGCTGGTGCTCGACATGATCATGTCGCCCGGCATCGACGGGTTGGAAACCTATCGACGCGTCGTGGAACAGCGACCCGGCCAGAAAGCCGTCATCACGAGCGGCTATTCCGAGACCGATCGGGTGAGTGAAGCCCAACGTCTCGGTGCTGGTATCTACCTGAGAAAGCCTTACACTCTGGAAAACCTCGGGGCGGCCGTCAAACATGAGCTGCAGCGCATGTGAGGCCCAGAGGGCTCCTGTATTAGCAGCCCGGCAATGACATATGGCAAATTCGGCCATGTCAATCACCGGTGGGGCGGGTTTTCGGCCGCAGCGCGCCGCAACCATCCGGAATGATACTATCCCGGCCGCTTGATCCGCAACCGACGCATGCGTTCGATCAGGGTGGTCGGCTTTATCCCCAGCCGGTGCGCGGCCCCATCGCGGCCGTATACCTTCCAACCCGATTGAATCAAGGCCGTCAGCATGTTCTGTTTTTGCATCGCCTTGAACGCGGCGTCAGTCAGAATCGACTCGACGGGCCGGGCCGGATCAGCGTTCGGATTGCTGAACGATAGCGGGATGCCGGCGTTGATGCGCGGCAGGTCGAAGTGCAGCCGGCCATGGGGTGACAGGATCAACGCCCGTTCGATGATGTTCTGCATCTCCCTTACATTACCCGGCCAGTCGTGGGCATTCAAGTCCAACAGATTGGCCTCGGTCAGGGAGGGAACCGGCCGGTTCAGGCGGTGCGAGAATACCTTTACGAAACGGGCGGCCAGCAGAGGGATGTCCTCCCGGTGGTCCCGCAAGGGGGGGATCTCGATCGGGAAGACGTTCAGCCGATAATACAAATCTTCTCGAAATCGGCCGTTATTGACCTCCTCCGCCAGGTTTTTATTGGTGGCTGCGATGATGCGGACATCTACCTTGCGGGTGCGCCCTTCGCCTACGCGTTCGAATTCTCCTTCCTGAAGCACCCGCAGCAATTTGCCCTGCAGGCTTAGCGGGATTTCGCCGACCTCGTCCAGGAAAAGGGTGCCGCCGTGGGCCGCCTCGAAGCGGCCCAGGCGATCGCTGATCGCACCGGTAAACGAGCCTTTGATGTGCCCGAAAAATTCACTTTCGTAAAGCTCCCTGGGAATGGTGGCGCAGTTGACCTTGATTAGGGGGCGATCCGCGCGCTGGCTGTGTTTGTGGATTTCACGGGCGATCAGCTCCTTGCCGGTGCCTGATTCGCCCAGTATCAGAACGCTGGCGCCGGTCGGCGCCACCCGATCGATTCGAGAAATAATAATCTTCAGGGACGGACTTTCGCCGATGATCTCCCCATAGGCATGCGCGCCGGCCAGCTCTTCCTTCAGGTAGGTGTTCTCGGCCTGAAGCCGTTCCTGCAGCTTCTGGATCTCGGCCGTGCGCCGGGCGACTTCCAGCTCCAGCTCATCGTGGGATTTCTTCAAAACCGATTTTTGGAGATCGCATTCTTTTTGAAGGCGGTCGCACTCGGATTCGAGCTTTTTATTATCCGCAAGCATCCGCTCAATATCGATAGGCGTCATCATGACGGGTTCCTTGGTTTGCCATCCTGGGAAGAGAAATGGAACACCGAGCGAGGCCGGCGAAAGAGGTCATACGATCAATAGCTGTGAACGTAATCAAAAATTTGGGATTTACAACCAAAAATTTGAGATCCTCAAGAAACTGATAGGGCTGCAGCCAACTGAACCTGGCCGATTGTTTCGCGATATCAGATGACTACAGAAGGCAGGGAGTCTGGCATGGGTTTTGATCCGCCTAGCAGCTCAGAGGATATGCGAAGATAGGCGTGTATGGCGATCCAACCGTTGACCCGTCGAGGAATAGATCGAGGTGGCTCTTCCGTTACGGAAAAAGGGAGTTGCGGGGACCCACTTCATCGGGTGGGTTTTAGGAGGTGAATATGTCCCGTGATTCCAAAGCAGCCAAAAAGAGATGTTGTTCGATGGAACATGAGCGGCTGACGGCCGACCTGGATATCTGCGACCAGCTTTATAAGCACCCCTCGGAGTGGCACCGTTGCGCTCGACTCGTCTCCCGGCGGAGCGGTCAGCGGGCCCGGAACTGCATGCTCCAGGAATGATCTGCGACGGACCCCAAAGAGCTCGATCAGGCGGTAACCCTCGCTCAGCGCGGAACGCCGGTTTCAGGGAGCGGCTCGGGACGGTAATGGCGCGGAGATCTCCGTCTGCGGGTTCGCTACCGGAGTGGGCCGAGCATGCCCGCTTCGAGCGCGACGATGCGCCCTGCGACGACGGTCGGGCGGGAAGGGTCCACGACCGATAATGCCCGCACTGCCCGGCCAGGCCGTGCGCGAACGGCGCACCGCCATTGGCGAGCGTGATTTCCATGGACGTAGCGTATCAACCGAGGATGTTTACCGGGCTGCAACCGAGCGGGCCGTTGATGATCGCAAACTATCTCGGCGCGCTGAAAAACTGGGCTGAACTCCAGGCGACGCACGAATCGTTTCTGATGGTGGCGGATCTGCATGCCGTTACGGTTCCTCAAGACCCGGGCGTCCTGCGCAGAAGATCGCTTGACTTGGTGGCGCTCTTGGCCGCCTGCGGCATCGATTTCGCGAAGAGTGCCGTTTTCATGCAGTCCCATGTTCCCGCTCACACCCAGCTGCTGTGGGTATTGAACTGCGTGGTGCCGATGGGAGAACTTCAGCGCATGACGCAGTTCAAGGACAAGGCCGGCCGCCATGGGGCGGACGTCCGTGTCGGGCTCTTTGACTATCCGGTGCTGATGGCCGCGGACATTTTGCTTTACCGTGCGGATCTCGTTCCGGTCGGCGACGACCAGCAGCAGCACATGGAGTTCACACGTCGAATCGCACGCAAATTCAACGCGGCCCACGGCGAGGTTTTCAAAATTCCGGAGACCTGCACGCCGCGAACCGGCGCCCGCTTGATGGGGCTTCAAAACCCGGCGTCCAAGATGTCCAAATCGGACCCCAATCCGGATAACTACGTGGCCCTGCTGGACCCGCCTGAAGCGGTCCGCAGAAAGATCAAGGCTGCGGTTACCGACTCCGGCAGCGAGGTGCGCGGCAACACGGCCAAACCGGGCCTATCGAATCTCATCGCTCTGTACGCGGCCGTCAGCGGGGAGGAGACAGCGTCGATCGAGGCGAGGTATGTCGGCAAGGGCTACGCCGAATTCAAGCGCCATCTGGCCGAGCGGGTCATCGATTTTCTGAAGCCGATCCAGAAGCGCTACCGCTCGTTTGCTCTCGATCGGGCGATGCTGACGGAGGTTCTCCGACACGGGGCCGATAAGGCCCGGGCGCGATCCGAGGCAACCCTTGCGAAGGTTTACGAGGCCGTCGGGTTCTTTCCCCCGGGACGGGGCGGCCGGCGTTTTTCCGGCATGCGCGGGTCCAGCCGTGAAACGCAGCCGGATATTTCAGTGCCCGCAATCGTGCGGGAACTGCACCAAAGGAGAAATGTCATGGGAACCGAAGAAACCAGAGATCTGAGCACGGCGGCAGCGGCGGAAACCGATGCCGATGCGGATTGTCCAACGGATTGCTGTGATTGCTGCTGTTGTGACACCGAAGAGGAATGCCGGATGGAAGAGTAGCGAAGGAGGTTAAAATGGATGGGATGATCCCACGCTTTATGATCTATGCGTCAATCCGGACAAAATCGGCTCGGAGCGAGCCGCCCAGATTATCGTGGAGATGGTGCGATCGTCGGAGATGAGGGCCTGCAGCATGTACGCCCTCGATGCGCTCGAGCGCCTGTCGCAGACCAAACGCATAGAAGCCTCTCTCATGGCGATGGATCTCCGGCATGCCGGTCTGAGGGTGGAGATGCTCGAGAAGGGGGGCGCCCAGGTTTCCGGCGTGCTCTACCGACATGAGGACAAGGGGCGCATCCCGGCGGTCGTCGGCAGGATCCCCGGGGTTGACAAGGTACAAATGGACGTGAGGGTGATGCCGGCGGGATACGATTAGGCTCGAGATTTTCTATCCCGGCGCCCCCTGACGCGCAAGGGTGTGTCCATGCAGAACGTCACCCGGCAGCTGATTGAGGCTCATCTGGTCGCGGGGAGAATGGCTCCCGGCGAAGAGATTGGGTTGCGCATCGATCAGACGTTGACGCAGGACGCCACCGGCACCCTGGTGATGCTGGAATTCGAGGCGATGGGCGTCTCCCGAGCCAAGACCGAGGTGTCCGCCCAATACGTCGATCACAACCTGCTGCAGACGGATTTCAAAAACGCCGACGACCATCTGTTCCTGCTCAGCGCTTGCAAAAAATTCGGCGTCTGGTATAGCCGGCCGGGGAACGGGGTGAGTCATCCCGTGCACATGGAGCGCTTCGGGAAGCCGGGCAGGACCCTGCTGGGCTCGGACAGCCATACGCCGGCGGCCGGCTCGCTGGGCATGCTGGCCATGGGGGCGGGCGGCCTGGAGGTGGCCCTCGCCATGGCCGGAGAGCCGGTTTACATCCGCATGCCCTCGATTCTGGGGGTGCGGCTGACGGGTCGTCTGCCCGACTGGGTCAGCGCCAAGGACGTCATCCTGGAAATGCTGCGCCGCCGCGGCGTGCAGGGAGGGGTGGGCCAGATCATCGAATATTTCGGACCGGGGTTGGAATTCCTTTCGGCCATGGACCGGCATGTGATCGCCAACATGGGCACGGAGCTGGGCGCCACGACCACGGTTTTCCCGTCTGATGACGCCGTCCGGCGGTTTTTGAAGACCCAGGGCCGGGAGGCCGATTGGATTCCGATCGTTGCGGGTGACACCGCCGACTATGAGGAAATCGATGAAATCGACCTCGCTGATTTGGAGCCGCTGATTGCGCTGCCGAGCAGTCCGGGCAACGTCGTGCCGGTCCGGGAGGTGGCCGGTCGCGAAATCTATCAGGCCTACATCGGCTCGTCCGCAAATCCGGGTCTGCGCGATTTCGCCGTGCCCGCGCTAATGGTGGACGGGTCCCCGGTGCATGAACGGGTATCCTTCGACGTCAACCCCACCTCGCGACAGATCCTGGAGAACCTGGCCGCCCTGGGGCTGCTGCAAAAGCTGATCGCCTCGGGCGCCCGCATCCACCAGGCCGGCTGCAACGGCTGCATCGGCATGGGGCAGGCACCGGCCACCGGCAAGATCAGCCTGCGGACCGTTCCTCGCAACTTCCCCGGCCGCTCCGGCACCAAAGAGGACCAGGTGTATCTGTGCAGCCCGGAGACCGCGGCCGCTGCGGCCCTGACCGGTGTCATCACGGATCCGCGTTCGTTGAACATGGCCTACCCCCGGTTCGTCGAACCGGACAGGGTCCGGATCAACACGCGCATGCTGCTGCCGCCGGCCGACCCGGGCGTTCCGGTCGAGCTGGAAAAGGGGCCCAACATCCAGCCGCTGCCCGTTTTCGAAGGCCTGCCGGAGGGGATTTCCGGTCCGGTCCTCCTTAAGGTCGGCGATGACATCTCCACTGACGAGATCATGCCCGCCGGGTCCCGGGTGCTACCCTTTCGCAGCAACATCCCCGAAATCAGTCGGTTTGTCTTCAGTCAGGTGGACGAGCATTTTTATGAGCGCGCCCTGGCACGTCAGCGCCAGGCCTTTTACGTAATCGGCGGAAGCAACTACGGTCAGGGCTCCAGCCGCGAGCACGCCGCCCTGGCGCCGCGCTATCTCGGCTTGAGGGTGGTGATTGCCAAGAGCTTTGCGCGCATCCACAGGCAGAACCTGGTCAACTTCGGAATACTGCCGCTGACGTTTGTGAATCCTGACGACTACGATCGCATCCGACAGGAGGATGTGCTCCACATTGAACGCGTAGTCCAGGCGCTTTGCAATGGCGGCAGTGTCACTGTTCTAAACACCACGCAGGATTCGTTTTTTGCTGCCGAGCACGAACTGAGTGCACGTCAATTGGATGCCGTTCTGGCAGGCGGGCTGATCAACGTGGTGCGCACGCGCCGGACGGTCCACTAGCGTAACACTCGATATGGAGGGTCATCATGAGAGACTATGAAAACAGCTACATGAAAGGGATCGATATTCTCGCGGCCTTCATCTTGGCCGCCGGCGGCCTGTGCTGGGGTGCGGTCGGCCTGTTCGCCTTCAATCCTGTCGAGGCCGTTTTCGGAGTAATGAGCCCCATCAGCCGGTTGATTTATCTACTGTTCGGGGTAGCGGCTTTATATGAAATCATCTTTTACCGTGTGATCCAGCGTCGTTGGGAATGCAAACCGTGGCCTGAAATTGCGGAATCCAGCGCCGTTTGAACGTGAACCAGAGTCGGCGCGCCACACGGCGCAAACGTTCGGCGGTATTCACTGCCGACAGATAGGAGGGTTCGCCATGAAAGAAGACAAGGAAATCGAACTCGATTGCTCGAAGAACTGTAAGTTTGTAACCCAAACATGCGAAGCCAGCGGCCGAAGCCGTGAAGAATGCGAAAACCGCTACAACGATTGTGTTTCCAGGTGCACCTTTGCATAAATATCAGCGGCCGACAGATGTCGGCCGCTGATGTTTAGCCTGACAGAATTCAACGGAAAGGCATGAAATTGGCATCGAAACTCGTAAAGCGCCAGTTAAAGATTCTCAAGAAGGACGAATCCTAAACCTGCTGAAATAGCACGCGCCGGGCGGTGAAGTTTTGCGGCTGCTCGGCTCTCATCTCAGCTTGGGACAAGTGAGACGGCCGCCGCGCGGTCAGCTACCACCCGGGCGTGATCTCGGCGCACGCGCCCGGCTGGTATCGAGCGGTCTCCGTAGTTCAGGCGCACCAGCATCTCCGCTTTGTCGCTTCCGGTCACGACCCAGAGCACCTGCCGGCTCCGGTTCAGGGTCGGGTAGGTCAGGGTCATGCGGCGCCGGCCCTCGTAGACAGCGGTCATGGCAACGTCGGCATCGGTCATTTCAAGGACCGGGTCCCCCGGGACCAGCGAGGCCGTGTGGCCGTCCGGCCCGAGGCCCAGGTGGACGAGATCCAGCACCGGAGGCGAGCCGGCGATTTTCCGGAGGGTGCGGGCATACCTCTCTGCCGCGGCTTCCAGATCCGGCGCTTCGACCGGCATGGCGTGGACGTGCCCGGGCCGCAGCGGAGCATGAACGAGCAGGGTGGCGCGCAGATGGGTGAGGTTGCGGTCCGCGTGCCCGGCAGGCGCCACGCGCTCGTCCACCTGGACAAGGTGGACTTTTTCCCAAGGCATCTTCTCGCCGGCGAGTGCCTGCAACATCACCCAAGGGGTGCGCCCGCCGCTAACGGCCAGGATGAAACGGCCGCGCACCGCAGCCGCCTCACGGGCTGCCGCTGCAATGATTCCCGCCGCTCTCTGAGCCGCTGAATCGGGATCGTCCAGGATTTCGATTTCTATAACTGGTTTTTCCACTGCGGCCAGTTCGATAGGGATCTGCTCACGGAAAAGGTTTGAAAGCCTACGTTAACGAGTCGCTGCAAAATTACAAGGTAATTTTGCAGTGCGATTGACGACAACTATTCATGTTTGCGAGCCAACTCCGCGGCCAGGGCAATCGCCTCATCCCGGTTTTGAACGGTCCCGTCGTCCTGGGCCGCTCGGACCGCCTCTATGATTGCTCCCATTCCAGGCCCCGGCGGGATGCCGATGGCCATGAGGTCGCGCCCG
>CAZNAX010000087.1:0-12689 GCA_964570965.1 uncultured Desulfatibacillum sp.
CTGGATGATGCTTCGCCATATGAGAATTAACTCCCCGGCCTGGGTTACATCCACAACGGATAGGCCGGTCGTTGTCCATCCGCTGACGGATTCGAAAATCGCCCGGGTGGAATCCAGTCCTAAAATTTCAACAAACGGCCAGGCCGAGAAAGCAATAACCATGATCCAACTTAACAGCACAATCACGCCGCCTTCATGAACGTTGAGCGCAACGGGCACAGAAGGCCGGAGCATGCGCCAAAGCGCGGCACCCATAAAAAGGAGTACGACCGCCGGTATCACGAAGGACCCGGCGTGGCGGATCTCATCCGGATAAGCGGGTAACACGAGAAGGGGTGAGAGCATGAGACCACCGCAAATGGTAAAAATCACTCCGATATAGGAGGCCATCGCGCGGTATCGTTGCCTTAAAAACTCACGCTCCCTCAGAGGTTTTGAGATCATTGCTGCTCGCCTGTAAACGATTTTAATACGGTGCCATGGTTTTCTGGAAGGGTGATGAGGATAACCTTGTCTCCCGGCAGCATTTGATTGTCTCCGCGAGGGACCATCGCATGACCATCGCGAATCACGACCGCCACCAATGCATTTTCCGGCAGCCTAATATCTCTTAGGTGTTTTCCCGCTACTTGAGATGCAGAGGTCAATACCACCTCTGTTACATTGACCCGGCCTTCACCGACAGGCAAAAGGTTCATCACCTCGTCCATTGAGGCACGTTCTTGGATAAGATTTCCAATAATCTGAGTCGTTGAAAATGCAGGAACTCCCAGCTGTTGAAACACTTCGGCGTTGTCGGGGTCATTCGCCTTGGCCAAAATTCTTGGGACCCCACACTGAAGTGCGGCTACTTGGCAAATCACAAGGTTGTCTTGATCGTTTGGCGTAATCGCGAGTACGGCATTTGCACCGAGTGCTCCGGCCTCCCGCAGGACCTGGGGGTCGCTACCATCCCCCTCGATTACCAACGCTTTCAGCTGACGGGCCATTTGAACGCATTCCTCATGATCCCGATTGACCACAACGACCTCATATCCCTTATCCGTAAAGCTTTTGGTGAGGAAATAGAGAGTCTTTCCGCCACCGACAATTATAACCTTCATGGCATTTCCTCTCCATCGAGGGAATCACTTTCACCCAGAGCGTTCAGGAACATCTCTGCGGCGAGACAGGTCGGGCAGATCGTTTCAATCCCAAGGCTGCGATACAAACTCTCGCGCTTTGGATCAAAAACTCTCGCCATGACCGTCGGTACCGAAAAGATTTTTTTTGCAATCTGGGCAACCATCAAGTTCACGTTGTCCTTATGGGTGGTGGCAATAAAGACGCTCGCCCTGTCCAGCCTCGCCTGTCTGAGGACAGCGAGCTGAGTGGCATCTCCTTCCAATCGAAATCCGCTGAATTCTGCTGACAAGTCTTTAAACGTTGAATCGTATCGATCAATAACAACCACCGGGTGCCCCTTTTTGCTCAACCGGTTGGCCAGGATCGAACCGACTCTGCCACACCCGACAACGACTGTGAACAGTTCGCGTTTCATTCGCCCTTATCCTCTTCGTTTTTACCTGCTTCTGGCTTTTCCGCCTCCGGCCAGAGAGCAATTTTGCCAAACTTGTGAAAGGACGTGGTCCTTTCAAGGTTGGCCTGGGCCGGTTTGAAAGAAGGATCAATATCCAGCGCCGCCCGGTAAAATTTCTGAGCTTCAAGCCAATCGCCTCGTATTTCAATAAATGCACCGAGCAGATTATAGGCTTCGGGTTTAGCCGGGTCTTTGGCTATGGCCTTCTTGGCTGTTTCCCGGGCCAGATCGAAATGGCCATCGGTCACGTGCCGCTTGCAGATTTCAATCAGGCTTTTGTAATCATCCGCTTTGGATTCATCGAGTGTCTCGCGCACCGCCACTTGGTTGACCAACTCCCGAATTTCATTTGCCGTGAATGGCTTTTGAATAAAATCAACCGCGCCAAGCTTCATGGCTTCCACGGCCGATTCGATCGTTCCATGCGCTGTAATTATAATTACCCGTATTTTTGAATAATTCTTCTTCACCTGTCGAAGGACTTCGATACCATCCATGCCCGGCATTTTAAGATCCAGGAGAATCAGCCAGAAGCCGTTTGAGGCCAGTTTCTCCAGGGCCTCCTCACCGTTCACGGCAGTCTGGATCCGGAAACCCATGGGCTCCAGGGTCAAGGAAAGCGTCATCCGGATGTTTTTCTCGTCATCGACTACCAACACTGACTTGGTTTCCATATGCGGACTCCTACTGGTTAACCGGCAGCGTGAATGTGAACGTGCTGCCTTGGCCTGCAGCTGATTCAACCCAAATGGCCCCGCCATGGGCGCGGATGATTTCTTTGCAAATCGCTAACCCCAGGCCTGTGCCACCACTTTCAGAACCCTTGATCTGCACAAACTTCTGAAAAATTTTGCTTTGATACTCCAGCGGGATTCCCGGTCCGTTATCGTGAACCGACACGTATATGTGCTTTCCCACCATCCGTGCCGAGATTTGTATGCGGCCACCTTTCGGTACCAGCCTCACGGCGTTTGCAACCAAATTGGTGAGCACCCATGAGATTTTGTTTGAATCCACTTTGGTTAAGGGCAGGTCATCTGCGACCCGGTACTCGACGGTAATATCCTTTTCTTCGATTTGCCTCATCAATAGGGTCGCTACCCGTTCGGCCAGTTGTTGAATGGCTACTTTTTCAAGGTCCAGATCGATCTTTCCAGCCTCAATTTTAGATAAATCCAACAAGTCACCGACCAAGGCCTTGAGCCGGTTGATCTCCTCGTGCGCAACGTGTAGTAGTTCGTATTGGCGAGCGTTTAAGTTTTGCGACGAGTTCTCTATAAGAAGATCAATGCTCATCCCGATGCTGGTAAGAGGCGTTCTAAGCTCATGGGAAGCGGCCATCACAAACTCACTCTTCAAGCGTTCGACTTCTTTCAACCGAGTGACGTCGCGGAGCAGAAGCACGACGCCGGAAAGCGTTCCATCCTCTCCTCGAAAAACGCTGATGGCAAAAAAATAGTGTTTGACGGTGCCGCCCTTTTTTAGGGTGATATAACAATCCTCTTCGTTGATATCCGGCTTGCTACCCGTTCGGATGGCTTCGGATATTTGGTCACATAGGCTCTTATCGGGAAAAACCTCATAGGGGGTTCTCCCCAGACAATCCCTTAATTCCAAAACCAACATTCTGCGGGCGGAAAAGTTGATATCCGTAATTTGATTGTCTAAATTGAAAACGACCAATCCGTCATCGATGGTGGCTAAAATGGTTTCAACCTTTTTCTTTTCGGCCAGGATCTGGCCAATATTCATTTGATGGTATTGTGCGAGTTGGTCCGACATTTTGTTGAACTCGATTGCAAGCAACCCCAATTCATCCTTTGTTTTAACCGGAACCTGTACGCTGTAATCTCCATCTGCGATTTTCCGGGATGCCTTCATCAATTCTTTCACCGGGTTCGCGATGCGCTCTGACAGAGCCAAGCTAAAAATGAGGGCGAGAACCAATGCTGACGCGGCAACAGCTATGGTCGAATAAATAGCCCGGCTCGCTATGGTATTGGCACGAATGCTGGCGGAATACATGGTGTTTTCGTTCATTTTGCGCAACTGGATGCACGTTTCACGGATTTCACTGAACAAAGGAAAGAGCGTGGTGAAGTAATATTCTTTGGGTTGCAGCTTCTCCGGAACAGCGACTTCTTGACCGCTTGTGAATTTGAAAATCAATGCTCGATATTCCGCAAAACGCTTATCGATCTTACGAAGGAGGTCATCCTCTCCGGTAATCGTAACGTTGTCCTTTGCCCGAGCCATCCATTGCAAAAAATCCGACTCCTGTGCTCTGAAAAGGGCGATTCCCTTTTCTGCCTCACCTATAATTGTGAATAGTACGGCGCTATCCTGCCGTTCCAATGCAGCGACCATGTTCTCTGCTGCTGAGATGCTGCGATAGTTTTCTTTTAGAATCGCGTCAGTGGCCGCACCGAGAAAGATTAGATTTCCAACCGCCCAGGCGACCACCAGCCCCAAGAAAAAGAAAACCACCCCATATCCAAGCAGCATTTTCTTTTTAAGAGTCATTTGCAGATGCTTTCCAAGACCATCTTGGCTGGCTGGATTTCAACCCTCCGCCCCATACCCAATCAGACATTTTTTGCGCTGGCTCACGTTAGTGCTTTTATCCCTTTTATGTCTTTCGATTTTCCCAGAAGAATCAATATATCGCTGTCTTTGATAATAAAATTGGCAGGGGGCACCAGGAGGAAGTTTTCCGGAACCAACTCTTTGATTGCGATGATGTGAACATTGTATTTTGCGCGCAGATTTAGATCTCTGAGGCTCTTGCCGATGAAGGCGCGCGGGGGGTCTATTTGGGCCAAATCAAAATCCTCGGCAAGTGGTATGAAATCAATGATATTCGGGCGTGACAGATTGCGTGCAACCCTCAGAGCCATATCCCTCTCCGGGTGAATGATCTCGGTTGCTCCGACCTTCTTCAGGACCTTGGCATGATCATCGTCAATCGCCTTGGCGATGATCCGCTTGACGCCGATTTCTTGCAAGTGCAGGCAAATCAGAACACTCGTACTTATGTTGGAACCGGTCGACACCACGACTCCGTCCAAATGCTCCATGCCGAGGGCTTTCATCGCTTCCCTGTCGACACCGTTCATGACAATTGCTTCCGTCGAGTGAGCATCAATCGCTTGAACGCGAGCTTTGTCCCTATCAACGGCGATCACCTCATTGCCGTCTTCGAATAGCGCTTTTGCAACATGAAAACCAAAATTCCCCAACCCGATAACCACAAATCGCCTCATGCCTGATCTCCTGCTCAGCCAATCATGATGTTTTCCTCGGAATACTCAATGCCCTTCGCCGCACTCGGACCGGCAATGATATAGGAAAATGTCAAGACACCGACTCGCCCCACAAGCATCATCAAAATAATCCAAATCTTCCCCCAAGTGCTCAAGCCCTCTGTGATCCCCATCGATAAACCGACCGTTCCAAAGGCTGAAACCGTTTCGAAGAAATACGCCAAAAAACCCCCGTGGCTACAAGACGGTACACTGCGATCACTAACGCAGTCTCCTATCAAAAGCATGAATAAGACGAACACGATGAGACCCATCGACATAAGCATTAATGAAACGCTGCGGGCTATGGTTTCATCAGGAATGCTCTTCCGATACATGTTGACTCGGCGTTGCCGCCGCATTCGACTGATGGCAAAAGTGACAGCCAGAGCCAATGTGGTGGTTTTTACCCCGCCGCCACAGGAGCCGGGTGAAGCCCCGAAGTACATTAGAAAGATCATCATCAACAGGGTCGCTTCATTAAGGGAGCCGATATCGATGGTGTTGAACCCAGCCGTACGGCAGGTGATAGACTGAAACAAGGCAGTAAGAAGAGTCTCTTGGGCGGAATTTTTCAGCGCGAGAGAATTGGATTCCAGCAATGCAAACATGGCCGCCCCGATAATGATTAACGCTAGGGTTGTGATGAGGACTGTTTTCGATTGAATCGAAAGCCGCACGCGGTTTTTTTTGCGATAACGCACCCAATGCTGAAGATCGTACAAAACCGGAAAACCAATCCCTCCGACCACTATCAGGGCACTGATGGTGAGGTTCAGCAACACATCATTCCTGTAACGGACCATGCTGTCAGGAAACGTTGAAAATCCGGCATTGCAGAACGCCGACACGGCATGAAAAACAGATGTGTATAGCGCTTCGGTGAACGACAGCTCCCGGGACCAATGGATGAACAGCAAAACCGCACCCACAAACTCCACCAAAAGGGTGAAAACAAGAATGCTTTTCACCAGACCCAGGATATCCTCTCGCGGCTTTTGGGCGAACAGGTCCTGCATGGCCATGCGCTGTCGGAAGGATATCTTCCGGCCAAACCACCTGAAGAGCACCACGGCTATCGTCATCACGCCAATGCCTCCGATCTGAATCAAGCAGAGGATGACACCCTGTCCGATGAGCGTGAAATAGGTACCTGTGTCCACCACGATCAGGCCGGTGACGCAAACGGCCGAAGTAGCCGTAAACATCGCATCGACCCAACTGATTGAACCCTCGCGTGTGGAAAAAGGCAGGCTCAAAAATGAGCTTCCGACAAGAATAGCCAGCATGAAGCTCGCCAGGACCAGAGTGGCCGGGCTGACCTTCTGAATGCGGTTCTTGAAGGTCACGCGGATACTCGCGGGTTCAGGTAATATTCACAGTGCAAGTGGGTGTCCGTCTGACAAACCTCGTGCAACCGTCTTCCGCCGAGCACCATTCGGTTGCGATAGGCAGCGCATGTGATCATTTCGTTTTGGTCACTGATCGGCTTGTAGTGCAAAAAGGGACACAGGCGGGACAAGTGAGACTCAATCCGCAGGTTAGTACCCTGCACCATGGTACGCTCCCAGATTTTCCATGGATCAGCACTTTCCGTCGGGAGTCTGATGTCGACGTATTCGACTGCGGCTTCTCTTAGTTTTGCCAGCAGGAACCTGTGGGGATATTCCAATGAAACACACTTGGGAACGCTGCGGATACGGAGGTTTTTATTAAGATCTGCGCACAATTCGATCAGCGAGTCCCTCACCCTGAGTTGCCGAGCTGAAAAATAGATCAGGATTCCTTCATAAACCTTGGATACTGCGGCATCCATGCAGGCCATCGGGCTGCGCACTATAGTCAAACCGTTGGTTGGCCCTTCAAGGATCTGCGCCGCTGAAAACTGACAGACCAAAAGCCCTTCTTTGGCCGTAGTTGAAGGCATTTTATAGGTCTCCCCTTTGCTGGTCGCTAAAAACTCACGCTGCCCTGGACTTGAGCAAAAAGGGTGCCCTATTCTTTTTCTTAAATGATTTCAGTATAAACCAGGGAAAAGGCTGAAAGAAGTGACGGTCTGGGAGGATTGGGTATTGAATTATGCAAGAAAATGGCCTTGCAAGTTGCAAGGCGCTCAATCGAGGCCGTATTTTTTCCGCTTGCGCCATAAAGTGGCTGGATCAATTCCCAGCCGTTTTGATGCCTCTTCCAGCGATGAGGAGTGCAGAATGACGTTTTGAATATGGCGTTTTTCCACCTCGGCCAGCTTTTCCAACGACTCTTCGATGCATTCGGAGACCTTGTAATTTGCAATGTGGGGCGGCAGAGATGAAGTCTCCAAAGCAGATGTCTGCGAAAAGATGACGCCGCGCTCGATGGTATTGACCAATTCCCTTACGTTTCCCGGCCAGGGATAGCTCTGGAGCCGTTGAATGGTATCGGGGGCAATCCGTGTGAAGGTTTTGCCGTTCATGCGGGCTGACCGATTCAGGTAATATTCCGATAATAGTGGAATATCTTCGGGGCGCTCGCGCAGCGGCGGCAGGAACAGCTCGACGACGTTCAACCGGTAAAATAGGTCTTCCCGAAAATCCCCCTGGCGCACCATTTCCTCCAAATCACGGTTCGTGGCCGCAATCATGCGCACGTCGACCGACTGCGTTTGAGGGTCGCCGATCCGCTCGTATTCCCGGCTTTGCAAAAACCTGAGTAGTTTGCCCTGCACGGACAGTGGAACCTCAGAAATTTCGTCTAAAAATGCCGTACCGCCCTCAGCCAGTTTCAGCTTTCCGGTCTTGTCACGCAACGCTCCGGTGAAGGCACCTTTCACATGCCCGAAAAGATCACTCTCCAAAAGGTTTTCCTGCAGGGCCGCGCAGTCCACCGTAACAAATGGACCCTTGCAGCGAGGGCTCCAGTCATGGATGAGGCGTGCGAGCAACCCCTTTCCGGTTCCGCTCTCGCCGGTAATCAGCACGATTGCATTGGATTCGGCTGTCAATTTGGCCGTATTCAGAAGGCGGCGCATCTTTTTGTTGCGAGTGACGAATCCGCCTTCCGAAAAAATACCCTTCAAGACGGCGACCTGTGTTTCAAGTTTTTGGAATCGCTTCATCCTTTCCAGAATTAAATCCAGCTGCCCCGGAACAAATGGCTTGGGGAGGTAATCGAATGCGCCAATCTTAACCGCGCTCACAGCCGTTTCAATGGTAGCATAGGCGGTGATCATCACCACTTGGGTTCCGGGACTTGAGGCCATGATCTCTTTTAAGACATCCAACCCGTCTCCGTCGGGAAGCTTCATATCCAAAATCACAATGTCCGGCATTTCGCGACGGAACACCTGTAGGCCTTCAGAGACCGAACGGGCGGAAAAAACCTCAAAACCCTTATCTTCGAGGTAGACCAGCAGGGTCGTAGCGATGTTGCGGTCATCGTCAATAACCAGGGCCCTTTTCAAAGTGTTTCCTCCGTGGGATTCGGAACCCAAAAAATGAATTTAGTGCCCTTGCCCAAATGGCTTTCAACTTGAATATCTCCGTTGTGCTGTTCGATGATGTCTCTTACAATTGCAAGGCCGAGACCAATCGTGCCGCATTTTTCACGCTCGCTAAACTGTTTGTACCTATCAAAGATCTGCGGCAGGTAGCGCGGGTCTATGCCGCTGCCGGTGTCGATGCATTCGAAATAGAAGCGGCTGCCTTTTTTGCGAACCTTCAGGCTCACGGTGCCGAATTTTTCGGTATGCCGCAGCGCGTTTCCGACCAGGTTTGTGATCACCCATGGAAATCGAAAGGAATCGATGGTGATCGGCGGCAAATCCGGCGGTGCATCGAACTCTAATTTGATTTGTTTTTCTTCGGCCTGCTTGAGCAAAGGGGCCAGAGATTCACCAATCAGCTTGGAAACATCGATGGTCTCCTTGGGGCGGGGCAGCGCCATGGCCTCCAGGCGAGACACGTCCACCAGTTCATTGATTAGCGCTGAAAGCCTGAGGCAGTCATCTCGTGCGGTTTCAAATAGTCTAGTGCGCTTCTCGCTTCCGATATCCTCACCGCGCTCATACAGCAGGCTGACACTCATCGCCAACGAAGTCATCGGCGTTTTGAGTTGGTGTGAAATATCGGCGATAAATCTGCCTTTGGCTTCCTCCGCTCGGCGAACTTTTTCCTTTTCGGTGGCCAGGATATCGTCACGATAATGATCATGGTGCTCAAGCCGTTTGAAAAGCCGGTTAAACGCGCCGGTCAGAAAGCCGACCTCATCATTGGAGCGAACCTCAAGCTGAGGGTATTCACCGCTGCCCTCCTTGGCCGCAGAAAGACTGCGCGCCAGCGCCATGATGGGCCGCGCTATTCGGTAAGAAAAAAAACTGCTTAAAACCAGAATGGTGAGAATCGCCGCAGAAAACAAGAATGCCCCGCTGCGCTGGGTTTGGGCGGCTAAAAGTTGGGTTTCGCGGTCAGCACGCTCCATCGCGGCTTCATTGATTCCTACCAGAGTGTCGAGTCCTTGGATCAGCATCGCAGAGTGTTTGAGAAGATACCCAAACGATTGACTGTTCCAAATCCCCTTGTCGGCGTGGGAGAACAGCTGCAGCGTTTTTTCGTAATGGTCATAATCGAGCATGATACGCTCGATCAGTTCGCGCTCTCCCTTCTCAGTGATATTCTCTTTGCAGGTATTCAAAGGGCTCTTAAGTAGATCCAGGGTGTCGGACACGGCTAAAACCGGAGGTTGGTTCCGGGACATTTGCTCTAACAACAAGTTCCGGGTCTCTTCGATGGTCTTCCTTGCCTGTTCTGCGGCCTTGATGCTTTTGTAGTTCTGCGAGAGGATCTGCCCAGCGCTTTGGCCCAAGGAGTTTAGGTTTTGGTGATAAAGCAAGGCGGCCGCTATCAGCGCAAGCGTCGGCAACAATCCCCCAAGGAAAATTTTGAGCCAGATGGGATACCGAACCTGCATCCTATCCTTTGCGGTTGTTGCAAGCACAAAATTAGAGCTATGGGTATCTGCCATGACTGCTTCAGGGTTCTCAATTGTGGGCTGGGGTCACTCAGGAGCCTCTCAGACCAGTTAATCGCATGATATTTAATACAGACATGTTTTACAAGGAGGCCAATGGGTATGGAAAAACCAAATCCGGCTCACGGCGTGCCCGTACCGCATGCTCGCCGGCAGTACGTCATCGCCGCAGGCCACGACGCGTGAACTCGAACGTCAGCTGAAAGTAAGGCTCACGGGCTATCTGACCACCGGCCGGTCGCTTGCGCAGCGAAACCCCCGTCCCGTTCCGATTCGGCTTAGCTGGTTTGCCGGCAGGCTTGTTGAGCCGGCGGGGTCATTTTGGAGTTTCGGGCTTTTTGGACGTTTGACTTTGGGAAGGCCCTGAAAAGCGAAGCGGCTATTCCTTCGAAGAAACGACGGGCGTTTGTGCCTAACGTGCGACTTCGGTAGCCCCCCTCCTGAACCACCAGCGTCGGCAACCCCAACTCGCCAAGCAGGCGTCCATTGAGCTCAAAGTCACGCGGCGTTAACGACCAGGTCCCCGTGGGGTCGCCCTTGGCGGTGTCAAAGCCGAGCGAGACGATCAGAGAGACCGGATGGAAGTCGGAGATCCGCTGAAGCGCCGCTGACAGCGCTTTTCGGTATTTCTCGCCGTCCATCTCTTCCGGCAGCGGCAGGTTCAGATTGAAGCCCTCCCCTTCGCCCTCCCCTCTTTCATCCTTGAAACCGGAGAAGTAGGGGTATGCATATCCGGGATGTGCATGGATCGATATGGTCAGTACATCCGATCGGCGGTAGAAGATGTCCTGCTGGCCGTTGCCGTGGTGGTAGTCAAGATCCAGAATCGCCACCCGCCCGAAAGGCCGCAGGTATTGAGCGGCAATGGCATTGTTGTTGAAGTAGCAAAAGCCCCCGAAGGATCTGCGCTCCGCATGGTGCCCCGGAGGCCGGACCAGGGCATAGGCCAGCCGCCGCCCGCGCAGGATCTCTCTTGCAGCCGACAACGTGCAGTTAACCGCTGATCGGGCCGCCGTGTACGCATGACGGGTCAGCGGGGTAAAGGTATCGATGCAGTAGTATCCGGCCAAGATGTAGCGGTCCTTGGGAAGGCGGGTTTTATTGCGGATGGGGAACACGTAGGGGTAAACGTAGCGGTTCTCTTCGATCGCCTTGCACGTGCGCCGCAAAAAATTCACGAAATCGACGTCGTGGACGCTGGTGATGACCTTCTCCGGAAAGTCGGAGGGCGCGACCATTTCAAACAGGCTGCTGCCTGCAATCTCCTTAAGGATACTTCGGATTCGCACGGGGGACTCGACGTAGCCCTGCTCGTGAATGTGGTGGGTGAAGTGCTGATGAGGAAACACCAGGGCGATTCTGTCGCAAGACCGCACGGAAACGGCTGCCGATACCGCGGAAGATTTGACGAAGCGGAACTCCCTGAGGCGGACCGGATCCTGATCAATGGAGCTCACCACCATATTGACATAATCCGCCGGCGCGTACCCGGCGTATTTTCCTTCCAATATCGCCCTCACGACCGCACGAAGAAAATCGCGTTCCAGGCTTGCCGTCCGTCCCAATCCGTCGAACATCAGATGCGGCATACACGATTGATCGGGCTTGTAAGGCTTTTCATAGGCCGTGCCGGTTATCGGCCGCGCGCCGTATTGCTCGTAGAACCTGAGACGCTGGCGGTTTTCGGCCAGGAGCGCTTCACTCGGACACAGGAGCGCCTCATCCGGCAGGCATTCAAAAAAAAGGCCTTTGGCACCCAGGGCTGCGAGCTCCAATCGCACCCGTTCGTACAGCGCGCCGCCGATGCCGCCGCTGGCTTTGCCCACTTGGGTGGCGATCCAATCGAGATAGCCAAACCGGATCTGCGGTTCGTGAAGCAGGTAAGCAAATCCTTGTACGCGATGGCGCTGGTTTTCGGCAACAAAAAGGATCGCCCGAAACCGTTTGAGAAAGGGATCATGCAGGTGATGGCCGAGTCGATCGATTTCTTCCGAGGAGGCCGCCGGGAAGCGGCTGCGCATGATGGCTTTGACCTGATCGAGGGCGTTTCGGTTTCCGGGAAGCACTTCATCGTAGATGCGACGGATGCGGAACATGATCCCGACGATCCTTTCGATGTCCTGTGAGTGAATGGGGGGTCATCGCCGTATGCGGCTGAATGTGAAGATCGGTCCTGCCGCTGCAGCCCTATAACATCCCAGACGATTGGATTTCATGTTTGGCCCCGGTGTGGTATTCACCAGAGAAAACCCTGCCGGGGGGGCATAAATTCTTCATGCCTTTTTGTATCATGACCGGCGGCGATTTCAAAAGCAAGGCCGCAGCCCCCCCGATACCACGCTCTTGAAGCAAAAAGGAAAAGCGCATGATTGTTCCGCCGCTTCCGAACGCGCACAGCTTAGCGGTCCTGGTCCTGACCGGGTTGGCGCTGGTTCTATTCTCGCGCGACAAGATCCCCCTGGAAACGTCCAGCCTCTTGGTGCTGGTCGCTCTCACCGTCGGCTTTCAGCTCTGGCCGTTTTCCAGCGACGGCCGGACGCTGCATGCCGTGGATTTTTTCCTGGGCTTCGGCCACGAGGCCCTGGTCGCCGTATGCGCCCTGATGATCGCCGGCAGCGGCCTGGTGCGGACCGGCGCCCTGGAACCGGTCGGTCATTTTCTGGCGCGGGTGTGGGTCAAACGCCCTCGTCTGTCGCTCCTCCTGACCCTGCTGGTGAGCGCCGCCGCCAGCGCCTTCATCAACAACGTGCCCATCGTGGTCCTGCTGATGCCGATTCTGATCAGCGTGTCCCTGCGCACCGGCA
>CAZNAX010000088.1:0-12624 GCA_964570965.1 uncultured Desulfatibacillum sp.
GTGCCTCCGTTCGGTCGAAGTAGGACAAGGTCTTGAAGGACTGGAGCAGCTTATTGGCGACCAAGAGATCATTTTTGCCATAGCGTCGTATCGGCCCGATGCAAATGGTGAATAACGTGTCGAAGCCCATGGACCTGACGATCAGACGCGGATTCCGGTTTTCGTCGTAGTAGACGTCCGAAAATCTCAAACCCATCCGCAAGGCAAACAAATCTGTCAAGTAGTCGATGCATATGCAGGCCGTCCCAGGGTCGTTGATCCCCGGGCTGAGGGCTTTGACCCCTATTTCCATCAGTTGGGTGAAGCCGTATCTCTCGTTGACTTCTATTTTTTCTCCCCCAAAAAAAGTAAACGCCGCATAAATCCGGTCCCGCACGGCTGACTCGATCTCTTCCGGAGCCTTGGTGCAGGAGAGAAAGGGGTGGTCCTTCACCACAAAATCACCGAGGTACGGTTGAACCCGGATCAGCAGGTCGTTCTCGGTTGCGATTTTCACCAGATCGTCCGCGTCGACGTCCTGCAGGAAGCCCGATGTTTTGGAAGGAAAAACCTGCCGCGGCACGATCGTCTCATGCACAAACGCCTGGCGATGCCGTTCTTCGGCGTTCTCGGCCTGTTGCCGCTTCAGCAATTCCCGGCGGGTCTGGTTGTAAATTTTTTCAACGATGTTCCCCACTTGCACGGAGGTGGAGATGTTATGAATGAAGTAGATAAACAGGACCAGGCACCAAATCGCCATGGCGGCGGCGATTATGACGGATAGGTCCCGGAAGCGGTAGTCGTCGGCGTTCGAAATCGTCAGAAGCAGGATCAGGCAGTAGAGAATGGCACCGATGTAATTTCCGAGCACGACCTGATGCGTCTTTTCAGTGACCAAGCCCAAGAGCAGTTTGGGGGAGAAGGTGTTGGAGACGTTGCTCAAGACGACCATGACCATGGCGAAGCTGAGGGTGATGAATGAGATGATGCCGGTGATCAGGGCGGAGAGCACCACCTCGTCGTTGTAGACTCTCGGCAGCCTCGACCACTCCAGGATCGGCTTCAGGGGCTCCCATAAATCCGAGCTGGGCAGAGTGACAAACATCAGCGCAAAAAAGAAATAGGCCATCGATATGATGGTGGGATAATAGCCGATGCTGTATCTGATTCGGAAGAAGAGGCGCACGAGGCGTGATTTCATCGAGGGTCTCCCTGTTTTACAGACCGTGAAAGTTCCTTCCTTATCTCCACGCGATCCCACAAAAAGATGATCTCGCTCAATGCCTCGCCGCCGAACTGGAATCCGACCGATCCCTCAATCACGGTAGACTTGCCCGTCACCTTCCCCATTGGATGAGGCCCTTCAAACAGCGCAGGCCGGCCGATCGCCGCAATCCTTCCGCCGTCACAGATGAGTAAGATTCTGAATAGTTAGAGTGATTGGCAATAAGCTGAATCCTGTATTTAAGCCTGCGGCTTGGTATTGCCGACAGCCTTTTGCTTAACGGCTTGTAAACGGCTCCCGGTTCATTGATCGGGCTTGCTGGCGGGCCGTGGGTAGATTCGAAACCGGGACAAGCCTTGGATCCCTCCTCTGCGGACCGTACGGCACTACGTAGGCATTCATATAGGAATACAAGCTGCACTCCATTTATTCCTCGGGAGAAGACGCATTAAAGTTAAGCAGTCCGAATTTGAGTGCCTGAAGAAGAAATCTGGCTGGGAAGGGCGTTGCGGATTATGAACTGGGACTATATCTATGGAAAATAGGAAACGGATCAAAGGGCAATTCAAGGAACAGTGAAAAAACTCGCGGACGACGATCTTGATATCGCCGCAGGCAGGAAGAATCAAATCGACGGAAAATTGCTGGACAAATACGGATGGGGGCTTTAAAAGATCATAACGAAAGCGGATGCCCTCATTAGAAACTTGAAGCATCTCCCAGTCGGGATGAACCATAGCACAGGGTACTCACGCCGAGCCCTGCCAGGAGAAGAAATGGGTATCGAAGTTGGCGGCCTCTTCGGCCTGATCGTTTTGATTGCCGACGTTTGGGCCATTGTGAAGACCATCGAAACCCCGGCCTCTACCGGATCAAAGGTTTTTTGGGTCATCTTGATTCTGATTCTGCCGGTCTTGGGGCTGATCATCTGGCTCATTGCCGGCCCACGAGGGCGCAGACTCTAGGTCCATTACAAAGCAATGCAATGCCCAACTGCGAACGATGTCGAGGGTTCGTGTTGTAACCGACGGACTCGTCGGGGACCGCAGGCAGTTCAAAGCTATCATCGTTTTTTCGGCAGCACCTTTACCACCGTGCGCTCGAAAGCTCCGCCCCCCGGCCGCTCGAAGCGCATCCGCACGGTCGTCAAACGGCCCTCGGCAAAAAGCTGAATGCATTCGGGATAGAGCTGCCACTCCTGTTCCAGCCCGCGCCGGCGAAGGCTGTCCAGCGTATCGTCCTCGCGGATGCGAAAGGCGCGCTGGCCGATGATCGGCCCCGAGTCCTCGCCGTAGTCGACAAAGTGCACGGTGCAGCCGGCCACTTTGCACCCGTACCGGAAGGTGTCGCCGTATCCATCGGTGCCCGGAAAAGCGGGCAGCAGCGCCGGATGAATGTTCATGATGCGCGGCCGGGCGCGATCGGTGTTCACGCGGTCGATGAAATAAGGCGTCAAGTTGCGCATGAACCCGGCCAGAACCAAAAGGTCAAAGGAGTCGGGCGGCATCGCCTTCAGCAAGAGCGCCTCGGCTATGGCCCGGCAGGTGAGGAACGCATCCACGGTGGTGCGATCGGCGGATGGGGGAAAAATCGCCTGTTTGCCGCGAACGTCCTCCAGACGGAAATCCTCCGGCGGCAAAAGCCTTCCCGGCTCGTGCCGGCAAGCGCGGATGACCGCCGCATAGTCCACTACGACGTCCGGAATGCCATGCTGCCGGGCCCGCTCCAGCCCCTTGGCCGCCGGAGTATCCGCGCCGACGAAGGCGATGTCGGCGTCGATCGATCCGGAGCGGCTGGCGTCGATGATCGCCTGAAGGTTGGTGCCGCCCCCCGAAATCAAGGCCCCGATGCGGATCTTTTTCTTCATGGATGTCTCCTGCCATGCGGATTGTTCAAACCAGCTGCGGCGGACCGCGTCCACCGCTCCGCTCTGTCTGCCGAACAGACTCGAACCGGATCTGACTGCGTTCTCGCCGGGTCTTCCGGCAGGCGGACGCGCGCCCGCCTGGGTTGACATCGATAGGCTTTGACTCTATTATCACCCCGTAATTAATTTTCAAGAAAGGAATTCGGTGAGATGGCGGAAGGCATGCTGGAAGTTGAGGACGGCAATTTCGAGGCGGAAGTGCTGAAAAGCGATAAACCGGTATTGGTCGACTTCTGGGCGCCGTGGTGCGGCCCCTGCAAGGCGATCGCCCCCCTGGTTGAAGAGCTCTCCAAAAGTTACGGCGATAAGATCAAGTTCGCAAAATGCAATGTCGACAACAATCCCGTCACCCCTGCAAAATACGGTATCAAAGCGATCCCCACCCTGATTTTTTTCAAAGCGGGCAACGTCGCCAACCAGATTACGGGGATGGTGGCCAAATCAAAACTGGAGGAGGCCCTCACCAAACTGGTGTAGGTTCGACTTTCAGGAACCCGCGGCCGAGACCGGCTGCCGGACCGATCTGCAGATGAAGGTGAGCCGGGGGACCCGGCTTGATTTTCGAGGACGGCGGTTGAACCCTAGCAGCACGGCCTCTTTTTGCACCTCGCAGTGAAACCGAATGACGATGAAGAACACTATCTCGCGGCTCTTGGCTGCGGCAGTATGGGCCACACTGGCGAGCACCGGATGCAGCACGATCCAGGAGACCGCCACCGATTTCAAAAAATCGGTGGTCACCCTCTTCTGGGGGGCCGAGGAAAACCTCACCGCCGAGGAACTGGCGATCAACGGCATGGATCAGTTCGAAAACGGGAATTACCACAAAGCGGTCGAGCATTTCCAGCGGCTGAAGGACATATACCCGTTTTCACGATACTCCATGCTGGCCGAGTTGAAATTAGGTGATGCCCATTATCGGCTGGAGCAATATGAGGACGCCCTTTTCGCTTACGAGGAGTTTGAGAAGCTTCACCCTCGAAACGAAGCGATTCCCTATGTCATCTACCAGATCGGACGCTGCCATTTCGACCGCATCACCACTCCCGACCGGGACCAAACATCTGCCCGCAAGGCGTTGGAAACCTTTATCCGACTTCAGAAGCAGTTTCCGAACGACCCCTATTCGCGCAGCGCCGCCGAGCACTTGGTGGCCTGCTACAAGAGCTTGTCCGGCCACGAGTTTACCGTCGGCGAGTTCTATTTCAAGACCAACCATTTCAAGGCCGCCCTCGCCCGTTTCCGTTCGTTGGTATCCGACTATCCGGATGTCGGCTATCATCAGCCGGCGTTGAATCTCATCGCGGCCTGCGAAAAGAAGCTATCCGAGGAAACGCGCCAATTGAGAGAGGGCGCCGATGCGCCCATCCTGGAGCCAACGCCGATCCTTCCCGGCCTGCCCGATAACGGATAGCCGCGTTGAAATTTCTTGATTCCCGCTCGTATTTGGTGTAGATAGAAAATTTTTGAATTGTTCGCAACGCAGACGTCGAACGTTGGGCGAAGGCGTTAAGGCGTTAAATGGTTAGGAGGGTACAGCCGTGTCCAAGATGTGTGAAATCTGCGGAAAAAGACCTATGGTGGGCAGCCACATCAGCCATGCCCACAATGTCACCAAGCGCCGCTTTAATCCCAATCTCCAGCGCGTGCACGCCATCACTACCGGACGAGCCAAAACCTTGCTGGTGTGCACGGCATGCCTGAAGTCCGGCCGCGTGCAAAAAGCGCCGTAAAGCCGGCGCCCCATACCTGCCTTGCACGAGCGGGGCTATCCGATCCGCTTGGCGTCCTGAACCTGTTTTACCGCTCGAATCGCAGCAAGGATTTTATCCAGATGCCCGGTGTCCGCCACGCTGATGGTGAAAAGGCTTTCCACCGTCTTGTTTTCCTTGGTATCGGAACTGGCATTGAGGATGTTGGCCCGTAGTTTGCTGATGCTGCCCACCAGATCGGCCAACAACCCGATTCGGTCATACGAGATGATCTGAATTTTGACCGGATAGGATTCGGCCGAATCGGGGCTCCATTCGACTTCAATCTGCCGCTCCGGACTGCTGCGCATCGCATTCACGCAGCTCGCCCGGTGAACCGTCACCCCGTAGCCTTGGGTGATATAACCGATGATCGGGTCTCCGGGCACCGGCTGGCAGCATTTGCCGAATTTGATCAAGATGTCCTCCAAACCCTTCACGAGCACGCCCGCCCGAGGTTTTTTCTTGCGCACCCGGCTCATCAACTTTTCCAGGAGCGACTCCCGGCTGTCCGGCGATACCGGTTTGGCGGTGAACGGCCTGAGCACCTGAAGCGGCGTCACTTTTCCGTAGCCGACATTGGCGATCAGGTCTTCGAGACTCTTCACTCCCAGGGAGGTCACCACCTCGTCCATCTTTTCGGTTTTGGAAAGGGTGATGAAGTTCAACCGCTCCTTGCGGAAGGCCTTGTCCAGCATCTCCCGCCCGAGGCTGATGCTGCGCTCCTTTTCCTGGGTCTTAACCCACTGGCGAATCTTGGCGCGCGCCTTGATGGTCTTGACAAACTTGAGCCAGTCCTTGCTCGGCGTGTGGTTTTTCGAGGTGACGATCTCGACGATATCGCCGGTCTGGAGGACATACGGCAGGCTGACCATTTGGCCGTTGACCTTGGCACCGACGCATTTATGGCCGATTTCCGTGTGGATGAGATAGGCAAAGTCCACCGGAGTGGATCCCTTCGGCAGCGATCGAATGTCCCCCTTGGGGGTGAAGACGTAAACCTCGTCGGGAAAAAGGTCGAGGCGAACGTTTTCCAGGAATTCGCCGGGGTCCCGGAACGTATCCTGGTTCTCCACCATGTCCTGGATCCAGGCGAATTTTTTGCTGATGTTTTCGTCGATGCGCTGGCCTTCCTTATAGCTCCAGTGCGCGGCGATCCCGGACTTGGCCACGCGATCCATCTCCCAGGTCCGGATCTGAATCTCGATGCGCTCGCCGACGGGGCCGATGACGGTCGTGTGCAGCGACTGATACATGTTGGGCTTGGGCCGCCCGATGTAGTCCTTGAACTTGTAGTCGATGGGCTTCCACATGGAGTGGATCAGGCCCAGCGCCTCATAGCACTGGGTGACCGTGTCCAGGATGATGCGAAAGGCGATGAGGTCGTAAATCTGCTCGAAGGTGAGGTTCTGGGTCTTCATCTTCGAGTAGATGCTGAAAAAATTCTTGCTGCGGCCTAAAACCTCGGCGTTCAGGTTCACTTCTTCCAGCTTGGCGTGGATGGTGGTCCGGACGGTCTCGATGTATTGTTCGCGCTCGGTCCTGGACTTGGCCACGAGCAGCTCGATACGGGCGTATTCCTCCGGATTCAGATACTTGAAGGAGTTCTCCTCCAGTTCGTTCTTGATCCAGTAAATGCCGAGGCGGGCGGCGAGCGGGGCGTAGATGTCCAGGGTCTCCCGGGCGATGGCCTTGCGTTTTTCCGGTGAATGGAATCGCAGGGTGCGCATGTTGTGCAGGCGGTCGGCCAGCTTGATGAGGATCACCCGGATGTCGTCGGCCATGGCCAGAAACATCTTGCGGATGTTCTCGGCCTGCCGCGCCTGCGAGCTGGAGGTCGGCATCAGGCTCAGCTTGGTGACACCCGAGACGATGCGCAGCACGTCCGTGCCGAAAAGCGCCTCCACGTCCTCGGGTTGGGCGGGCGTGTCCTCGAGCACATCATGCAGCAGACCCGACGCCACGCTGACGGGATCCAGCCGCATATCGGCCAGGATGTTGGCCACCTCAAGCGGGTGCATCAGGTAAGGCTCGCCGGAAAGCCGCACCTGCCCGGCGTGAACCTGCGCGGAATAGACATAAGCGCGTTCAACCACATCCACGTCCGCACCCGGGCACCCCTCCGTGAGCTTGTCAAGGATGTTGTTGATTCGGATCATTAGTATGCCTTTGCGAACACCGCCCGATGCTGCCCGGGTTTACCGCAGCTGATGCACCGGCCGGCCGGCTCCTCGGCGTCGAAGGGCAGGCAGCGGATGGTCACCGTGAGATCCTCCTTGATGCGGGCCTCGCAGGCGGCGTCGCCGCACCAGCCGGAATGCGCAAAGCCGCCGTGGATTTCCGGTTTCTCGAGATTGCGGGGCGTGAAGTAATCGTAGAAATCGCCTTTGTCCGCGATCGTCACCGTGTTCTCGGTGCGATAGCTGAGCGCGCGTGCGAACAAGGCGTTCTGGATGTCGTCCAGAATCCCTGGAATTTCGGCCACGAACGCTTCCCGCTTCAACGCAACCCGCTCGTGGTGCGGCTGGTCCCGCCGCCCCAGGAATACGGCATTCTCCTTGATTTCCCGGGAGCCGATTTCGATGCGCAGGGGGATGCCTTTCTTGATCCACTCCCAGCCCCGGGCGCCGCCGATGTCGCGCGGGTCGACTTCGACCGTGATCGGCCGGTCGTTGTACCGGCAGGCTTTCAGCTCCCTGGCCAGGCTTTCGGTATAGGCCATGACGGCCTGGCGCTCGTCCTCCTTTTTGAAGATGGGCAGCAGCACGACCTGAGCCGAAGCCACTCGCGGCGGCAGGATGATGCCGTCATCATCCCCGTGGGTCATGATCACCCCCCCGATCAGGCGGGTGGAGGCACCCCAGGACGTGGTCCATGCGTATTCCTCGCGCTCCTCGGCCGATTGAAACTTGATTTCGGACGCGCGTGCGAAGTTTTGTCCCAGAAAGTGGGACGTGCCGGCCTGAAGCGCCTTGCGGTCCTGCATCATCGCCTCGATGCAGAGGGTGTCCACCGCCCCTGGGAAACGCTCGGCCGCGGTCTTGCGGCCCTTGAAGACCGGCATGGCCAGGTACTCTTCGGCCAGGCGGGCATAGATGTCCAGCATCATCACGGTGCGCTCCCAGGCCTCTTCCCGGCTGGCATGCGCCGTGTGCCCTTCCTGCCATAAAAACTCGCTGGTGCGCAGGAAGATGCGGGTGCGCATCTCCCAGCGCACGACGTTGCCCCACTGATTGAGCAGGACTGGCAGATCGCGGTAGCTGTTGATCCACTTCGATAAAGAATCGGCGATAATGGTCTCGGAGGTGGGTCGAACCACCAGCGGTTCGGCCAGCAGCCCGGCCGGAACCAGCTCGCCACGGTCGTTCTTTTCCAGCCGGTGGTGGGTGACGACCGCACACTCCTTGGCAAACCCTTCGACATGGTCGGCCTCTTTCTGCATGAAGCTCAGCGGGATGAAGAGCGGAAAATAAGCGTTCTTGACCCCCGTTGCCTTGAACATGGTGTCCATGGCCTGCATGATGTTCTCCCAGAGGGCGTACCCCCAGGGCTTGATCACCATGCAGCCCCGCACCGGCGAGCGTTCGGCCAGGTCGGAGGCTTTGATGACCTGCTGGTACCATTCCGGATAGTCTTCGCGACGCGTCGGTGATATGGCGGATTTCGGCTGTTTACCCATTGTCTTCGGATTTCCTCTCTTTGAGTTCGAACTTCTGCACCTCGTGGAGCAACACCTCCACCAATTGATCTTCGGGAAACGTCTGAACGACCTTCCCCTTCCGGAAGAGCGCCCCCACTCCGTCCCCGCCTGCGATCCCGATGTCGGCCTCGCGGGCTTCCCCCGGGCCGTTGACGATACAGCCCATGACGGCGATCTTGATGGGGGCCACGCTGGTCGCGAGGGCCTTTTCCACCCGCTCCACGATTCCGAACAGGTCGATCCGGGTGCGGCCGCAGGTGGGGCAGGCGATGATCTCCGGACCCCGTCGTCGGATATCGAGCGCCGCCAGAATCTCGTACCCGGCCCGCACCTCCTCGACCGGATCCCGGGTCAGGGAGACCCGCAGCGTATCGCCGATTCCTTCGGCCAGCAATGTCCCGATACCGAGTGCGGATTTGACCAGCCCCGAGAAAAGCGTGCCGGCTTCTGTCACCCCGAGGTGCAGCGGCAGATCGGTCAACGCGGACAGCTGGCGGTAAGCGGCTACGGTGCGCCGCACGTCCGAGGCCTTCAAGGATACCTTGATATCGTGGAAATCAAGCATGCGCAGCCGCTCGATATGCCGCTGAGCGCTGGCCACCATACCCTCCGGAGTGGCTCCGTTATATTTCTTAAGCAGATCCTTTTCGAGCGAACCCGAATTGACCCCGATGCGGATGGGGATTCCGCGGTCCCGCGCGCAGTCGACCACCGCCTTGACTTTTTTCGTTCCCCCAATGTTGCCGGGGTTGATCCGCAGCCCGTCGGCCCCCGAACGTGCCGCGGCTACGGCCAGACGGGAGTCGAAGTGAACGTCGGCGATGACCGGGATCCGGACCTGAGCCTTGATGGCGGCGATCGCCTGCGCCGCCGCCGCATCCGGCACCGCCACGCGCACGATGTCGCAGCCCGCCGCTTCCAGCCGCCGGATCTGAGCGACGGTGGCGGCTACGTCCGGGGTCGGCGTGTTGGTCATGGACTGCACCGCTATCGCGGCACCCCCCCCCACCGGAACGCCGCCGACTTTGATCTGCCGCGTGATTCGTCGCTGGATCATTGTCCTCCTTGACTCGTTCGCATCTTGGAACGCCCTGATTTTGTGGCCGGGGTTGCCACCCCTCCCCTTCTGTGGTAGGGTCCGTGGAAAGTTTTTCCTCCGGCGGTCCACAGCGGTCCACAGCGGTCCAGAAAGGTCCAGAGGGGCAATCTTCCCGCCGAATCTTCCGGGCACCCGTTATGTAATTCGAACCGAGCTGGGTGTAAAGAGTAACTGAGCATCTAAAATCGTTATCTATCAAACACCTTAGCCGACATCAAGCGAGGAGTGGCCCATGACTGAAAAAGCAAGGAAACCGTTTGCCTCCAAACACAGCCATAAGGACCCGGCGCAGATCGATCCGGCTCTCCGCGAGTCCCTGGCTCGCAGCGTGGAAAAGGGCGAACTGGCCTGTGCAGTGGCTTTTCGGATGGCCGACGAACTTCAGAAGCCGCCGTCTGCAATCGGTGAGGCTGCGGACCTGCTCGGCATCCGACTGGTGAAGTGCCAGTTGGGCCTTTTCGGCTACACCCCCGAGAAAAAAATCGTCAAGGCCGCCACCGCCATAGAACCCGGTCTTGAAGACGCCATCCATCGCGGGCTTGAAAACGGCAGACTGCCCTGCCGGACGGCCTGGAGCCTTGCAACGGCTTTCAAGCTTTCCCGCATGGGGGTGAGCGCCGCCTGTGAGGCGCTGGGTATAAAAATCGGGCCCTGCCAGCTCGGCGCCTTTTAGGGAGCCCGCTTCGACGCCCGACAACCGATGCAAAGGAACCAAATCTCATGATGCGAAAAATAATTAGACGTAACAGAGTGTTAAGGGTTGGAGTACCGACCGTGTTGATGGCTGCAAGCGCGGTTGCCACGTTTCATGCCGGTTCGTTTCCGGCGGACGGTTTTCAGGATCTCAGTCTGGACCGGGTCCTGGCGGCGGGCGAACTGCGGGTCATTACGGGCAGCTCGCCGCACAGCTACTATATCGATCGGAACCAGTCCAGAGGGTTCGATTACGAGCTGGCCCGAGAGTTCGCCGACCGTCTGGGGGTCCGGTTGAAGGTCGTGCCCTGCCGCACATGGGAGGACATGCTGGCGGCGCTTAACGGAGGACGGGGCGATCTGATTGCCGCCGGAACTGAAATCACGCGGTCGCGCGCGCGGCAGGCCGCCTTCTCCGACGGCTATCGCGAGGTGCAGCCGCACCTCATTTCACACCGCCGCCTGGCCCCCATCGCCGAACTTCAGGATCTTGCCGGCAAAACAGTGGATGTCGGCCGGGGCTCGGCCCAGCATGAACGGCTGGAGGAGCTGAGGCGCCAGGGCATCGATGTCACCGTCCGGGTCCATGAAAATTTATCGGAGGACCAGCTGATCCAGCGCCTATCCAGGGGAGAAATCGATTTCACCGTTGCCAACAGCAACATCGCCCTGATGATCCGGCGTTATTACCCATCGGCGGCCGTCCGCCCCCTCAGCCGTGATACCTTCCCGCTCGGCTGGGCCGTACGCCGTGATGCCCGCCACCTGTTGGAAAAAATCAACGAGTTTTTCCGCAGCATGCACCAAACCGGACGCCTGGAAGATATTTATGAAAAATACCATTGGAATATCGGTCACTTCGATTACATCGGCCTGAAGACGTTCCATGAACGCATGCGAACGCGCCTGCCTCGCTACCGGCCCTTCATCAAAGATGCGGCCCAGCGGAACGGCTTCGACTGGTGTTTGATCGCCGCCCAGGCTTACCAGGAATCCCACCTCGATCCGCTGGCGCGCGGGGCCAGGGACGCCAGCGGTCTGTTGCAGGTGCTGCCGACCACCGGACGCAGCCTGAAAGTCTACGATCTGCTCGATCCGGTCGCAAACATCAAAGCGGGGGTCCAGTACCTGAAATGGATCTATGACCAGTTCGAGGAAATGGAAGAGGATGACCGGCTGTTGGCGTCGCTGGCGGCCTACAATGCCGGCCCGGGGCATGTCCAGGATGCCCGGCGGCTGGCTTCTAAAATGGGGCTTGACCCCAACCGCTGGGAGTCAATGGCCAAGACCCTTCCGCTGCTGCGCTTCCGCAAGTATTATCAGGAAGCCGAACAGGGGTTCTGCCGCGGGGATATCACGGTGGCTTATGTCAAACACATCATGATCTATTACGACATCCTCAAACGCCAGGAGCTGGACACCGCCTTGGCGAGGATGGAGTCAGCAAATGGCACCGAAACTTTTGTCGATTGAACCACTTAGCAAATAGGTCCTATAGGACCAATAGGACCTATTATGCTTCAGCCCCTATGCCCCCAGCCCCACGAAGGGGTTGTGACGCCTCTCCTCGCCGATAGTGGTCTCCGGCCCGTGCCCGGTGAAGACCTTCACCGCATCGCCCAACGGGAAGAGCTTCTTCTGGATGCTTGATTTAAGCGCCTCGAAGTCCCCGCCCGGAAAGTCTGTCCGCCCCACCGAGCCCGCAAAAAGCGTATCGCCCACGAACAGGCAACCGTCCGCAAGCAGGGAAACACCCCCAGGGGTATGCCCGGGCGTGTGAATGACCTGAAAGCGGATCGAGCCGATTTCAATGGTGTCCCCTTCTTCTATGAAACGATCCGGAGAAGGGGAGTCCTCGGCGGACATCCCCCAAGCCGCCGCGCTGCGGGCAAGCATGCTCAGCATGGGTGCATCCAGGGCGTGGATGAGGATCGGTGCGCCGGTCGCGGCCTTCATGCGCTTGTTGGCTCCGACATGGTCGAAATGCCCGTGGGTGTTGATGATCTGCTTGACGGTCAGCTTCGCCTCGGCCAGGGCGAGGAGGATCCGATCGGCCTCGTCGCCCGGGTCGATCACCGCCGCCTGGTGAGTCTGTTTGCATCCGACGATGAAGCAGTTGGCCACGATCGGCCCCACTGCCAATTTCTTGATGATCATATGAACCTCGGAGAGTTGGTGTTAAGTGTTTGGTGGTTAGTGCCGGGTATTGGGTGGTTGGAGTTCTGCGGTCTTTCCAAAAACCCAAGCCGC
>CAZNAX010000089.1:0-12598 GCA_964570965.1 uncultured Desulfatibacillum sp.
GCTCGATGATCTCCCGCGAGCCGCCGGATGCGACCGCGAGCAGCTTCTGCACCCACTGGTCGACGCCGATGAAAACCGGGATCAGAAAGAGACTGTAGACCAGATTCAGAATGTGGACGTCGCCATGCGTCAGCATCCTCCCCGTCCAGTAGATGCCGACGGCGGCCACGTAAAGGATGGCGATCCAGTGCCAGATGCCGGCCAGCTTGGCCTGCAGCGCCTCGATCGGCATCAGAATCTCGCCGGCATCCGGGGCGATGGCCCGCGCCACCCGCTCGCGGATTTGTAGGATCAAAGCGATCAGCAGCCCCCCCACGGCGACTCCGGCCGAAGAGTAGATCAACAGAAAAATATCGCGACTGATGCCCGCATCTCTGAGGCTGAAAGCGATCACGGCGATCAGCGCGCACACGGCGGCGATCCGCAGAATCCAGCGGTAGATCAGGCCGGCATCCGCATCGGACATGGGCGCCAGCCGCAGCCCGGCGGCTTTCGGCGAGAGGATGACCCGTGCCCCGAACTGGATCAGCCGGAAGTAGTAGCTCGCCACCAAAAAAATCGACACCGGCAGGTAGCCGGAATCCTGCGGGCTGTAGATGACGGCAAACAATAAAAAGCTTACCAGCATGAAGCAGGCGATGCCCAGGCCGTCGATAAAAACCCTGAAGACGATGAAGCCAAGCTTCTGCAGGCGGCCGAGGGGCACGGTTTTCATGAGATAGTCGTGCATCCCCGCGACCATCCGCAGCAGAAAACGCTCCGCCGCGAAGCCGCCGAGAATAATCAGCAGCATGACGGCCAGGTTGGCGGCGAACTGGCCGAACCCCTTCCCGCCGGTCAGCTTCTCCCACGCCTGGGGCCAACCGGACGGAGCGCTTTCGGCGCCGGCAAAAACGGCGCCCAGCCGGTGAGAAAGCGCGGCCATGGCTTCCTCGGCGCTGCCGAACAGCACGCCGATGCCGCTCCTTCCACCTATTCTGTCGCTGGCCTCGCTGGGAATAGACCGCGCCGCCGCCGCCTGGGTCATCTTCTCCAGAAGAAGCTTGCGCGCCTGCTCGTCGCTCAGGCCGGCCATGAAGGCATCCACCTGCTCCGGGGTGGCGTTCTCCGGCAGTTTGGCCTCCAAGGCGGGCACCGGCCCCGAGCCGGATTTAGGGAGCTTGGGCGGCTTGGCCAAGGCAAAGGATTGAAAGAATCCTGCCATTAAAAAAAAGATGAAAAAACTGAGAATCCATCTCGGCCGTGCACGCATGGACATTTCCTCCCATCGTGGCAATTTTTTTTTGGAGTTTTAGCCGTTAGCCCGGTGCAAGTCAATCCACGGCTGGATCGCGGCTGGATAGCCGCTCCCCCAAAAAATCGGCTTTACCGGTGCTCCGCTTTCTGAAAAAGCCCGCCGATAAGATCAACTGCACATTTTTTTTGTGGACAATTTTTGAACAGATGAGATAGAAGAAGAAATTTGAGAGTCGTCGGCGCCGCTATGAAATCTTCAAATTCAATGGGCAACGGCAAAGGGCCGGTTCAGGAGGATGCAGACACATGGTACAGAAACGCCGCAGCACGGCCATCCGAAAACAGCAAATCATCGACGCCGCCCGCAAACTGATCATCAAAAAGGGCAGCGAACACCTGACCGTCCGGGCCATGGCCAAGGAAGTCGGGCTGACCGAGGCCGCCATCTACCGGCACTTCAAAAGCAAACGGGAGATCCTGTCGTTTCTAATGAACCACATCATGGACACCATGCTGCATGACTTCAAGCGATCGGCGCTGGAGAACGCATCCTCGCTTAACACCATCGATCAGGCGCTGAAAAACCATCTGTCCGAAATCGAACAACGCAAGGGCATGTCCTTTCAAATCATCGCGGAGATCATCAGCCTGGGAGACAAGAAACTGAACCGGGAAGTCTACGAAAAGCTGAACGCCTATATCGACCGTATCACGCACCTTCTCGCCGAGGGGGTCCGCGGCGGCGCTGTGAACGAAGAGATCGATTTGGGCGCATCCGCGCTCATGCTTTTCGGAATGACCCAGGGGCTCGCCAATATCTGGGCGCTGAGCGGGTACAGCTTCGATCTGGCCGAGAAATACGAGGCGCTCTGGGCCATCTATCGGCGAGCCATCCAACCCGGCCGAGCGGGGGGATCGAGCTGAATCATCCCGCACGGCAACCCCAGCCCTGATCCACGGATTTCTGGCGACGTCCCGCGAGCCACCCAGCCCTATCCCCGCTTGAATCCTCTTTGACTTTATCCGACCCGGTATTTCGAAACCTAAATATCCGCTGGCAAGCCACGTTCTAACGCATCCGCACCAGAACGGATATGTTTGTTAACAATCACTTGACATTTAATTTGGATCCCGATATTATATCAGTAATCGTAAACTTATATATTGCGCATGAGATCCAGATTCTCCCCACCCCATTCCACCGACTTCGGAGGTGATGAATGAACGAACGAACCATTGTTTCGGAGACTGCGTCCAAGAGCAAGGCGGGCAGGATCGTCCGGCTTGTTCTGCAGTGGACCATCCTGGGACTCCTGGCCTTTACCTGCGTCATGGCGGCGGTGCGGAAATTCGGCGGATAACCACCGCCGTCCACCCGAGGAGGCCTATCGATGAGCATTCTCCTTGGAATCGTTTTTTTGCTGGGCGGATTGGCGCTGGCGGTTTTTTTGGGAATCGTTCTGTATCGAGCTCCCCAAAAAGACGTTCAATCTCACGATCGCATCAGAGCCGAGAAACGTCCTGAAGCGGCTTGATCTAGCTCTTCGACGCCCCCTTCCTGAGTGCAGCCGTAATTGAGCTCGAACAGGGCGCAAATAGATGTTTCCGCCGGCGCGTCGCTGTTTGAGTCTTTCTCCGGCCCCACGCTGCCGATCATCGAACTCCGGCGGCTTTTGTTGCCCCCCCATCGCTCTGCCCACTTTGATTCGGCATCCGGATCTGCTACTATCATGCGCGCCTCATCGAGGAACTCGGTGGAGGTCCTGCTTTGATACCCATGAGGAGTTGACCATGGCTGACTTCTGGCAACAGGGAGCCATCACCGTCCTGCAACGGCTGAAAAATCGACCGGTCGAAGACCTGGAGGCCGAAATCGAAGTGATCGCCCGCCGCCGCAAGATCGTCCTGCTGCTGCCGGCGCTGTATTCGGAATTCGAAACTGCCGCCATGCCGCGGATCATCGAAGAATTAAAGAAGGTAACCTACCTGCACAAGGTGGTCCTGTCGCTCGACCGGGCTGAGCCGGAGCAATTCCGTAGTGCCCAGGCGTGCATGCGCGAGCTGCCGTTCGAGACAAAGGTCGTCTGGCACGACGGCCCCGGCATGCAGGCGCTCTATCAGGAGCTCCGGGAGACGGACTTCCAAATGGAACATCCGGGCAAGGGCCAGTCGGTTTGGATGACGCTGGGCTACATTCTCTCCACGCGCGATGTTTACGCCGTCGCCACCCACGACTGCGACATCGTCAACTACCAGCGCGAGATGCTGGCGCGGCTGGTCTACCCCGTGGTCCATCCGGCAACCGACTTCGAGTTCAGCAAGGGCTATTACGCCCGGGCCACGACCAAACTCTACGGCCGGGTTACCCGGCTGTTCTATACCCCCTTGATCCGCGCGTTGCGTCGAATCCTCGGACAAAACGCCTTTCTGTCCTACCTGGACAACTTCCGCTATGCCCTTTCGGGGGAATTTGCCTTGATCGCCAGCCTGGCCACCGGCATCCGCATTTCCCCTACCTGGGGCTTGGAAGTATCGCTGCTGAGCGAAATCTACCAGCGGGCGTCGGTCAACCGGATCTGCCAGGTTGAAATCTCGGAGCATTACGAGCACAAGCACCAAGCCCTGGAAAAGGATCGGCCGGACGAAGGCCTGATCCGCATGGCCTGCGACATTGCCAAGGCCCTTTTCCGCTTCCTGTCCCAGGACGGCATCGTGATGAGTGACGCCTTTTTCCGAACGGTGCTGACCGCCTATATTCAGGAGGCGCGCGTCGCCGTCGAAAAATATCACGCTCTGTCGCTCATCAACGGCCTGCACTATGACCGCCACGAAGAGATCGATGCCGTTGAGGCTTTCGTCAGCTCCTTGCGCTGTGCCATCGCCGAGTTCGTCGCCGACCCCGTGGGCATCCCGATGCTGCCGGCCTGGGTAAGGGTGGCCGCCGCCATCCCGGATTTCCAGGACCGGCTCAATGCCTGCGTGGACAGCGACAATCGTCTCTAGTCAGGGCTCACCCGTGAAATCGAAGCTCATGCGGGTCTGGAGGTTGCCGATGCGGATGAAAATCTCCTTCAGCAGGCGCTGCTCGAGCCCCGAAAGCTCCTTGGGGTTGACGTAGTTGTCGGGAGGAACCTCTTCTTCGATGATGGCATTTACCTGCCGGGCGAACCTCAGCTGCATCATGAAACTGTAGCCCTGCTCGATCTCGCTGAAGTCTTTCGCCGGAAGGATCTCTCTCTGCATCAACTGGTGGAGCCGGTCGAGGGTGTTCGTTTCCGCGATCCCGTGCTTCAGGGCGTAGACCCGGGCGTAGTCGACGACGGGCAGCATCGCGCGTTTGATGTCGAACTTGTTGCGGTGCTCCCCCTTGGACTCCACGACAAAATTGCGGAAAAACCCGAGCGGCGGTTTGTGCAGCAGCGCATTCTGGGTCAAATGGCGGAAGAACCCCGGCCATCCCACCAGCGATTCCATCAGGTATTCCCGCAATTGATCGATCAGGGCCATCTGCCCATAGCCCCCCCGGAAATCGAAGAAAATGCTCGAGTAAAGCAGGTCTTCGGCTTCAGCGGCGTGGATCCAGTCCGAAAAGCGGCGTTTCCACACGGAAAGCGGCTGGCACAGCATCGGGTTGCGGGCCATGACATTGGCGCTGCAAAACCGGTAGCCGCATTGGTCGAGGCTGGTGCAGACCCTTTCGCCGAGCTTCAAGAAATAGGCGTGAACGGCATCCGCCGCACCCGTCGAGGGATCGTCATAGACGATGGCGTTGTCCTGGTCGGTCTTCAGGGTCTGCTCATGGCGGCCTTCGCTGCCCATGATCATGAAAACGAACCTGACCGGCGGCGGCTCCATGCCTTGAAGTTCCAGTTCGAGCACTCTCCTCAAAACCGCGTCGGAAACCGTCGTGATAAACTGGTTAAGCTGCTTGGCCGGCGTCCCCGCCCGGATCAACCCTTGCACCAGATGGGGCAGGCGCTCATGCACCTGCTGGAGTTTATCGACTCCCGCGGCGGAGGCGATATCCCGGATCAGAAAGAGCGGGGACTGGCCCTGAGCACCCAACACATCCTGATTGGTGATCACGCCCACGACCTGCTGGCGCTGGTCGGTGACCCCGATGTGCTTGATGCCCTGCTGCATCATCGCCATCAGCGCCTCGAACACCAGCGCCTTGTCCGGGATGGTCACGACGGGTGCGGACATGATATCGGCCACCGGTTTTTCGATGGGCAGGCCTTCGGCGATGACCTTCTTGCGCAGATCGTTGTCCGTCAGAATTCCGATGATTTCGCCCCCCTTGCCGCGCACGAAGATGCTGCTGCACCGGCGGCGGCTCATCAAGGCGGCCGCGTGTTGGATGGTCACGTCGGCGTGGCAGATCAAAAGGTCGCGGCTGCAGACCTCCCTCACCGGCTGGTTGAAGAGCGACAGGGCGTCCGCACGGGTGGGCACGCTTTTGGCGATAACGGCCGCATAGGTGCGGTCCAGCATGCGCTTGCCGAAGGTGTCGGTGAAATATTCGCTGAAGGCTTCATGCCGCCGGCACAGATCGAAGAATGCCTGGGGGGGAAGCTTGTAAAAGGTGGTGTCCTCGATGGTCCGCAGCGTGCGCACCGCCAGCATGTCGTTGACCAGCATGGAGATGCCGCCGAACATTTCGCCCTCACCCAGGATGCTGTGCAGGGTTTTGCGCTGGCGGTCCTCGAAATAGCGCTCAGCCGCTCCCTTTTGAACGACGTAGAGGCCGTCGACCCGCGTTTCGCCCTGCGCAAACACCACGCTGTCTTTGGGATGATGCACGGCGATGACCGAGGGCGCAATCGCCTTGACCTCTTCTTCATCCAGAAACGAAAAAGGGATGATCCGGGACAGGAAGTAAACGATCTGGGAGGCGGCGATGGCCGCTCCATAGGACTCGTCCTGCATGCGCCGGTTGAAGGCTGCAACGAAATGGGCCTGGAAATGGCTGAAGCGCCGGCACAGATCGAGGAACACCGCTTTGGGCAGGACGTAAAGAGTCGAATCGGCGGAGACCGTCAGGCTGCGGATGGCCAGGCCGGCATTCATCAGGATGGAGATGCCGCCGAAAATGTCGCCGGCTTCCAGCACGCTGCGCAGGGCTTTCTCGCCCCGGCTTTCAAAAAAGAGATCGAGTCGGCCGGTCCGGACGATATAAATCCGCTCCATGGTGGTGCGGCCCTGTTCCGCCAACACCGCCCCAGCGGGAAATGTCATCAAGGCCAGTTGGGCGGCCACGGCTTCCAGGACATTGCCGGGCAAGCTCGCAAATGGTTCGATTTTCGATAGAAGGTCAACGGCTGCTTGGCTCATTCGCGGTTCCTTCCGTTCCCCCCTTTGACAAAAGGGGCCAGGGAGATTTTGAGATCGACTTCCTTGGGAAGCCCATATAAGCCCTGCCTTCCACCGGGCAGGCTCTGGTTTGACAATCCGCGATGGTCTCGACTATATAGCGAATATTGGTTCGCCCCGTCCACCGGATTCCAAAACCGCAAACCGGACATCGGCCATGACCCCCGACAGCCTCAAGAAGCGCAGACTGGCAGGCGTGTTCCTTTTAGGCTGGGTTTTCTTTAACTACCCGATCTTCTCCCTGTTCAACCTGCCCGCGGCCTGGAAGGGCATTCCCCTGCTTTACGGATACGTCTTTTTCATCTGGGCGCTGATCATCGTCTTGATCATGCTCGCTGCGCGTCGTGATCCTCCGCCGGACGAACCGGACCGTTGACACGCATGCTGACGACTGAAATCATCCTGCTGATCGCCTTCGGTTACGTGGGCATTCTTTTTGCCATCGCCCATTTCGGAGACCGCCGGGCGGCTCAAGGGCGCAGCATCATCAGCAACCCTTACATCTACGCCCTATCGCTGGCCGTCTACTGCACCGCCTGGACGTTTTACGGCAGCGTCGGCCGCGCCGCCGCCAGCGGCCTCGGGTTCCTGCCCACCTACATCGGTCCGACCCTCGTGTGCGCCTTGGGATGGGTGGTGCTGCGTAAAATCGTTCGCATCAGCAAGATCCACCGCATCACCTCCATCGCCGATTTCATCGCCTCCCGCTACGGCAAGAGCGGTGCGCTGGCCACCCTCGTGACGATCATCGCCGTCATGGGCATCATCCCCTACATCGCGCTCCAGCTCAAGGCCATCTCCATGAGCTATAACATCATCAACCAGTTCCCGCTCATCGTCATGCCGCGCTATTTTGCCGACATCCCCGTGCTTCAGGATACGGCGTTTTACGTGGCCCTTCTGCTGGCGCTGTTTGCGATCCTCTTCGGCACCCGGCACCTGGATGCCACCGAGCGGCATGAAGGCCTGGTGGCCGCCATCGCCTTCGAATCCCTCGTCAAGCTGGTGGCCTTTCTGGCCGCAGGCCTGTTCGTGACGTACGGCATCTTCCAGGGATTCGGGGACGTTTTTACGAAAGCCGCAGCCATTCCGCGGCTGCAGGAGCTCTTCATCTTCGAAAGCCGCGGAGGCGAATATTTCAGCTGGTGCATCGACATCATCCTTTCGATGGTGGTGTTGATCTGCCTGCCGCGCCAATTTCAGGTGATGGTGGTCGAGAACGTCAACGAAAACCACCTGCAGAAAGCCGTTTGGCTCTTCCCCTTGTATCTCCTGGCGATCAACCTCTTCGTGCTGCCCATCGCCTTCGGCGGAGCCGTGTATTTCACGGTCGGGGTCGATGCGGACACGTTTGTTTTGACCCTGCCGATTGCCCGCCAGCAGGAAATGCTGTCCCTGCTGGTCTTCATCGGCGGCATGTCCGCCGCTACCAGCATGGTGATCGTGGAGACCGTCGCGCTTTCGACTATGATCTGCAACGATCTGGTCATGCCCGTGCTGCTGCGCCTGCCGTTCGTGCGCAGCTCCCGCAGCCAGGATCTCAGCACCGCCGTGCTGAACATTCGCCGGGGAAGTATCGCCCTGGTCGTGCTCTCGGCCTACGCCTATTTCCGCTTCGTCGGTGAAGCTTATGCCCTGGTGTCCATCGGCCTCATTTCTTTCGTAGCGGTGGCCCAGTTCGCGCCCGCCTTGCTGGGCGGCATTTTCTGGAAGCAGGGCACCCGCGACGGGGCCATCAGCGGCCTGGCGGCAGGGTTCGCGGTCTGGAGCTACACGCTGGTATTGCCCTCCCTGGTGGAAGCCGGCCTCCTGGACGAAGGGCTGATCACCCGGGGATTGCTGCAAATCGCCGCTCTGAGACCCTATCAGCTGTTCGGCCTGGAGGGCCTCGACCCCATTGCCCATGCCGTATTCTGGAGCCTGCTCATGAATGGCTCCTTTTACGTGGGGGTTTCCCTTTTCAGCCACAAGACCGCCCTTGAGCTGACCCAGGCGGCGCTCTTCGTGGAGGTGTTCACCTATCCCGCCAAAGCGGAGGAGTCCTCCCTGTGGCGCGGGACCGCGCTGGTGACCGACCTGCGAATTCTGCTGGAGCGCTTTCTCGGCAACCCGCGCACCGAGGAAGCGCTGAACACTTTTGCCAGCAAACGCAAAATCCGCTGGGGGCCGCTGTCCAAAGCCGATCCGGCGTTGGTGACCTATGCCGAAACCCTGCTGGCCGGCGCCATCGGCTCCGCCTCGGCCCGGGTGATGGTGGCCTCGGTGGTCAAAGAAGAGCCGCTCGGTCTCGATGAGGTCATGCACATTCTCGACGAGACCCGGCAGGTAATCGCCTACAGCCGCGAACTGGAGCGGACGACGGCCGAGCTCAAATCCGCCAACGACCGGCTGAAGCAGCTCGACCGACTGAAGAACGAGTTCATCTCGACCGTCACCCATGAACTGCGCACGCCATTGACGGCGGTGCGATCCGTAGCTGAAATCCTGCATGCCAACCCGCGCCTGCCGCCGGATCAGCACCGCAATCTGACCGATGTCATCGTCCGGGAAAGCGAGCGCCTGACGCGTCTGATCAATCAGGTGCTGGATTTCCAGAAGCTGGAAACCGGCAAGATGACGTGGCAGCTGCTGCCCGTGGACATCCGCGAGATCTGCCGCGAAGCTCTGGCATCGGTCCGCCCGCTCATGGAGGAGCGCAACATCCGGGCGACCCTCGATCTGCCGGAACAGCTGCCGCCGATTTCCGGGGATCACGACCGGTTGCTGCAGGCGATGCTCAACCTGCTATCCAACGCCGTCAAATTCTGCGACAGCCGCGGCGGGCAGGTCGAGATTCAGGTCAGCCGCCGGCCCGATCACCTCCAGGTGGCGGTGCGTGACAACGGGGCCGGCATCCGCCCGGAGGACCTGGAAGTGATCTTCGAAGAGTTCCGGCAGGGACGCCACGATTCGCGCGGACGACCGCCCGGAAGCGGCCTGGGACTATCCATCACCCGCCGCATCGTCGAATTCCACGGCGGCCGGATCTGGGCTGAAAGCCAACCCGGCCGCGGGTCCACGTTTTCGTTCACCCTGCCATTTACCTTCCAGCAGCAGGAAGAATAGCGCTAGTACTTAAGCCTCGCATAGTACGTCTTCCGGGACGCCTCGCGCGCCTGTTTGAGCGTCCGAATTCCCATCTCCGCCAGCAGGGGCAGCAGCTTCAAGTAAACCTCCGCCGCGGCGATCGCATCGCCCAGCGCCGTATGGCGCCCCATGATGGTGATGCCCAGGCGTTCGGCGATCGACTCGATGTCATGCCTGCGCTGGGCCGGATGCACGACGGCGGATAGCAGCATGGTGTCGAGCACGGGGTTTCCGAAACGAATGCCGGTGCGCTTTTCCTGGAGCTGCAACAGACGCATGTCGAAGGCGGCATTGTGGGCCACCAGGATGGTCCCCTCGGCAAACACCTGAAACAGTTGCAGCGCCTGGCGCACGTCCGGCTGCCCCTCCAGCATTTCGGGCTGGATGCCGTGAATGCGGATCGAATCCTGACGGAGGATGCATTCGGGTTTCACCAGCTGTTCAAAACATTCCGATTCGAGCAGCCGGCCGTTCACGATTCGCACCGCGCCCAAAGCGACCATTTCATCGCCCTCGCGAATATCCAGCCCCGTGGTCTCCGTGTCGAAAACCGTATAGGCCAGCTCTGCGAGCAGCCGGTCATCCAGTTCGGGCGCCTGGCCCGGCTGATTGAAAAGGTCAAAGTCGTAGTAGACCGGACGGGCGGTGGCCAGAACGGTCTGCCGACGGGGATAGCTGGGCGGGGCGGGTTCCACGGCCTCCAGCAGGATCCGCACGCAGGCCTCCGAGGGATTGTCGCAGGCTTGCGACCACACCTCGGAGCGATGCCGCGCGAGGATTTCCTTGAGGGTCGCGTTTCCGTTTTCATCCGCAACGACCACCGTAAGGGGCTCCCACCGGCGCAGCACCTCCAGGCGCAGCGGCGCGCCCGTCCAGATGAAATTCAGGCCCAGGTGGTTCTCCTTGCGCTCCAGCGTCCATCGGAAGGCTCGGGTGCCGAGTTCGGCGCTCAGGCGCTGCAGGATGAAGACCGTGGCTAATGTCATGGAATAGCTGTCCACGCGGACATAGAGACCCTCTTCCGCCGGTTCACCCGAAAGCACCAGGCCCGCCTTCGCACCGGCCTTGTTCCGCACCGCTTCGAGAAAGTCCTGGAGCCGTATCCGGGAAGAATAGACAGATGGGCCGATGGAGCCGGAGTAGTCAGCCGCCAGGCGGTCCATCGCAGCGCTGGCTGAAAGGGCCTGGCGGTGAATGATGCGGTGAAACTCATCCCGCTTGGATGACGGCAGATCCGGATATTCCAGAATGACTTCAACCCCCGATCGGATGCTGGCGATGGCGCTGCGCACTTCCACGGACAGCGATTGAAGCAGATCGTCCACCTTCCGAAAAGAATCCAGCTGCCCGGTAAAATCGGTTAAAATCAAGACGAATCCGGACAGGTCGCGCAGCGGACTGAGAATCGGAACCGTCAGCGCCCGCAGCAGGCGGCGGTTCCTGGCGGCCATCACGAAAGACGATGTGAGGTCGTGGTGCCCGCGGCGCAGTTTTTCGGGGAGGTCTTTCAGGGCATGTGTGATCAGCGGCTTGTCGACGACGCCGAAGACCGAGCGGCCCAAGCCGATGAGCCCTCCGGCCGGTCGCAGCTCTGCGGCGGGGAGTGGGTCGTCGGAGGCTTCCAGGAGCGTCCGAGCGCGTTGGTTGTAAAGCGTGATCTGGCCCTGCGCCGTACAGATCACGACGCCCTCGGGAAGTTCGGCCAGCACCACGGACAGAATGTTCTTTTCGTCCTCGATGCGGGAGCGTGATTCCGCGATGCGCTCCTCCACCGAGCGGTGAAGCTCCTCGAACCGGTCGGCGGCCAGGTTGACCGCATCGGCCAGCCGCACCACGTCCCCGCTGCCGACGAGCTGGATGCGGTGGGCGGGATTGGCGTTATGGATGATGCCCATTTCTTCGGCGATTCGATGCATCGGAAGGATGTACATCCAATACACCCAGTCGACGGCAAAACCGACCCCGGTGAAGAGGATAACCGTCGCGCCGAATATGTAGATGCTGTGGCCCGCGATGAAATCCCGAATGAAGTTGCGTTCGTCCGTCGAGAGCTGCATCCACAGGATGACGGCCAGCCCCACGGTCACGGCGATGAAGAACAGGGTGCCGGCCAGGACAATCCACCAGAACGTGCGGCTCCTCGTCACCCGTGGCATTCCAGCAGCTCTTTGACTTTGGCCACGAGATCCGCATTCGAGAAGGGTTTGGTGACATAGGCGTCGGCTCCGAGGTCCAGTCCCTTGGTTACGTTGATTTCACTGCCCAGGGCGGTGACCAGCACGATGCGGACGTCGTTCCATTCCGGGTTTTCGCGAACTCGCTGGCAGACCTCAAAACCATCCACCACCGGCAGCATGATATCGAGCAGTATCAAATCCGGATGATGCTGGGCCACGGCCTCCATGGCCTCTTCACCGCTGAACGCCACCATCGTCGCATACCCGTTCTGTTCCATCAGGAACTGCAGGGCCACGATGATGCCGGGCTCATCATCCACGATGAGAACCTTCTTGGACATGGCTTACCTCGCGACCTGCTTCGAAGGAGGATGGCAAACCGTCAGGCCAAGGATGACTGCTCAGATAGCGGGGTCCGGCCAGGGAGGGTTCAGGGTTCGGGGTTCAGGATCCACGGGAAGACTGGTAAGATAGTTTTCTCTTCTTCCCTGAACCCTACTTTTTAATACGGTTGCTGAACCCTGAACCCTTTAGCCTTCTATGCGAACCCCGAACCCTTCAACTTTATTACCTAACCCCGAACCCTGAACCCTACAAGCAGCTACCCCCTTTTCTCAACCCTTCCGTGCCCGCGCATAACCGATGGTGTTGAGCGCCTGTGAAATTTCATCGAGACACACCGGGTC
>CAZNAX010000090.1:0-12546 GCA_964570965.1 uncultured Desulfatibacillum sp.
TCGAGAAGCTGGGGCGGAGCAAATGAGTTGAATCCTCATTTTCTCGGAGCCTTCGCCATGATATGCGTGGCGCGGCCGAGGAACATCTCCGCGGCCTCGGATTCCGTTTCCGAGAGCGTCGGATGAGGATGCATCGTTGCGGCGACGTCTTCGGCCAGGGCACCCATCTCGATGGCCAAAACCCCTTCCGAGATCAACCCCTCCGTGTTCCGGCCGGCGATCCCCACGCCGAGAATCCGGCCGGATGAGGGATCGGCCAGAATTTTCGTCAAGCCTTCCGACGCCCCCATGGTGGTGGCCCGCCCTGAGAATTTCCAGGGAAACCGCTGGACCTGGATAGGGACGTCGTTCCGCCGCGCCTGCTCCTCGGTGAGCCCGCACCAGGCGATTTGCGGGTCGGTGTAGACCACGGCCGGAATCGCCCGCACGTCGAAAGCGGAAGGTTGGCCGGCGATGGCTTCAGCCGCCACTTTGCCCTCGTAGCTGGCCTTGTGGGCGAGCATCATTCCGCCCACCGCATCCCCGACGGCGAAGATGCGCTCGTCGGCCGTGCGGCGCTGGTCATCCACGCGGATGAACCCGTTGTCATCCGTCTGAACACGCGTGTGTTCGAGCCCCAGCTCCGCGGTGGCCGGTTTTCGTCCGATGGCGACCAGCACCCGTTCGAAGCGCTGTTCGGGAGGAACTCCTTCTCCTTCGAGACCCGCCGAAACGCCGCCCTCATCCTCCCTCAGATGCTTCACGCGGGTGTTCAGCCAGATGTGGGCGAAGATGGATTTCAACCGCCGGTGCAGGGGGTCCACCAGGTCCGGATCGACCCCCGGCAGGAGCCGATCCTGCAGCTCCACCACACTGACGCGGCTGCCGAGCGCGGCATAGACGGTTCCAAGCTCCAGACCGACATACCCTCCTCCCAAAACGAGCAGAGATGCCGGCACGTCTGCGAGGGCCAGTGCCCCGGTGGAACTCATGATCCGGCGGCCGGCCGTGAAATCGGTTCCGGGAAACGGAATCGGTTTCGAACCCGTGGCGATGATGGCATGCCGGAAGCGGATACGGCTGATTTCGGCATCACGCACCCGCACGCTTTCCGAGGATTCGAATTCGGCGCGACCGTTGATGAGCTGCACCCCCCGGCGTTTGGTCAGGCTCATCAGGCCTCCGGCCATCTTTTCGATGACCTCGGCCTTCCAACGCCGCAGGCCGGCCAGGTCGATTTGCGGCGGGCCGAAAGAGACGCCCATGGCATCGGCCCGCGCCGCATCGAAAATGAGCTCGGCCAGAAACAGAAAGGTCTTGGAGGGGATGCACCCCTTGTAGAGGCATACTCCGCCCGGCCGGGGGGCCGGGTCCACCAGGGTCACGTCCAAACCGAGATCGGCTGCACGGAACGCGGCGGCATAGCCGCCGGGTCCGCTGCCGATCACAAGCAGCTCGGTGTCCTGCGCCAGTTCGCCCATCACCATTGGAGTACCTCCAATTGGAAATCCGAAAAACGAAATCCGAAATCCGAAACAAGTCCCAATGACCGAAACGAAAACGCCATCTCTAATACAAGCCGGCCGGTTTTGGTCATTGTCCTTAATTTGAACTTTTGAATTTGTTTCGATTTTCGATATTCGGATTTCGAATTTATCCACAAGGGCATCATGCGACCATGCCCGTTGCCATCCGCCGAACTTCTTCCGAACTCGCTGGTTGTCAAACAACGGACATCAACAGCTCGTCCGGATCCTGCATAATCTGCTTGAAGAGCTTCAGGAAGTTTATGGCGTCGGCTCCGTCCAGCACCCGATGATCGATGCACAACACTGCGGGCATAATCAGCCGCGGGGCGATGGCCAGACCGCTCTCCCGTTTGACCACCGCCGGCTGGAGTCGTCCTTGTCCGAGGCCGAGGATCGCAACCTGCGGATAGTTGATAATCGGTGCAAAGCTCCAACCTCCCAGCGCGCCGGCATTGGTGATGGTAAAGGTGCCGCCTTGAAACTCTTCCAGGCTGATCTTGCGGGCATGCGCCCGCTGCACGAGGCCCTGGAGCTCGACGGCGAGCTCTTTGATGCTCTTGTTGTCGACCTCGCGGACCACCGGCACGACCAGCCCCTCCTCCGTGTTAACGGCCACCCCGATGTGATAATGCTTTTTCAGGATCATTTCCCCGGCGGACGTGTCCAGACTGGCATTGACTCGCGGGTGGGCTTTCAGCGCCGTCGCCACCGCCTTGAGCGCAAAAACGGTGAACGTCAGGCGCCCGCCGAGCGCTTCAACATCTTTCTTATGCTTGCGGCGGAAAGCTTCCAGCCGGGTGACATCCACATAGTCCTGGCTGTTGACATGGGGAATCTGGGCCCAGGCGAGACTCATCTGCTTAGCCGTCGCCCGGCGGATGGACCGGAACGGCACGCGCTCCACCGCCCCCCACTTGGAGAAATCGGGCAGTTCCGAAGGGCGGTCGAGAGGCAGGGCCGGACGTTCCGCCGCCGGCGGCACGCGCTCCACCGCCGGCGCGGGCAAGACCTGGTCGCGTGCGCCGAATGCACGCACGTCATCGGCGGTCACCAGGCCCGCCGCACCGCTCGGCGGCACCCGTGCCAGGTCAACCCCCAGTTCGCGGGCCAAGCGGCGGGTGGCCGGCGAGGCCGGGACCGGTCCCTCACGCGGTTCCGGTCCCTGGGGGGCGGCCGAGGACTCCGGCACGGTTATCTGCTTTGATTTGGCGGCAATCGGTTCGGGGGCCGGCGCCGGTTTTTCTCCAGGCTCGGAGAAGGCAATCAGCACCTGCCCGACTCGGACCGTATCGCCGGGCCGCACGCGGATTTCCAAAACGGTGCCGGTATAGGGCGAGGGAATTTCAACCGCGGCCTTGTCGGTCTCCACCTCCAGAATGATATCGCCCTCCTTGACGGCCTGCCCCACGCTGACCCGCACGGCCAGCACCTCCCCTTCGTGGATGCCTTCCCCCAGGTCCGGAAGCTTGAATTCCTTGCTCATGTCCGCCTCCTTTATGGCGCCGATAGCAGGTTGCGGGCCGCGTCGACGATGCGGGCGACACCGGGCAGGTAGTGTTTTTCACGGCTGAACAGCGGGATGACGACATCGTAGCCGGTCACCCGCGCCACCGGGGCCTCGAGGTGGTAAAAGGCCTTTTCCACCAGCCGGGCCACCACCTCGGCCCCTGGGCCGAAGCTGCGCGGCGCCTCGTGCACCACGGCCACGCGCCCGGTTTTCCGGGCGGATTCGACCAGGAGCGAATCGTCCAGGGGCGAAATCGTCAGGAGATCGATGACGTCGGCCTCGGCGCCGTGCCGGCGTTTCAGTTCCTCGGCTGCTTCCAGCGTCGGCCGCATCATGGCACCGTAGGCGATCAGGGTGAGGTCCCCGCCCTCGCGTACGCGCTGGGACCGGCCGATGGGCAGAGTCTCTTCCTCCTCGGGCACCTCCTCCCGGAATGCGCGGTAGACGGCCTTGGGCTCGTAGAAGATGACGGGGTCCGGGTCGCGGATCGCGCTCACCAGAAGTGCCCGCGCATTTCGGGGGCCGGAGGGGATCACCATCTTGAGACCAGGGATGTGCGCCCAAAAGGCTTCGCGGCTCTCGGAGTGATGCTCCAGGGCACGAACGCCGCCGCCGTAGGGCGCCCGAAGGACCATGGGAACCTGATAGCGTCCCTGGGAACGCCAGCGCAACCGCGAGGCATGCCCTTCGATCTGGTGCAGGGTGTAGTAGCTGAACCCGTCGAACTGCATCTCGCAGACCGGCTTCAACCCGTAGACGGCCATCCCGATCGACATGCCGGCGATGGCCGATTCCGCCAGCGGCGTGTCTACGACGCGGCTCTCCCCGAAGGCCTCGATCAGGCCGTCGGTCACGCGAAAGACACCGCCATCCACCCCCACGTCCTCGCCCAGGACGATGACGCGGTCGTCCTGGGTCATCTCCTGCCGCAGGGCCAGGTTCAGAGCCTGCACCATGGTCATTTTAGACAAGTTTTTCCTCCTTCTGCGCCGCGCTCCAGAACCGCACGAAATCCGCGCGCTGCTCTTTCAGATCGGCGGGCATTTCGGCATAGGCATGTTCGAACATGAGCAGCGGGTCTCCCAAAGCTTTCATCTCTTCCTCGGCCCGCGCCACGGCGGTCTGAATTTCGGCCGCAATCGCCTCTTCCTCGGTCTTGACGGCATCTGGGTTTAGAAGGCCCCTGGCCGTGAGGTAGCCCTGGAAGCGGGTGATGGGATCCTTGCGGCGCCATTCCTCCACCTCGGCGTCCGTCCGGTAGCGTTTGGGATCGTCGGCCGTGGTATGCACGGCCACGCGGTAGGTGACGCACTCGATCAGGGTGGCCCCGCCACCGGCACGGGCTCGTTCGACCGCCTCCTGAGCCGCGACATAGACCGCCAGGATGTCGTTGCCGTCCACCTGAATCCCCGGGATTCCGTAAGCGAGCGCCTTTTGAGCCAGGGTTTTGGAGCGGGTCTGTTTGGAACGCGGAATCGATATGGCCCACTGGTTGTTCTGGCAGACAAACACCACCGGCAGCTGGAACACGCCGGCGAAGTTGAGCCCTTCGTGGAAGTCCCCCTGCGAGGTCGCACCGTCACCGAAGAAGGTCATCGCGACGTCGTCGGTCGCACGGTACTTCATGCCCCAGGCGATTCCGACGGCATGCAGGATCTGGGATCCGACCGGCACGGAGATGGGCAGGTCGTTGCGCTCGGCGGGGATGCGGCTGCCTTCGCTGAAGCCGTTGTTGTATATAATGATGCTCTCAAGCGACCGGCCGCGCCAGAGTTCCGCCGCCATTTCGCGGAAAGCCGGGACGACCCAGTCGGAGGCGCGCAACGGGGCGACGGCTCCGAGGTGGGCGGCCTCTTGGCCGGAAATCGGCGGGAACGTCCCGATTCGGCCCTGTCGCTGCAAGCTCAGCAGACGCTCATCGAATCGGCGTGCCAGCAGCATCGTGCGATGCATTCTTAGCAGCAGGGGGCTTTCGATGGTCGGATCGAGGTCGGTGTCTACCTGCCCGTGTTCGTCGAGGATGGACAGGTGATCAACGGAGTCCGGCAGGGTGATTCGCGTCTTCGGCATCGGAGCCATCTTTCCTTATTTGGAGGTCGAGCGCTAGCGGTCGCTGTTTAACGGCTAAGTCGGTCTTGAAAATATATGCGACGCGATCAAATCGCGTCAAGGGTGTTACCCCGTGGAGAAATACCTGTTTTCGAATCAGGTGGCGATAGGATCTCCGGTTAGCGGGAATGACCACCGGCTTGGCACTCAGTCAACGGGATCGCATGCGCAGGCGAAAAGGCAGGGGCCGAAACGGCGAGGGCAGGCATCGAAGCCCCCTGCTTCCGCCGCATGGAACGGGATCGGAGCAAGAAAATGGGATGGCTGACGGCATGGACCCAGGACGTCATTCCACGATTTCAAGTACGGCGCGCTTTTTATTCTTGGCGGAAGCCGCGCCGAGGATCGTTCGAAGGGCTTTGGCCGTTCGGCCCTGCTTCCCGATCACCTTGCCCAGGTCCATTTTGGCCACGTTAAGTTCCAGCACGGTCGCCTGACTGCCCTCTAACACATTAACGCTCACCTGTTCTGGATAATCGACCAAGGCTTTCGCAATGTATTCGATCAGCTCTTTCATGGCGCCCTCTCTTTTGCCTTCAGTTCGCGGTCATCGGACGAGATATCGTGAATCCACAGCACGCTGCTGGAACAGTGCTCGAGAGATAGCGATTTCACGGCATGATTAGCATAAACCGAACCTGAATTGCAAGAAGACTACCAATTTAAAAAATGTTATTCATATTCTCTTGTTTTTTTAATCAACAAGATTTAACTGTAAAATATGAATTTTGTGAATTGAACGAGTTGTTATCTTGGTTCGACCATACACCCAACAGGGCGGTGCACCCCTGCCTCCATGAAGGTAAGAAGCATGGATTTTTCACTTCCCAAAGAGTTGCTTTCAGAAATCGAACAGTTCAGGGGCCTTCTTGAGGGGGGGCTCAAATCAAAACTTGACGCCTGGTACCGCCAACGAAACCTTCCCAAAGAATTTTTCAGCGAGATGGGCCGAGTCGGTGCCTACGGTTACGTGGTCTCAGACGGTCGGCTGGTCAAGCGATCGGCTTTCCGGGAAGCTCTCTTGGCGGAGGAACTCGCCCAGCATTCGCCCGGTGGAGCGATCGCCGCCCTCGCCCATGCCGACCTCGGATTGATGGGTCTCCACCTTTTTGGATCCCAGCAACTTCAGCATCGCTATGCGGAACAGGCATTAAATGGAGAGGCGATCATGTGCCTCGGCAACACCGAGGGCCATGCCGGAAGCGACGTGGCTGCCATCGCGATGCGGGCCGAAGCCGCATCCGACGGCTGGCGGCTCAGTGGCACCAAGTCTTTCGTGACCAACGGCGCCGTCGCGGACCTGGCCGTGGTAACGGCTGTCACCGAACCTGCCACCGGACGCACCCATCGAATTTCCATGTTTCTGGTCGATCTCCACCAACCGGGCGTCCGACGAACCCGACTGGGGAAACAGGTCTGGGTGCCTTCGGACCTCACCCGGCTGGAGCTGAAAGACGTGGCGGTGCCCGCGGACCATCTGCTCGGCCGACAGGGCGATGGGCTGGCGCAGGTGCTGCAAATTTTCACGCACAGCCGGGTAGCGATCTCCGCTCTGACGCTCGGCACCGCCGCCGGCGCCTTCGACCTGGCCCTGAGGCGCGCCGTCAAGCGCACCGCTTTCGGCCAGCGGATTGCCGACCATCAAGCCAAGTCGTTTGAAATCGCCGAACGGCATGCCGAAATCGAGGCCGCCCGCCTATCGCTCTGGAAAGCCTGCTGGAAGGTGGACCGCGGCGAAGACTTCCGCGAGGAAGCCTCGATCGCCAAATTCTTGGCAGTTGAGGCCGCCCGCAAGACAGCCGCCTGGGCCGCGGATATCTTCGGGGCCGCATCGGTCATGTTCGAACATCCCGTCCACAAATTTCCCATGGATGTCTGGGGGTCTTCGCTGGGCGAGGGCACCCAGGACATCCAGAAACTCATCATTTTCCGCGAAGTTATCAAGCGATATGCATAACGCAGGAATTTACCTTATTTGGTGCTCAGACGTCTCGATCTCCGGGTTTACGGCGAAGACCACCCGGTCCGCTGTTGTTTGGGCGAGATAATACCGGGCCACCTTCATCCCGCGGTTGTACGGCTCGGTTTCCTTGAACCCTTGGCCCCAGCGGAAAAGAAGTTCCGTGATCCCCGTCCCTTCCCGGGTTTCACGGATCGCTGTTTCAAGAGCGGTTTCTCCGGGCTCGACTTCACCCTTGGGGAAGTCCCAATTGCGAAACGCCCGCAGAAACAGGTAGTTCACGTTGTTGTCCTGCTCACGGACGATGATGATGCCGGCTGAGGATGGTTTTCTCGGGCATTGGCATAACTATCTGTTTTATACACTTTAAAAAAAAATGAATTCAACGCGTTGGCGGGTGATTCAGCGAGCCGTGCAAGCGCGCCCCTTGACAATCGGTTTGACAGGGAGCGAGCGGCTCGGTTATGCCATTCAGCGCGCGGGCCGCACGGATGCCCTCGACAAATTGAAAGTAGACTCGGCCGAACAAGGAAAACCTATAAATCAAACCATAAGAAGATTGGGTTCGATCGATCGGAGCCCCAAGTTCGTTTGGGAGATGACGGAAGGCTTCGTGAAGGAAAATAGGGGATGACCATAAAACTATTCTCACCGCTGACGCTTCGGGGAGTCACCTTTCAAAATCGTATTTTCGTCTCCCCCATGTGCCAATATTCCTGCACGGATGGGATCCCCAACGATTGGCACCTGGTGCACCTCGCCAGCCGAGCGGTCGGCGGGGCCGGGATGGTGATGGTCGAGGCAACCGCGGTGAGCCCGGAAGGTCGGATCTCTCCGGCGGATACCGGGCTTTGGAACGAAACCCAGACGGACGCATTTAAGCGGATCAGCTCGCTGATTGCATCACTGGGTTCCGTGCCAGGAATCCAGCTGGCCCATGCCGGCCGGAAAGCGTCAACCACCCCTCCCTGGATGGGCGGCCAGCCGCTCGAGGCGCGCGACGGCAGCTGGCAGCCGGTGGCCCCAAGCCCGATACCGTTTGGCTCCGGCTATCCAATGCCGCATGAATTGTCCTCTTCCGAAATCGAGAAGTTGGTTGGAGGATTTGCCGAAGCGACGGAGAGAGCGTTACAAGCTGGGTTCAAAGTGGTCGAGGTCCACATGGCCCATGGCTATCTTTTGCACGAATTCCTCTCACCGCTCTCCAACCATCGCCGGGATGAATACGGCGGAAGCCTGGAGGCTCGGTTAAAATTTCCACTCGGCGTCGCCGCCGCCGTCCGCAAGGTTTGGCCGGACTCTCTCCCATTGTTTGTTCGCATCTCGGCCACCGATTGGGCGGATCAGGGATGGGATTTGGAGCAATCCATTGCTTTCGCGCGACGCCTTCGCGAGATCGGTGTGGATCTGATCGACTGCTCCAGCGGCGGGATGGTGCCCGATGCCAAGATTCCGGCCGGGCCGGGATTCCAGGTTCCATTTTCGTCCGCCATCCGCCGGGAGGCGCGGATCGCCACCGGGGCGGTTGGACTGATCACGAATGCCCGGCAGGCGGAGCAGACCCTCGTCTGCGGCGATGCGGATGCGGTCTTCCTGGGCCGTGCCATGCTGCGGGACCCTTACTGGCCGCTGCATGCCGCCGATGAACTCGGCGTTGAGGTTCCCTGGCCAGCCCAATATTTGCGCGCGAAAACTTGAAGCCCCATCCTGCCAGAGGTTTTAGAGGCAATGATGCCCTATCTAACTTCTGAATGGGGACAACCTTGACCTGCCCCACTCTGTAGATCTTCGTGGCCAGATTAGTCTCCATTGGAGTCTCGATTATCAAAGCATCAGCTTGAATTGTTGTAAAGTGCGGCCTGAATCTGTCGGCGTGTCTGCGGTTAGCAGAGTTTGCAAGAATTGTCTGAGATGTACGCCCTCTGCCTTCTTGGGGTTTGTACCAGGTTTTGGCAGAGGATTGGGGACAGCCATGTTTTCAGGCCTTATTGATTGAATGGACAGCCCCCCTCTTTCATGATGCGCACAAAAAGCCGTCTCGATGGCTGGAGGTTTGAGAAAGCCACTCCTTCGCAAACCGCCGTTTTTCTTGTTAGCCGTTTTTCTTTGACAGCCTTCGTCGCGGGGGATATACTTAGTGTAAACAATGGAGGCGTAAAAATGGTCACCAAAATTAAAAAATGGGGCAACAGCCAAGGCCTCCGGCTGCCCAAACATATACTGGAAGACACTCGCATCGAAGTGGGCGATGAGGTCGATGTCCTGGCAAGGGACGGGGTCATTGTAATTGCGCCGGTCCGGAAGGTTCGCGGCAGGCACAGTCTAAAATCCCTCATTGCACGAATCCCCAAGGGCCACGCGGAAGGGGAAATCGCTTGGGGCGACCCCGTCGGCCGTGAGGCATGGTAAATGAATGCCTACGTCCCCAGAAAAGGCGACTTCGTTGCCGTTACGTTCGATCCGCAGTCGGGCCATGAGCAGAAAGGCCGCCGGCCGGCCCTCGTTGTCAGCAATACCCTCTTCAACAAGCATACGGGTCTTGCGATGGTTTGTCCTCTAACCAACACGGACAGGCGTTTCCCGTTCCATGTGGCCGTGGCAGGTGCATCTAAAGTCACCGGATTCGTCATGGTTGAACAAGTCAAATCGATCGATTTTCGAGCGCGCAGTGCCAAACTCCTCGAACGGGCTTCACCCGGCTTGCTCGAAGAGGTTCTGTCCATACTGGACGCCTGTCTTTACTGATCCCGAGCCCCGATTGGCATGGAGCAAGATAGCTGCTGGACGTGGGTCCGTTGAACGAATGGTTACGGTCAGTTGCCGCCGAAACGCCGCAACTCGTCGGCGCTTCTAAGGCTGTAGTATCATCTTGCCGAAATGCCCGCCCGCCTCCATGCGGCGGTAAGCCTCGATCCCCTCGGCCAGAGGAAACGCCCGGTCGATCACCGGTCTCAGCTTTCCCTTCCAGAGCAGATCGGTGACGGTGAGAAAATCCTGGTGGTTGCCCATGGTGCTGCCGATCAGGCTGATCTGCTTTCCGAAGATAAAGCGGATGTCGATCTCAGCCTTGGGTCCACTGGTGTTGCCCACGATCACGATGCGGCCGCCGCGCGCTACCGCCTGCATGCTGCCGGCCAGCGTCGCCCGCCCGACGTTGTCTACCACCACGTCGACCCCCCGCTTGCCGGTGGTCTTCAAAACCTCGCGAACCCAGTCCGTCTGCGAGCGGTCGATGACCTGATCGGCTCCCAGTTGGGCGGCCTTGGCGGACTTTTCCGCACCGTCCGTCACAACCCACACCGTGGCCCCGGCGAGTTTGGCAACTTGAATCGCCATGCTGTTCACTCCGCCGCCGGCGCCCACCACCAGAACGGTCTCGGACGGCTTGAGGCCGGCGCGGTGGATCAGCATGCGCCAGGCCGTCAGGCCGACCAGGAGCGGGGCCGCCGCGGCGGTGAAGTCCAACGCTGCGGGCATCGCCGCCAGGTTGGCGGCCGGCACCGCCACATACTCGGCGGCGCCGCCGCGGACATGCTCGCCCAGAACGCAGTAGCCCGGACTGACCGACGCCGCGCCGCGCCGGGTGAACTCGTCGTCGAACCGGTTCATCCCGGGATCGACGACCACCCGTTGCCCCACCGCCCAACCGGACACGCCCGGCCCCACCGCGGCAATCTCACCGGCCACGTCCGCACCGCACCAGTGCGGCATTTCCAGCTTCAGCCCCGGCCAGCCGCGCCGCACCCAGATGTCGAGATAATTCAGGGCGCAGGCTCGGACCCGCACCACCACCTGCCCGCCGGCCGGAACGGGATCGGGCACGCTGCCATAGCGCAGAACATCGATCTCTCCATGGGTTTCGAAAAAAACGGCTTTCATCGCATCACCTCCTTGGAATCAGGTTACGGCGCGCTGCGCCGTCCTCACACTGATGAAATATGGGTCTGGTGGGAGCGGTTTTCCAGCTGCGATGGTTATAAGTCGGACCGCCGAAACGAGTAAAGTCATTTCCACCGAACCGCGCGGGATATCGCCGATTGGCGCGCTTGACATCCAGGGGATGCTCATTACATACTGGATTGTCCCTCATTGGGGCCGCCCGACTGTATCGGTTGACGTCAGCCATCCTCCGCACCGGTGCCGATCGATTGCGGCCTCATGCCAAAAACGCCGGCGGGAGTTGCCGTGACCATACGGTTCGAAGAGGTCGAACACACCGCAGACAGGGCGTTGCGCATATACGGCCGGGATCTTGCAGACCTGTTTGGGAACGCCACGGCGGGCATAAACAGCTTGATGCTGGCAGTAAGTCCCGAGGATTCGGGCTGCGTCACTAAGAACATCGAGTTGGAAGCGGTCGATGCGGAAGGCCTGCTGGTCGCCTGGCTGAGCGAGCTCGCCTTCTGGGCGGAAACCGAATCGCTGATTTTCAACCAGATTGATTTCATCGAGCTGTCCCCGGCCCGACTCAGAGCCGTCGCCCGCGGCGTCCCGGTTCAGGCGTTGGACAAACACGTCAAGGCGGTCACCTTTCACAATCTGGCCATCGACCGCCGTCCGGAAGGTCTGGTGGTGACCGTGGTCTTCGACGTGTGACCCGCCGTCTTTCGGCGGGCAGGAGGACCCCATGCTGCACATCCGCGATCTGCGCAGAATCGACGCCTACCTTTACGAAATCCCGCCGTCGTTTCGGCCGGATATGCGCGTGCCAGCCCGGTTTTATGCCGATGAGACCCTGATCGAAAACATTCTCGGCGACCGCAGCCTGGAACAGCTGGTCAACACCGCCACGCTTCCGGGCGTCGTCAATCATGTTCTGGCCATGCCGGACATGCACCAGGGCTACGGGTTTCCCATCGGCGGCGTGGTGGCTACGGCCCTGCCGGACGGGGTGATATCCCCGGGCGGCGTGGGCTATGACATCAACTGCGGGGTCCGTCTGCTGGCCAGCCAAATTGACGTCGAAGCCATCCGGCCTCACCTGGATGATCTGGCGACGATGCTGTACGCCAACTGCCCCAGCGGCGTCGGCAAGGGCGGCCCGGTGAAGCTTGCCGCCGGCGAACTGGATCAAGTCATGGAAAAAGGCGCGCGGTGGGCCATTCAGCGCGGGTTCGGAAGCGCCGCCGACCTGGAGCGCACGGAGGAAGAAGGCTGCCTGTCCGGCGCGGATGCGGAAAAAGTCAGCGCGCGCGCCCGCGACCGCGGCAAGGGCCAGATCGGCACGCTGGGGGCCGGCAACCATTTCATCGAAGTGGACGCGGTCGATCGGGTCGTGGACGAAGCGGTCGCCCGGCGCATCGGTCTCTTCGCCGGGCAGGTGGTGGTCCAGATCCATTGCGGATCGCGGGGCCTCGGGCATCAGGTCTGCACCGACTATGTCAGCCTTTTCCAGAAGGCCGTACGCAAATACGGCATCGATCTGCCCGATCGCGAGCTGGTCTGTGCGCCGCTGAGCAGCC
>CAZNAX010000091.1:0-12467 GCA_964570965.1 uncultured Desulfatibacillum sp.
TCGACCTGCATCGCATACTGGTAGACCAGCCAGCTGTAGATCATGACGTGCTGGGAGACCACCAGCACGGTGGACTGGCCTTCCATCGAGCCTGAATAATCCCTCAAAAAGAATACCATGGCTTGGGACTCGTAATCCTTTTCCGGCGACAGAACGCGATAGACTTTGTCTCCAGGGGCGACCAGAAACCGGCTTGGATCGATATGCCCGACGTCGGGGACGTTGCCCAGGTGCAGATTGGTTTCCAGTATTTTCCGCAGCGTGGCCTTTTTGTCGAGCAGCTGTCCGAACCCGCGGTGACGGTCCGTCAAATCATACGTGTAGCGGGTCAGGGAGCGCTTCTTGCCCTTGTCTTTCAAGTTGGGAAGTTTGAACTTTTCGGTCAGGATGCGGCCCAAATCATAGGCATTGGACTCCATCTCGTGAGAATCGCCTTCGCCCTGGCCCGGGCCGCTTCCGCCGGGGCGCTCTTCCTCCCGCACGGGCTGCTCGCCGATGACCTCGCCTTCTTCACCCTCTCCGGATCCGCCGTTGGAGCGCTCCTCCTCGCTGCGAAAGGCGCTGTCGTGCAGGAATTTTTCCTCCACCGTGGTCGGCACGATCACGACTTTTTCCTTGCCCCTTTTTCCGGGTTTGATCAGCCGGCCGACGCTGATCTTGCGGGGAAAGCCGTCCTGCTCGCGCTGCCGATCGCGCTCCAGCAGCTCGTCGATGGAGCGGATGTTGGCGCTGGCCGAGCCCTGCATGGCCGTCAGGCGCTGCAGAACATCCAAGTCGTGGTAGTCGTAGAGGCCCCGCGCCTGGGCCCCGGCGGTTCGAGCGGGCGGCTGAGGAAAGTCGTGAGAGCCGGCGGCCGCCAACTCGCACCGGATCTTCTGCTCCAGCTCGGTGCTGAGCCCTGCCGCTTTCAATCGCGCATATAATTTTTCAGCTTCGAGAAGAGGCATCAGTCGTTATTTTTCGTCTTCCTGGGTGCAGAAATACTCAATGGTCTTCTGCGCGCAGGTGCGGCAGTAGCCGAGCTTGTTCAGCATGGTGTCGATCATGCGGTCGTAGAGCTTCTGGTTCTCCTCGTTGGTCCGGTTGGCCAGGGCACCGATCAGGCTGCCGGCGCCGGCGATATCCGATTTCAGCCGCACGTCGGTGACGGCTTTGACGAGCTCCAAATTGTCCATGAAGTCGTAGTTGGGGTCGATGGAGATTTTCTGGCCGTAGATCTTGCGGATGGAGGTGCGAAAGGACTCCCGCTGCTCTTCAGTCTTAAGACCCAGGCGCTCCTCGACGCTGTTGACGTAGCGCTCGTCGATCTTGAGCGCCTTGAGGTCGTGTGTCTGCGGATCCTTGTATTTCCACATCTTATCAGGCCCCAGGTTTTCAGCGTCGATGCCGATGATCATGTTGACGTAGATCATGACGTCCCGGCGGATGGCCAAGGGCTCATCCATGTAGGCATTGAACATCTCGGTCATGATGCGTTCGCGGTAGAGGCCCTTGGCCGTTTTGATGTCCTCCAGGTATTTGGCGCGGTCGTTGGCCTCGGCCACATAATCCAGGACGATTCGTTCGAGGGCCTTGAAGACGTCGTAGGCGAACATGCACTGGCCTTCGTTGGTCTCGGAGCTTTCGATCAGCAGCTGAACGGCGCGGCCCAGGTTGCGCTGGCCGAGGCCTTTCTGGCCGAAGCGGTTGATGATTTCCGGGTCCTGATTGAGGGTGTCGATGACCTCCGCGAGGGTCTTGATGCTCTTCTCGCCGGCCACCTCACCCGCGGCGAGCTTCATGGTTTCCACCGGGGTCAGTTTTTCGGAGCGCGGCAGCCGGCTGAGGACCACGCCGACCGATGCCGCGTAGTTGAGGTTCGGGTCCTGGTGCAGGCGCTCCTTGGTGAGGGTCGTGCGGGCCTCGCTGCCGATGGTATAGCCCGTAAGGTCTTTTTGCAGCTTGTAGTTCGTGTTATGCGAGACATAGCACAGTCGGCAGCGGTCCACGATGGGCGCTTCCTCTTTTTCCGACAGAAACCGATGAAATTCCATATTGTTACTGGTAGCGACGATCAGGGTGTCGATCGGCCACTTGTAGCCGTCGATTTCGATCGTACGGTTCTGGATGACTCCCAGGTAGACCTGGACCAGGTCTTTCTTGTTCTTGAAGATTTCATCGCTGAAGTGGATCCCGCCGCCGGCCACCCGGGCCAGCGCACCGCGCCGCAGATCGAAGCGGTAAGGATTGTTGGTGTCCGCGATGTGGAGCAGCCGCTGGATGGATTCTTCTCCCAGCAGGTCAACCGCCGATGAGGTGATCTTATCCTTGGCCGGGTACTTTCCGGTGACGGTCCCCAGACTCTCGGTCAGCGGTACGGGAATGATGTCCACAAACGCAAGCATCCGGTCCAGATCGTCGCTGCAGTGGGTGCGAATGTCGTTCCAGATATAGCCGCTGCACGCTCCCAAGGGACGGTAGTCGCCATGAAGCGTTTCGATCTCCTCGTCGGAAAAACCGATCTCCCGCGACAGAAAGGTCTCGTTGTCATCCGGGAGATCGAAGAGGTTCATGGCCAGGATCATCGGGTCTTCATAGGTCTGGGATTCGACGGTCGTGATCCGGCCGTAGGTGCCGAGGCGGTCGAGGTGCTGAAATTTGAAAGTGTATTTGCGGTTTTCGTCGCGGGAGAGAAAGGTGCGGTATTTTCCGGCCAGGAATTCCACGAAGAAGGTTTTCCCGTTGCCCGGCTCTCCGACCAGCACGAAGGCCATCTCTTTCGAGGACCCGCCTTCGGCGGCGTCCTTGACGTAGGACACGAAGCTGTTGATCTCTTCGTACATGCCGATGACATGCTTGGAGCCGCTGCGGAATACCTTGAAATCGTAGGTCGTCTTGCCGTTCACCGTGGTTTTTTCGATCCCGCCTTCAAAGATCATCCGGGACACCCCTTTGAAGGCATTCTCGAAACGACGCTGCCCCTTTTTGACCGCCTTGACATGCTGGATCAGCGGATGGTTGCTGGTGGTCATTTGTGGTTTCCTCCCTGTGGCGAATCGGTTCTGGTTTCAACCCGTCACATTCAGCACCGCCCAATTCGTCGGTTTATGGGCCGGGCGGGCACGATTTATCCTTAAATTTCCAATAACAGGCTAATCATCGGCGCTTGAGCAGGCAACAGGGAGGGGGAGCGGTCACACAGCCTTGACGGAAGCCAGTCAGCCGCATGTCATCAAACGACCCGTGAGCGCCGAAACATCTTTTTAATTCGCTGAAAAGAGGTCCCTAAACGAACCGAAGGCTATCTTGACTCCACTATGCCTCTTAAAATCTGCAAGATCAACACCCTTTCAAACGACTCATCGAAGCCGGTCGGGAATTCCGGTCTGGGCGTCCGGCTGCAAATGGCTTTTTGGGATGACGGGCATGCGTGGGTTGACCCTGACGATCAGCTAACGTAAAAACCTGATAGGATCAAAACATCGGTAGCCCTTTGCTTCAGGATAGTTGCCTTCAAACCCACCCATTAGAGGAGGTGCTCATGGACTCGGAGAAAGATTGGATTGCCAATGCCTACGAAGGAATGTCTCGGCGCCAGTTCCTGGCGCAGGTGTCAGCGGCGGGGGTGGCCGTTGCGGGGTTTGCGATCGCCTCGAAGGCGGTGGCGGGTGAAATCGTCACGACGCCTGCGGACGGCCTGAAAGCTGCCGACGGCCAGGTGAACTCAGCCGGTTTCCGGCTGCCGATCTACGCGGCCCGGCCGTCTGCCGCCGGGAAGTATCCGGTCGTGATCGTCATTCCTGAGATCTGGGGGATGCACGAGTACATCAAGGATGTGGTGCGCCGCTTTGCCACGCGCGGCTTCCTCGCCATCACCTTCGAGCCCTACGCCCGTACCGGCGGCGTACTGCATATCGAGAATCGGGAGGCTCTGTTCAAGGTGGTCAACGCCGTCCCGGACGCCCAGGTCATGACCGATCTCAACGCCATCATCGCCTACGCGAAGAAGCTTCCGGAGGCGCACGCCGACCGCATGGGCGTGACGGGTTTCTGCCGCGGTGGGCTTTACACCCTGCTTTTCGCGGCCCAGAGTCCCGAGGTGAAGGCCGCCGTGGCCTGGTACGGCCAGATCAAGCCCCCGAAGACGGCGGGAGTTCGCACGGCAGGACCGCTGGATGTGGCGGCGCAGATCCAAGCGCCTGTTCTCGGGCTTTACGGCGAGGCCGATACGGGCATACCCGTCGCCGATGTAAAGGAAATGGAGTCCGCCCTCAAGGCCGCCGGCAAGACGGCGGAGTTCATCCTCTACCGGGATGCGCCGCACGCCTTCCACGCGGACTACCGGCCCAGCTACCGCGAAAACGCCGCCAAGGATGCCTGGGCGCGCTGCCTGGCTTGGTTTAAAGAGCATCTGAAAGCTTGAGAGCTGCATGCGCGGAATAGAATCCCCCCCTCCTTTTCCTTTGACCATCGGAGGGGAGGATTTTAAATTGATTTTCTTGATTCCGCAGTCCCGCGTCGAATTAAAGTTTTTTCGCTAGCTGCCGAAAGCGTTTTCAAGTGGTGAGGTCCGTGCCATTATCCATCTGACTCGGCCCGACGGCAGTATGCACCCTTGAGCTGCTTTCCAGCGATCATCTCAACGGCCCTCCCGCTGCCATCCGTTTTTCAGCTGAATCAACCGCTCCATTGGCACATTCCATGGGGCCGATTTCACCGGGAGGTGCATCGCATGAAGCTAAACACCAAAATCATCATCCTAATCACGGCCGCCCTGGTTCTTACGGCTGTATCGTCCGGGCTGGTTTCGACCTGGAAAACACGCCAATCGGGAATTGAAACCATCGCCCAGATCGAGCGCCTGGGGCAGGACAATCTGCAACGAATCAGGGCGGACGGCGAAAAGCAGGCGGCGGCTTTTCGTGAAGAGTTGATGGCGCTCAAAAAAGAATATCTCAAGTCCCAGGTGCAGACCGCCATGAGCCTCCTGGCGGCCGTCGTCAAAGATACGAGCCTGAGCCCCGATGCCAGACAGAAGCAGGTCTTTGAACTCATTAAGGCGTTGCGGTACGGGCCCGAGGACAAGGACTACTTCTGGATCAACGATCTGCACCCCCGCATGGTGATGCATCCCTACAAGCCCGAGATGGACGGTCAGGATCTGACCGATAACAAGGACCCCAACGGGAAAAGGCTTTTTGTCGAATTTGCCCGGGTGGGCAAGGATTCCGGGGAAGGCTTCGTCGACTATCTCTGGCCCAAATACGGTGCGGATAAGCCCCAGCCCAAGCTCTCCTTCGTCAAACTTTTCAAGGAATGGGGATGGATCATCGGTACCGGGCTTTACATCGATGACATTGACGTCATGGTCAATGCCCGGCGCGCAGATCTGGAGCGCCGGTTGAAGGCGGAAACCGATCAGTTGAACCAGGAGATTGAGGCGGCGAAACAGAATATCCAGAAAAGCATTCAAGGCGTCGTGCTGTGGATCGGTGGTATCTCCTTGACTGCTTTGGTCGCCGTGCTGTTGGTGAGTTTTGTTTTCACCCGCCGCAGCATCACCCGGCCGATCACTCGGATCGTCGCCGGTTTGAACGAAGGAGCCGACCAAGTGGCGTCGGCCGCCTCACAGATTTCCTCCAGCAGCCAGCAACTGGCCGAGGGGGCGTCTGAACAGGCCGCTTCCATCGAAGAGACGTCGGCCTCGCTGGAGGAAATGGCCTCCATGACCCGTCAGAATGCGGACAATGCCCAACAAGCCGATGATCTGATGAAAGAAACAAGGAGGGTGGTCGCCCAGGCGAAGGACTCCATGTCCCAGATGTGCCGGTCCATGGATGAAATCACCAAGGCCAGTGAAGACACCTCCAAGATCATTAAAACCATCGACGAGATCGCCTTTCAGACCAATCTGCTGGCGCTGAACGCGGCCGTGGAGGCCGCCCGGGCCGGTGAAGCCGGCGCCGGTTTCGCGGTGGTGGCGGATGAGGTCCGAAACCTCGCTATGCGGGCGGCCGATGCGGCCCGAAATACCGCCAATCTGATTGAGGAGACCGTGAAGAAGGTCAAGGATGGTTCCACCCTGATGTCTTCGACCAACAGCGCCTTCAGCCAGGTGACGGATAGTGCCGACAAGGTGGCCGATCTGGTGGGTGAAATCGCGGCCGCCTCCAAGGAGCAGGCCCAAGGGACCGAGCAGGTGAACAAGGCCGTATCCGAGATGGACAAGGTGACCCAGCAGAATGCCGCCAGCGCCGAGGAGTCCGCCTCTGCCTCCGAGGAGATGAACGCCCAGGCCGAAACGATGAAGGCCATGGTGAACGACCTTTTGACCATGATCGGAGGGAGTCATTTAAAGGTCCAGAAGGCCGATTCCAAAGCGAACGGGATGAAGGACTGTAAAAAAGTAAACCGGCAGCTCAAAAAGAGCGCCGGCCGGTCGCTGGCTGCGCCGACTGCCGAACAAATCATTCCCATGGATGATGCGGATTTGAAAAATTTTTAGGGCCTTCGAGCAACCGGGCCGATGACTGCCGGATGGAGACGCTGAACTTGGCTGGTTGAACAAAAGGTTCAGCGTCCCGCAACTGCATGGTGTTTGCGTAATTGGAGGAACTCATGTCAAACCCTAATGAAAAAGTGGATGTTCTCGCCGGAAAATACCTGACGTTCGCGTTGGCCAAAGAAGAGTATGGCATCCGGATCATGAAGATCAAGGAGATCATCGGGATGATGCCGATTACCTGCGTGCCGCAGACTCACGCGCACGTCAAGGGGGTGATCAACCTGCGCGGCAAGGTGATCCCGGTTATTGATTTGCGGTTGCGGTTCGGCATGGAGGCAGCGGCATACACGGAACGGACCTGTATCATCGTGGTTGAAATCAGCGCCTCATCCAGGACCATCCAAGTGGGCATCGTGGTCGATGCGGTCTCAGAGGTTCTGAATGTTCGCGAGGAGGATATCCAAAGCCCACCCGAATTCGGATCAAATCTGAAGATCGATTATATTTTGGGCATGGCCAAAATTGGAGGCGGGGTTAAGATTCTGCTGGAAATCGACCGCGTGCTGTCCGACGAAAATGCCGTATCGATCCAGCTGGCTGCATAACTCCTATAGGTTTGAGTCTTTGGCAATCAGAAAAAAACGGGACACGACCTATGCCTGTTTTCGAACCAACAGGTAGGTGTTGCCGATGACGCTCAGGCTGCTCAGCAGCATGGCGCAGACGGCGACCAGAGGCGAGAGCAGGCCGCTCATGGCGATGGGGATGCTGACGGCGTTGTAGAGGAAAGTCAGGATGAGGTTCTGGCGGATCTTGCGATTGACGGCTCGGGCGAAATCCAGGAATTCGGTGATCTGGGACGGTTCAGCGCGCATCAGGGTGACGTCGGCCACTTCCTTGCCCAGGCTTCCACCGGCAAAGACGGCCAGCGACAGGTCGGCCTGGGCCAGAGCCGGCGCATCGTTGATGCCGTCGCCGACCATGAGCACCTTTTTTCCCCGTTTCTGCAACTCGGATAAGAATTCGGCCTTCTCCGCAGGCAACCGGCCCCCTATCGCTTCCGTGATGCCCAGCTTGCGGCCGATGGCCAGAGTCGTCTCCATGCCGTCGCCGGACACCAGGAGCACGCGCAGCCCCCGGCGCTGCAAATCGGCCACCACCGGTTCGATGCCTTCGCGCAGCTCATCGCCGAAGACCAGCACGGCAGCCGGTCGGCAGCCGGCCGATAAATAGACGAAGGAGTTGCCAGAACCTAGCCGGTGAAGCGGCTCAAGCCATAATTCCTGGCCTGCAAATTCCTCCGCCAGAAACCCGCCGGAGCCGATTTTGACCTCGAGCCCTTCCCATAAGCCGCTCATTCCGTTACCCTCGTCCTGCACCACCGCCACGCGTTCCGGCCGGATATGACGTTCGCGGGCCTCGCGCAGCAGCTCGAGCGCGATGGGGTGGGCAGCCCCCTGCTCTAAACCGGATGCCAGGGCGAGAACCTTCTCGCGGGTGAAGCCGCCGAACGGGATGATGCCTTTGAGCTTCCAATCCCCGCGGGTCACGGTTCCGGTTTTGTCGAGAACGAGGGTGTCGAGCGCATCCACCCGTTCGAAAGCTGAAAAGCTGCGGATGAGCATGCCCTTGCGGGCCGCCAGCGCTACGCCGGCCACGCGGGTGAGGGGAATGGCGATGCCTAATGCACAGGGGCAGGCAATCACGGTGACGGTGACGGCGCGGAGCATGGCCGCATCGGCCTCCTGTCCGTGCAGCCAGGCTGCCATTCCCGTGGCTGCGGCCAGTGCCAGAATGGCGGGTACGAATCCCTGCAGGATTTTTTCAGTCCGGCTCCCGCCGGGAGCCTTGAGCGTCAAGGTGTTTTGAACGATGGCGATCATCTGCCCCAGCGTCGATTCGGCGCCGACCTGGTTCGCGCAGATCGTGAGGCTGCCGTGGTGCAGGCGGCTGCCGCTGCGGATGGGGTCGCCGGGTTTTTTCACCAGCGGCCTCGGCTCGCCGGTGATGGAGGACTCGTCGCTGGTGCCGGTTCCGGAAACGACGACGCCGTCGGCCGCGACGATTTCATTTTCTGCGACCCGGAAGAGGTCGCCCGCAATCAGGCGTTCGGCGGCGATAAAGCGGCCCTCGGGGAAAGCATCCTCGACGATTCGGACCTTGGTTGGCATCAGCGCGAGCAGGCCCTCCAATCCTTCGAGAACCTGATCTTTGGCGCGCCGTTCAAGGGTTTTTCCCAGCAGGACCAGGGTGATCAGCATGCAGGCGGTGTCGTAGTAGAGGTGGATGCTTCCGGCCAGCAGGTTGAAGGTGCTGAAGACGAAAGCGCTTAGGGCGCCCACCGAAATAAGGGCTTCCATGCTGAAGGCGGCGTGCCGCAGACCCCGCCACGCCCTTAGCAAAAAAGGCGAACCGCCGTACCCGATCACGGCCGCCGCCATCCCTGCCATGGGCCAGGAGATGCTCGCCACGGATTCAGGGGGCAGATCGGTGAAAAACCCGAAGTAAAGCGCAAACGAGAGCATCATGACGTTCATGGTGAGGAACGTCGCGACCCCGAAGCGGATCCACTCCCGCCGCCGCAGGCCCTGATCGCGGATATCGTCCGGCAGCATCACGGAGTAGCCGAATCGCTGGACGATGGAACGAATCTGGTTCGGGTTGGTGACGACCGGGTCGTATTCCACCCGCAGCTGGTCGGTGGCAAAACTGCAGACCGCGGAGCAGACCCCGGCGGCTTGGGACAGCGCGGTTTCGATCAGCCAGGCGCAGGCCGGGCACCACATGTTTTCGACCTTCAACGTCAGGGGGAGGCCCTCCGCCGCGGGAGTCGACGTCTCTGGGGAGGCGTGCCCAGGGGTGGCGGGGGCCAACGGCGGGGCGTCCGCGGAGCGCGGGATGATGCCGCTTTCCTGGCATTGGCGGTAAAGCTCGCTGCGACGGAAGGCGGCGGGGTCAGCGGATCCGGCGGCTTGCAGCAGAATGCTGAAGACCTGGCGGCAGCCCGTGCAGCAGAACCGATAGGTCCGGCCTCCCCACTCGTCCTCGATCCGCTCGCCGCGCAGGGTGAGCCCGCAAAGGTCGCAGACCGCGCGCGCGGCCGCACGGTTTTCGGCAGTCGGCTTGGCTTTCGGCATGGCGATGGGTCAGCTCAGTTGGGCACTCCCATAGACTTGACAAAGGCGACCACGCTCCAGCGGTCGTCGATGGTGATGGTGGTCTCCAGCGGCGGCTGGCGTCCGCCGGCAATGCCATAGCTCACGCTCTTGAAAAGCGCCCCGGCCGACTTGGACTGCACGGCGGGCGAGCGGAAATCGGTCGGCAGCGGTGCGAAACTCTGACCAACGGTGCCGTTTCCGTCGTAGTTCGGCCCATGGCACTGCGCGCAAAAGGTGAAGTACACGGCCTTCCCGCGGGAAATGACTTCCGCCGCCTCCATCGCCAAAGGAGGCTTGATCATTGATTCGGGCGTGGCGCGCAAAAGCGCCTCGCCGCCGGCTACCGGCACGATTCCGGCCTCCATTCCAATCAGCGGCTCTTCGTGCGGTTTTACGGCCGGCGTTTCGCGCATGCGGCCGTAGCGGAAGTCGTTGTCGTAGAACACCAGGGCATGGTAGGCCCCCAGCGCGCCGACCAAGACCACGGCCAATGCCAGCAGCGTTTTCATGGAACCCCCTGGATCGTCAGGACCCTGAGCGGGAGGGATTCCTGCCCCTGCAAACCGCGGACATGCTGCGGATAGGGGACCGGCGCATACATGGCATAGGCCGACTCGCCATAGACATCCGGGATCGGCCGGTAGTCCCAATCCGGCTGACCCAGATCGCCGATAACCGTGTAGGCGAGCCAGCCCTGGAAGAAAACGATGCCCAGCATGCCCGCCACCAGCAGCCACGTCTTCGCCCGCGAGGTCGCATGCTCCGGGTGCGGGCTCATATTTTCACCTTAAAAAGTCCGGTCAAAACGATATAAAGCAGGCTCCAGATGAACGTACCGGCGATGATCAGGGTCACCACCAACGGAAACGGTGCGTTGCGGCCCTCGATGCCGCCGGGGTATTCTTCAACGATGCGGGTCCGACGATCCTCCGATGTCCCGCGTCGGATGTAGACATATCCCAGGCCGGCGGCAAAGATCAGGATAAACGCCAGGGTCGGGAACAGGTACAAGACGACATGCTGGATGTTCAAAATATCAAAATTACGCATAGGTTACCTATCGGCTGTGGGTCAAAGCAAAAACAATCACGCTAGCGCTGGCGGCCAGCCCGCAGCAGGCCAGCGCGAACAGCCCCCAGGTTTCGATCAGCCCCTTGCGGTTCAGTCTGGCCGGCGCAGCGGCTGGGGTGCCTTCCAGGGGCAGAAACCGCGCCCGGCGCTGGTCGCGGAACTGCCCGCGGTCCAGCGCCCATATAAATACCGCCAGGCTGATTGCGAAACCGATGGCCATGTAAGTGATGAAGTAAGGAAAGTACATAGCATTTATCTCAAATTTGAAATTTGAAATTCGGAATCAAATGTCCTAAGGCTCCCACGCCGCGTCGATTCCTTTCGGCTCCTGATTGGCGTCGCTTTGGTTGATGAAGTAATAGGCGACGTAATTTCCCACCTCCCAGATCTTCTGGGATTCCAGATCGCGCTTGAAATAGGGCATGGCCGTCCCGGTGATGCCGTTCATGATTTGATAGTATAGAATGCCGCCTGAAGTCTCCCGGCCCTTCAAGATCGTGAAGTTGAGCGGCGGGGGGTACATCCAGGGCTGGCCAGGGCCCATGCCGTCGCCGACTGGGCCGTGGCAGCCGATGCAGAAGTACTGATATATCCGGTGCCCCCGTTGCAAGCTGGCAGGTGTGGTCGGATAAGGATTGGGAATGCGGTGCCAACCTTCAGGAACCTGGGCCACCAGCCAGCGGACGTTGGCGTCGGGCCCGGCTTCATAGGCCTTGATAGACTCCTGTTTCCAGTGGCGCTGGCGCTCAAGGCGATGATCCGCCATTTTAAGCCCCAGACTCTGGACATAGGTCGTGAGCGTCTGCAGGCGCTCTATGCCCAGCCAGCCGAAATTCGGCATGAGGGAGCTGGGTCGTGTGAAACGGGGATTGATGAAGTGCGCTATCTGCCAATCATCCGGGTGCTCGCCCCCATCATGCGAGAGATCTACGCCCGTGCGCTGGGAACCCAACAGAATGGGTTCGTCGGCGGCATAATCTCCGGACTGAGCGATACGCTCCGGGCCGGTTTCCCAGTCGAAGGTCCGGATGGATTGAGTGTGACAGTAGACGCAGCCGTTTTGCACATAGATTTTACGCCCGGCTTCTTCCTCCGACGTCCGCGGCCGGAAAAGCTCCGATGGGGTCCGGTCATGGCGGGCATAAGGCCAATATACCATCGTCAGCGCGATGGCGGTCAGTAGGGACAGAACGCCGACCAGGATGAAGACAGGGGTCATTCTCATGCAGAGGCTCCCCGGTTGAGATAAAGCGACCGCAGAATGTTGTAGAGCCCGAGGTAGGCGCCGACCACGATCAAAGCGCCCAATGCGGCGCGCACCACGTAGTAGGGCTGGATCTCAGGCAGGGTGCGGTAGAGGGTTTCGCCGTTATACCAGGCCTGGCCCTGGATCAGCCCAACGATCGTGAGCACGATCCCGAAGCCGGTGACCCCGATCAGCACGAGCCAGTACTGCAGGTCCGCCAGGAACAGGCTGTGCAGAGGCCGGCCCGTGATCCTCGGCAGGATGAAGTACAGACCTCCCAGCGCGGTCACACCGGAGAATGCAAAGACCCCGATGTGGGCATGGCCGACCACCCAGTTGTTGAAGTGGGTGATGCGCTGTACATCCGGCAGAGCCATCATCGAGCCCTGGATGTTGGCGAAAAAATAAAAGATGGTTCCGGTGAAGACGAACTTGGCTCCGATGTCAGCATGAACGTCGCCGAGCTTGCCCTTGACCGTGTACCAGATGTTGATCAGGAAGACCATGA
>CAZNAX010000092.1:0-12407 GCA_964570965.1 uncultured Desulfatibacillum sp.
GCCCTGACCCCGGTACCGGCCTTCGCCGTCACTTTATCCCTTTGCCCGGCAGTCATGTTTGCCGTCCTCCTGGCCTTCGAAAGGAGCCTTCTGCTCCCGGGCGTACGGCTGGAGTTTTTGGTGGAAAGCCATCTGGTGCTGGCGGGGGGGCTCGCTCTCGGGTGGGGCCTGGCTGGTTTTTGAACCGGTCGGCGGCAGGGGGAACCGTCGAGCGGATGGATTGCTCAGCGGCCGGGCGGGGGGCCGAGTCTGAAGGGCGGCTCGGTTCCGGCCCAAAGCCTCCGGAGGTTGGACGAATGGCGCATGAAGATTAGAACCGCCGCGATCGCAGCGCCGCCGCCATACATGGCCGAGCCGCTGACGCCGAAAACGGCTATTGGCAGCGCAGCGGCAGCGGCAAGCGATCCGGCCGAGACTCGACGGGTCAGCGCAAAGACCACGCCGAACATCCCCAGAGCGATCCAAACGGCCAGAGGTGCCAGCGCGAAAAATGCGCCGGCGGCGGTCGCGACCCCTTTGCCTCCGCCTCGCAAGCAGGTATAGATGGGGAAAAGATGACCCAAGACGGCCAGCAGGGCCAGGACCACGCCATAGGGCTCGACGGCGGCCTCCGACAAGGTCAGGTGCCCTGCGAGGGCCACCGGCGCCCAGCCCTTGAAAATATCCAATCCCAGGGTGACCAGCCCCAAGACGGGTCCAGCCGCACGGGCGACGTTGGTAGCTCCGATGTTGCCGCTGCCGCAGCGGCGGAGGTCAGCGGTTGTAAACCGGCGTGTGAGCACCAGACCCCATGGAATCGAACCTAGCAGATAGGCCAGCGGCGGTAACCCATAAATGATGAGCGGCTCTGCCATCATGACGACCCCACCGGTGAAATCGCCGGAAGCAAGGCGGGGCTGCATACCGTATTAAAATCAGGATCGACGCCATGCATCCGATCCGTATCCCCATTGAAGACGCAATTGATCTGCACACTTTCCGGCCGCAGGACCTTGCGCCTCTGATCGAGGATTATATCGAGGCATGCGTGCAGGCAGGGTTCCCATCGGTGCGCATCATTCACGGAAAAGGCAAGGGAATCCAGAAGCAGCGCGTGCACGAATTGCTGCGTCGCAATCCCTTTGTCATCGCCTTTCATGACGCGCCTCTGGAAGCCGGCGGCTGGGGGGCGACCATCGTGGCTCTGTCCAGTGCCGCGGCGGAATGAACGCATTTTCTTTTCCGTTCGCATAGGATTTCCCCTCCCCGGGGGAACTATCCGGAAAGCGGGCTGCTGAAGCCTTACACGGTCAAATTCGGCCGATCGCGTGCATGGCCGAGAGGGCCTCTTTCAATTTTAGCAGAACCTCCGGCCCACCGAACGCACCGGCCTTGGTAACCACCGGCACCCCCTCCATAGACCCGCCCATGAAACTGCCGAAAACCATTCCGCTGCCCACTTCGCACTCCAGGCGGATCCCCCGAGCCCCAAGCCGTTCCATTACCGCCAGGGCCGTATCGCCGCCGGACAGAAAGAGACCCGCGGGTCGGACGGCCGCGATCACCGCCTGGACCGCGTCCGCAAACCCCGCCATAAGCCGGTCGGAATCGATGAGCACCGCGTCTGATGACGGCGGCGCAAGCGTCATAACCAGGTCTTCGTCTGTCAGCCGCTGGGCCGCACGCCGGATAGCGGCGGCCCAGCCTTCCGGAGGTCGGCCGATCGCAGGGCCGTCAGGCTCCAAGGTCTCGACGCTGACATTCAGCTGCTCTGATAGAACCTGCACTTGTCGGTGCAAGCGCTCGGAAGCGGAGCCGCAGATAAACAGCCAATGACCGGAAAGCGCAGGGTTCATCCCGATGGGGGCAGAGGGCGAAGGAGTCCGCTGGGTCCCAAGCGCCTGGGCCATGCTCCGGGCCAATCCCGCCGACCCGCAAAGCAGTGCTTGTGGAAAATGATGCAGCGCCAGATACGCGATGGCGTCCAGGTGCTCCGCCGCAGCGGCATCGAACGTGAAATGCCGAACGCCGCTGTCAGCGGCGTGACCGATGGCGGCGGCGGCAGCGGCTGAGCCCTGATTCAAAACTTCCAGATCGATGTGCGCGATCGGGAGGTGGGCCTGCAGGCCGACCCAGTCGGGAAGGCGCGATTCACAAACGGGTGCGACCGGATCGCGCCGCATTTCGGTTCTGGCGACCGGTGTTCCGTAAATGAGGTGAACGCCTCCTGCCGTGGTCCGGCCCTGCTCGACAAAAGCCGGGGCGATGAAGCTCAGGCCGATGTTTAAAGCGTCCATCACCGCTTCGAGTTCGGCGCCGATGTTCCCCCGCAGCGCCGAATCGATCTTCTTGTAGACCCGCCGCGGGGCGTGCCGGCCGAGCATTTGACAGACGTCGAATACCACCCGATAGGCCTCGGCCGAGGGCAGGCCGCGACTGGAGGTACAAATGGAGAGCGCTTGGGGGGACGCCCCGAATGGGTCGGGGTCGATCGATAGAAAGCGATGGTCGACCAGATGGACCGGTGCAAACACCGGCCGAAACTGAATGCCCGTGTCGGCGGCGCCGGTGAGGTCATCGGCGATTAAGGCCAATTCCAACATGCCGGAAGCGTTCTCCTGAAAGATGTAGTTGAGAAAACAAGTAAAGAACTCAAGTTATATCGAAAAAATACCGAATACGGAATAAAGATTGTCTCGCGGCCGAAGGAGAGTGGCATGAAGAATCCAGGCGAAGCTACCGACTTGAGCCGGATCCCGGATAGACGCAGCCGGTACCGATCGACCCACCTATCCAACCCGATGGTGGAGATCAGATTGGCGGGCGGCCCCTTTTACCAGCTGAAGGTAAGAGATTTGTCCAATGAGGGGGCCGGAATTGTGGTGAGGTCTGACTCTAATTTCCTGAAAATGATCCAAGTCGGCCAGGGGCTGAACGTTCGCCTGATTTTACCCATGAATTACCAAGGGCCATCCGGAGATTACCGCTCAAGAGTGGAGCATATCACTGAGATTGCAGACGGCCCCTACAACGGTCATCTGGTCGTCGGAATATCCATCCTCGCCGGAATTAACTCTACATAATAGTTACTGTGTTGATCCTTGCACGATCCGCAAACGAAATCGTCCTCGCAGTTCTGTTGACTTATCCTCTTTTGCCCTCATATTGAACTATCGATAGCAGTCATCCTTCCCAAGGCGTGGAAACATTCGTATAGCTGATCCCTTATCTCTGAAAACAAGCAAAGAAAGTTGGGGGATATGGCTGACATTTTCGTCAGTTATTCCAGCGAGGACCGGGAGCGAGTCATACCGGTTGTGAAGGCCTTGGAGGCTCACGGCCGGTCTGTCTGGTGGGACCGCATTATACCGCCCGGGAAGACTTTTTCCAGGGTAATCGAGGAGGCTTTGGCCGATGCCAGGTGTTTGGTCGTTCTTTGGACCGCAACATCCGTAAAATCTGACTGGGTGAGCAACGAGGCTGCTGAAGGGGCCCGAAGAAGGATTTTAATCCCGGCGTTGCTGGATGAAGTCGAAATTCCTTTTGAATTCAAGCGGATTCAAGCAGCCAACCTCATCGACTGGAGGGGAGAGTCGGATCATGCCGGCTTTCAGCAGCTGATAAAAGCATTGACGGATTTGCTCGGGCCGCCCGATGCAAAAGTACTGGCGTTAGAAGCTTCCGAGACAACACTTACCGAGTCAATCCCCGATGAAAAACTTCCAGATGATGATAGGCGGCCCGACTCCGAACCATCCGCACCGCAACCCGCAATAACGAAACCACGCGGAAGAGGATCGACAGCGAGGATCGGAGGGCTGGTCGCGCTGTTCGTCATGATTGCCTTAGGCGTGGCAGTGTTCATCAACAAAGAGCTATTCCAACCTCGCAGGGCACCGCTGGAAGACTCCGCAACGAAACCTGGAATCGAGATTGCCGAGCACTCGGTCAAACCGGAACCAGCGGATGCAAGACCATCCGTCACCAAGGAAGCGATTGGGGAAGCGCCTTCTGTCGAAAAGGAAGTTTCAGCTTCGTCCATCAAGCCGGAACCGGAGAAGCCGGCCCAGGCCTCGTCGGAGGAACCGAAGTCTGAACCACCAACCTATGCCACTGAATCCTCGCCTCCCAAAGCAAGGACGGAGCCGCCTAAAACAATCCCGCCGATTGTCAAAGAACCAAAGCTCGAAGCGCCGACCCGTGATCTAAAAACGCCCCCGCCCCTGGCCAAGCCTCATCTGCAGAAGCCGCCCCGGCCAACGGTCAGAGAATTAGCGCCTGCACAGCCAACGCCTGATTATAAAACTTGGGCCGCTCAGGTTAAGCCAGAAGAACCGACAGCCGCCGCCAAGCCCAGGGAGGCATCTTCACACAAGAAGATTGCCAATAGCATCGGCATGGAGTTTGTTCTCATACCGGCATCGGCCGCAGCGTTCACCATGGGAAGCCGCATAGGAATCGAAGAGCTTATTCGACGGTTTGGGGGGACAGAGGTATTGTACAAAAGCGAGAAGCCTTTCCGCTCCGTGAAAATCGAACGGCCTTTTTATCTGCTGAGGACTCCCGTCACTCAAGGGCAATGGCAGCGCGTCATGGGGGACAATCCTTCGTCGTTCAAAGAATGCGGCGAGGACTGCCCGGTCGAAATGGTATCCTGGGAAGATGCCCAACGCTTCATCAGCCGGCTCAACCAGATGGAGGGTACGGCAGGCTACCGTCTCCCCAGTGAAGCGGAATGGGAATACGCCGCCCGCGCAGGCAACGAGTCCGAATTTTTTTTCAGCGACGACGCCGGAAGGCTTGGCGAATTCGCGTGGTACTCCGCGAACTCCGGCAACAAGACCCATGCGGTGTCTCAAAAAAAATCAAACGCCTGGAGTCTTTACGATATGGCCGGAAATGCATGGGAATGGGTGGAGGATGATTGGCATGCAACCTATGACGGTGCGCCGATAGACGGTTCTGCCGCCTGGATCGACAAAAAACGGGGGACCTCCCGTGTGGTCCGGGGAGGCGGCTGGGGCGTATTGGCCCGTTATTGCCGGTCGTCCGCGCGCTATTACGGTAATGCCACTGCCCGCACCAGCCACGTGGGTTTTCGCCTAGTCAAATCTTTTGGCCCTGGACCTTGACTCGACCGACCCCTGGAGCCGACGCTCCACTTCTTTTCGGCAGGAACATGCTGTAAGGCCTGAGCCAGGGAGTCGGGGTTGTAACCGACACCATCCTTTTATTAGAGTCGACTGTAACACCGGCGTTCAAACTGGAGAACCAAACACCTATCTGGCGCCCCTGGGAATCCATGATTTCAAAACCCGAGGCCTTTGACCCCTTTTCCGGAAAGCTCTGCACCAGCCCCACCACCTTTTTGAATTTTGCAGCGTCCGGGTCAAGCGTCCCCCACTGCGGTCCGCCCTCGAAATCATACTCTCGATCGAGGCCGAGCACGCCGAAGGGGTTGTTCTCCTGATTCAAATACCAGTAGCGGTAGTTGGGGTTGATCTCCAGCCCTTGGAATTGCCGGGTGATATCGACGCTGGAATGAACACTGCCGACATTCGTCATCACACAGCCGCTTCCGAGAGCCGCTGTAACCGCCAGAAGACCCATCGCACGCCGCATAATGTTTGTGCGCATCCTTGAACCCTCCCGATGAGACAAACCTTCATCCGCGAACTTGCTAATCCATGCCGATCGAACTTGACGGTAAAGAAGTAATACATTTTTTATAGCCTGCCAAGGCGATTTGGAGGGTCTTTCTCACCCAGGAGGGCGGTTTTTGGATCTGGGAACGGTCTTGAGATTTCTTCAAACCCCTCTTTCTGATGAATGTGCACCCAGGCGCATTCACGATACTTCAGTTTGTGTCCTTTGCCAGTCCTCCGAACTCAATGAGAAAACCCTCTCGGCCACCAACCTCAACCTGTTTTTCCAGACCCACTCTGGGCCTTTGTAAAAAACGAGATTGGCAACCTCCTTACGTTCCTGATCCGGATTGACGTTATATCGAGCCAATTCCTCACGAAGGCAACCGTAGAGCTCCAGGGTGTCAGTCCACCTTGTTGGGAAGCCCTCAACCGTTTGGTAAGGATACTTCTGGAACAGGTTTCTGATGATTTCCATAACGGGGCCATAATCCCGAGAGCCCCCCCTGTTGATGCTGGATTTTTCATGCCCATCCAAGAGCCGGTCTACAATCTCCTCCAGGTCTGCCGACCGATGTTTTTCCATCTCTGTTTTTTGGATTTTGTCTAAGTGAACAAGGACGAAATGCCCCTCGTGAGTCCTTCTGATACTGAGATCGTTGATGCTCATGGCAGCCTCCTTTTGTGAAGGTTCAGTGCCATTCGGCTCGTGATAAGCATCATGTCCATGATTATCAAGCGGGATGAAAAGGGCAGTTGTCGCTTATACTGGTTTGATAGTTCATGGCAACCTCCCTTTTTACAGTTGAATTTCAGTTGTGGGTCAGGGATAAGCACCAACTCCAGCATGTTCAAGGAGGAGAGGGCAAGATCCAACCCAGGCACCCCAGAAATTTAGGCTTTTAGGCTGGAGTGCCCAGGGTGGAAGGAGGAGGAGAAACAGATGAAGTTGGGTTCAATCTGTTTGATAAACTATTACCCCGGTGGATTCCCAACTGGAAATAGGGTCGAAAATGTATTTTCATGGTAGGTTTCATGGTAGGGATGATTGGAACAACATGGTAATTCAGCTGAGGGACTTGAAACCTTTCTCTGGGCATTGGATCTATAGTATTGCCACGTGGGAGAAAGCGGAAGGCATGAAGTAAGCCGGAAGCCTGTCAAAGATCTACCACGCGGCTAATTTGTATTCCTTCCAAACCAGCAAGCCCCTTGGGAAGACCCTTTTGACTCCCAAGGGGTATTCTTTTTAAACGGCCACCGTCTGTCATAGTTCATTTCAGGGCTCCTTTGTCAATCGGCATTAAAAATTAACCCACTATCGGCATCCAATTTTGACACACCCCCAACCATAGGTTTAAGTGGTTATCCGTCCTGAGCAATCGTTTCAGGCGGAGCGGTGTTGTAACTCAGCTGCTTCGCATCTGTCTGTATTCAGAATACCTGATCCACCCCATTGAATTGGTGCACTGTGCCCCTTAACGTTTAACCGGATGAAAAATCAAGGATCAAGCCCAGGTAAATCAGATCCCCTCAAACTCCAGTCATTGCCATGACTGGATGGGGAAAAGAACCCGATGAATTGGCAAAAGAGGCAAAGGCTGGCAAGATTCTGATGAAGCCGTTTGACCTTGAGGATCTTGACCGATCCGTAACAAAACTTGTCAGCAAAACGCTAAGAAATACCTTCTGACTGGCTTTACAAAACTTTTTAAGACCGACGGGCTCCAACCATTCAGCCCTTGACATACCCCTGAGCTTGATTAGCTTTTTCTTCTCCGGATAAACTCTCGGAACCTCCAGCAGTTGCCGCTAACCCCTGTTTCTGCCGGTCAATCTCATTTAAACCATTACATGGGAGTTTTCCAATGGTCAGAGTTGCTATCATCGATGATAATCCAAAATACCGGGAGCATTTGGCGAAGCTCCTTGGGAAGGAGCCGGACATCACTGTGGTAGCGCAGACCGACCTTGCTGGGGTCAAAAAGGTGGAAGAACAGAAACCGGACGTAATTTTGCTGGACAATAAAGAACCCTTCACCGATTGTTTGGAGACCACCGAAACGATTGTCGCTAAATTCGACAATACCAGGGTCATCGTCCTGTCTATGGATTCAAAAACCACTATGCTGCCTCTACTTTCAAAACCCACCCTGGAAGGCAGTCTATGCCAAACCGGGGCATGCTTTCACCTGTGCCATAGCTGCAGCCCCGAGGAAATCCTTGCTGCAATCAGAAATGGCCCTTAGCCAAAGAACGATTTAAATCCCAGAGAAAAGAGGCGGTGTCATCTCATAAATCCAAAGGAGAAGCAGCCATGCTCCGAATTGCAAAACAATCCCGGCTGAACACAGATGAAATTATTGCCAAGGCCTCTGGTTATTTCGGAAAAGGTGGTGAGGGCTTGGATGAGACTGAACGAGGCTCTTGCTGCATCTCATTTTCGGGGGCTGGTGGATATGTCACTGTGACCGTTTCTGAGGAGGCCAACCAACGGGAAGTGGAAGTGGAAACCCGGGAGTTTGAATACCAGGCCAAGCAGTTTCTCGGGCTTTTATGATTTGCCCTGATTCACCCCATTGCATTGGTTCACTGCGTCCCTTAAAGCTTAACCGGATGCAGAAATCAAGGCTCAAACCAAGGTCAATTAGATGGCAGCTGTCATATCGGACCGCCCTATCCGGATTGGGATCGTTGACGACAACAAATTATTCAGGTGCGCCTTGCATACCAGCATAGACCGCCTTCCGAATCTAAAGGTAGTGGCTGAATCCGAGGACGGATTTGAAGCAATTGGCATGGTCGAGTTTATCCGCCCCGACGTTGTTCTCATGGACATCAGCATGCCTGTCCTCGATGGCATTGAAGCAACCCGTATCATTAATTCCAGGTTTCCCGACACCAAGGTTATTATTCTCACGATGCACACTCACCGAATCTATTCAGACAAAGCATTCCAGGTTGGTGCTTGCCAGGTATTGACCAAGGACTGCGGCAGGGAGAAACTGCTCCAGGCGATTAGGGAATGCTCACCGGGGCCATTCAAGGTCGTCGGGCATCCACCACACTGAAAATCCAAAGCCTACCCGTTGCACCTGCCCTGCGGCCCCTCAATAGTTCTAACAAGCATCTCCATTTAAATTGTCTGAATCCGTGACATGGATCAAACCCTGTTGTAACCCGGGTGCCCGGTTGGGGTCTTTCTAAAGTACGTGAGTTAAGTCTTTTCTCTGGGTTGCTGGCTCTTCCAGCGTTACCTTTTATAGATCGACCAAGGGTGCTCAGATGACAGCTATCCTCTTAGAACGTCTCATTGGGGTCGTCGTTGTCGATGATAATTTCTTAAAGAGGGGGGCTTTGCGTTTTAGTCTCGAACGTTTCCCGAACCTGAAAGTGTTGGGAGAAGCCGTGGATGGCTATGAAGCTATTGAGATGGTCGTAGATCTCAACCCAGACGTGGTCCTTATGGACATCAGCCTGCCTGTTCTCGGCGGGATCGAAGCAACCCGAATTATCTCCTCGCAGTTCCCAGAAACAAGGGTTATCGCTCTCACTATGCACAGGGACCAAACCAAATCTGACCTTGCGCTTCAAGCAGGGGCATGCCGGTTTCTGACCAAAGATTGCGGCCAAGAGAAACTGCTCGATGCAATCAAGGCGTGCTCATCCGGACCGTTCAAGGTGGTTGGGCACCCACCTCACTAATTGGTTTAAGACCCAGCCTCTGCCGGTAAATCTCAATTGAGGCTAAACACATGGACTCCTCACAGATCAGAGTTGCTATCATCGATGACGATCCAAAGTCTCGGAAAGAGCTGGCGGGGCTCTTTCAAGAAGAGCAGGACATAAATATCGTAGCAGAGGCCAGCCTTGCCGAGGTCAAGGAAGTGGAGAATCAGAAACCGGATGTGATTCTGATAGACAGCATGCCGCCCTTCATTGAGGGCTTGGAGACAAACGAGATGGTTTTCTCCAGGTTCCAGGATAACAGGATAATCTTCCTGTCCAGGGACTCATCTGGAAGTACCATGACAGCCAGTGAGTGCCAGACCTGGGCCTGTTATCCAATGTGCCAGAACTGCAGTACCCAAGAGATTCTTGCTGCAATCAGGGAAGGTCACCAGCCGGGGTGAGGGCTGACCCCTGCCTCACCGGGTCGCCAGAGGCGGTTGCCCGCCTCCGGCTCCCACAGAACGTAGCGTGCGGATTTCCCGCACTACGCTCTTCGAAAATTGATTCACAGCACCGCGATAGCCTGCAACTCCCGGTACGGGAGATATAGCTTTGGTCACAGTAACGGATACCGCTGATTAATCCGATGGAACACTTCCCATGTGATTTGACCCGTCCGACTGCGGCTGCCCAGCATGCGTTGCCAGCAGCGCTCCACGGCCCGATATACCCGCTGCAACGCCCGGAAGTTTCCCGCAACGCCATAGTAGGCATAGTGGCCGCGGAGTACCCGGTTGAGGTTGATCACCTGCTCCTTGACCGGCAAGTGGCGCATTCGCCGCATTAAGTCTTGCATCCGGGTGAGGCTGCGCTGCAGTGGTGACTTCTCTGTGCGCAACCGCAGGACCACAGAGATCCATCTACACAGCATCGGGGATCTGGAGAGGCAAGCAATTGCGGTTTTTGAGCAGGCCAGAGAAAAGTCTCACACGGACTCTCACACAGGAAGTGAACCAACGAAAAAGGGGCTACCCGCGCTACCGGATAACCCCTCTTCCTGATTAAGAATTACTGGTGCCGAGGGGGCAGAATCGAACTGCCGACAGGGGGATTTTCACGCAAAACCCCCGAGTTCCCTAACTTCCTAAAAAGACTTAACTTATTGAAATTGTTAAATGCGACCCTGGCAGATTTTCGACGTTGATCCATGTTTTAGCAGATTTTGGAGGGTTTTTCTCACACAGATTCTCTCACAGGAGGGCGCTTTTCGGAGCTGGGGATTCGCCATGGTACCCGCTATGGAAAAAGCTCTTGAAGGGCCGACATGAATTCGTCGATCCGCAAATCAGGTCGGTAGTAGGGGCTTTCCTTCAATCGAATTAAACCCAGACGGTCGGTGCCAGAAAAATATTTGGAGACCAAGCGGCCGGCTTCAATTATGGCAAGCTGGCCTCTGTTTTGATCTCGCAGCTTGAGGGCATATACCCACTCTTCCTCGGTGGTCGTAGCAAGGACCGTGTACAAATCAAGGGCATGGTATCGTCCGAAGTCCTTGTTTGCATCTTCGACTCGATCCGTGAACGCGAACAACTTCATCATCGCAAAAGTATAGGGATGGGGCAAAAAGATCTCAGCCTTGCTGGGCTCCCCTGAACTGACTTTAACTTCCGAACCTTCAATTTCGTGGAGCAGATCGAGCAGCGATATTTGAAGGTCTACGATGGTGATCATTGCCGAACCCGTTTAATGTCTTTCAGAATAAACGAGCTTACCTGTTCAGCGGTTTCCCTGTCTCTTTTGTCTCCGGCCATCAGTTCCAGATAAACCTGCACCGGAGAGACCCACCAGAAATCTGTATCCTCCCGTGCATCGAAATAAACCGTTTCATCATCCGTCTCGATGAGTTCGACGTTCGGGAAGCGGTCCGTGCGGCTTCCAGGCAGCCGTTCCAACAGCATTTCCAACCTCGGGCAATAAACACTCAGAAGATCCCCGCGCTGCATCACGGCATATTGCCCAACCGATGATATCCCAGACGCTACGATGGGAAGGCCCAACTCCTGTGATTGCCTAAGTAGCAGCTGCTGGAGCGATCCCGCTTCCGCATGGACCTTCATGCGGATTCTGTCGTTGATGTTTGGGGAGGCATAGTTCTGGCTTAGTTTCTCTAGAAGCTTATCGGGCTGCAGCAGGCGAATCGTCCCTTTTCGATCGATGATCAAATCCTCCTCAAGCGCCTTCAACGACTTGGACACCGTGGACAGGCTCATGGGGCTCTCGTTCCAACGCTCCACCAGTATGTTGCGCCGGTTGACCTCGCTGCAAACCTCCTGAACGGTTTTGTAGCCTGGACACGAGAGAAAGACCCGCGCCACCATGGAACTGTTTTTTCGATAGATGTTCTTGATCGGAGCTGATGATGAAAAACGGTTCTTCCCGCCAGTGCGAAAGATGACAAACTTGCCCGGCACCACCACCACACCATTGCCACAAAGGTCAATGCCGCTGACCTGTTCCTGCTCAAGCTCCTGCAACTGCTGCTCGCCGAGAAACGGCAAGAAAAGCAGAGGCCAGCATCCCTTGGGGAGTGTCTCGGTTTTAAGCAGGTTGAGCCCGTCCTTAAAGGCTCTGGGCGTCGAAAGGGATTTACACTCGACGGCGAACCTTGCCTTGCTTCCGCGCCAGGTGGCCTCTACCAACACATCAAAACGAAGTTTTTTCGGTTTTTTCCGCCCATCCCTCAAAAAACGAAAAAACAGCGGAGGCAGCGAAACCTTCCCGCTTCGAAGCTGGTCGACCATCTCCTTTTGAGTCGATATTTTCCTGTTTTTATCCATTTTCCTGTTCAAGAAAATAGCCTATTTTAGGAAAAAATACAAGCTTGATTTCTATATTTTGAACTATGCCAGCAACTCCTATCGGTGACGCGCCCCCACCCACCTGATGAACCCTGTTAATCAAAGAGGCCCCATCGAAAGAAAAGGCAGTTTTTGGAAACTTTAGTAGAAAAATAGCAGCAGAATAAACAAGGGGCTGCGACTGAAGCCGCAACCCCTTGATTTTACTGGTGCCGAGGGACAGAATCGAACTGCCGACACGGGGATTTTCAGT
>CAZNAX010000093.1:0-12382 GCA_964570965.1 uncultured Desulfatibacillum sp.
TTATTTTAAACGCTGGAAAAATCCTGCGCTATCTGCCGATCGAGAACATAAACGCATTGACGCCGTCATCAAACAAGAAAAACAGTTGGTTGTTATATCTTTCGTAACGCCCATGTCTAGTATAGTGGGGGTTTTTTCTTTTATAGTATTCCCATGAATCCCACGAATTCCAATGACCATTATAATTATAATGGTGGAAATGCTCATGTTTATAATGATCATGGCGAGGCTTTGATCGATATCCATGATAATGGCGGTAATCGTCTCTGTGACGGTCTTTACGGTAATCATCTTTACCACGGTCTTTGTGGCCATAGTCGTGGCCGCGTTTTCCATTATCACCCTTCCGATCATCTGCCAAAGAAACACCAGCGCCAATAAAAATCATAAGGGTTGCAATTGCTAATATTTTAATAATATTAGCCTTCATTCTCTTCTCCTGTCTTGGTTAAAATTACTTTGATTAGACGGGCCATGAGATGAGATGGTTTACATCAGACTCAGCCCGGGTTGAATACTCAACCCCATAAGTTATGCCGTTTTTCTATGGCCTTATCTCAACAATCGTACCATTTGGGACCAACTTGTAGATTTCCTCCATTTCTTCGTCTGCAACGGCAATACACCCTTTCGTCCAGTCAACCTCTGCATGAGAAGCACCAACCCACGTGAGACCATTTTTGATGCCATGGATCATTATATCTCCGCCCGGAGAAACACCCAGTTCTTTTGCTCGCATTTTGTCTTTTTCGTTTGGATAGGAAATATGAAGAGACAGGTGATAACCGCTGTCCCGGTTTCTTGAATCGATGATGTAAGTTCCCTCCGGGGTTTTGCTATCGCCCTGCCGTTCTTTCGGCCCAACCGGGTTCCCCCCCAGGGCAATCTTGTAGGTTTTGATCACCTCGCCCTTTGAGAGCACCCTCAATCGTCGCTCTTTCTTTTCTATCAGAACTTTATCTGCCGGTTCCGACCGGAATGCAAAAATCTTTTGTTCGAGCGTTTCAATTTTTTCTTGCAGTGCAATAATCTCATTCTCTTTGTCTTTAGCCTCTTGCCGGGAAGTCTCAATCTGTGCTTGCTGCGTAGCAATTATTTTATCCTTGATGATGACATTATGGATTTGAAGTATCATCATCTGGCTGTCCTGCCTGTATTCACTATCCGGGTAATTCCTTACGATTTTTTGAAAACATTCCAGAGAGTTCTGATAGTCTTTTTGTTCGTTTCTGGGATAGGCATGAATAACACCCATCTCGAAAAGAACTCTGTCCGCTACCGCGGGATGTTTCTCAATAATTTGCTCGTATCGGCTCAGAGAATCCTCGTATTTTCCCTGGTTGAAAAAATCATTTGCCTCCTGGGAGATTGATCTGACCTGAAGCCCCCCGTCAATGTAACTGCATCCGCATATAAGAATGGGTGTTATCATGATGCAGGCGAAGAAAAGGCGAAGATACTTGCCTATCCCTCTCCGCCTTTTATCTGTATACGTCTTTGTGGTTGTTAATAATGCGCTTGATGATCGCAAAACCAGTCCTCTTCCAGATATATCCGCAATACGTACCGTGCCAAACGGTGAAAATATTAAGGAAGTGGCAGGCCTTAAAACCTTACCACTTCCTTTAGATTTACTTCTTCATGGATTTCTGGAAAATAATGTCGGCTTGTTTTGCTTTTTCATCTGCGATTCGCTCTCTTTCCTCCGCCCTCCTTACAGCCTCCTCAGCGCGGGCCGCTGCTTCATTTGCCTTTAACGTGGCCGCATCGGCTGCTGCCTTGGCAGCCTGCGCATCCTGAGCCGCTTGATCAGCTTTCGCGCCAATCATCTTCTCCTGGGCCTGCACCTGCTCAAGGTCACCTTTTGTTGCGCAACCCCCTACACCCATAGCGAGAGCAATCATCATTGAAATCACCAAAAGATTCTTCTTCATAATGTAGTAACCTCCTTTCTGTTAGGTTAACCTATTACCACAATAGCGACTGCAAAATTCTCCATTACTTAACAAGAAACATACACGTTGTGTTATTGTCCTGCTGCAAAATACATGTACATCTTTTGCAGATAAAGCACAACGATTTCTTGATTTCTCAATGCAGGACCGCCTCTGGCGCTGTCGGGCGATAATGCATCTATGTATACGGCTTAAATTGGCAGAACAGGCGCCATTGGCTAAATCTCCTTTAAGGTTCAACCAATATGCCGTCTATTTCCAAATCAATTTTCAAGCGTTTTGCCGCGTCTTTGGCCTCGCTCATATTATTGAAAGGGCCGGCGAGAACTCGGTGGCGATCATTCTTTGACAACGCCCTTGCGGGTATTTGTGGGCCCTGATGGTTAATAATTGCGGCAAGCCTCAGAGCGTCAACCTTGTCATGCAAAATAGCAGCCAGAACATACCACGCGTCTGTTTTGAGTTCCGGTATTTCCGGTTTGCCATATAGCTTGTCCGGGTGCTTGAGTTCAATGGTTTTCGCAACATCCTTTTCGCTTCCATGGCGGATCTCGAATATGGGGACAGGGATCCCTCGGGCCTCCGCCACTGCTTCCTTAACTTTTTTCCAGTCAAGCGCGTGCCCTGACTTCTTTTCGATATTTATCAATTTTGCATATGCCTTTTCCAATTCTGTGGTGCCTGATTCTTCAAAAGGCGTATGAACTTCTATGTAGACTATTCCATCACGTTGGCCTACGAGATACGGCTGGTTAACAATGTTTACAGGTGTTTTCACCGAGGTGTTTTCGAAAAGTCTCTTGATGTCTTCCGGATAGAGCCTTATGCAGCCATTGGTTGCTCTGAGGCCGATACTGGTCGGTTTATTAGTACCATGGACCAAATAACCTGACTTACTTAAATAGAGAGCGTGTTCTCCCAATGGATTTAGAGGCCCCGGGGGTACTTTAGCCGGCAGAGGATCTCCCTTTTTCCTATGGTCTTCAGCAATCGAGGCGGGCACATGCCAAGTCGGCCGGAACATCTTGAGCACGATATACATCTGGCCCATGGGCGTGGGTCGCTCGGTGGTACCGACACCGATCGGGTAGGTCGACACCGCAAAATGTTTACCATCTTCTCTAAAATAAAAGAGCCTCATAGCGGCCAAGTTGATCACGATACCTTTTCTTACGCTGTCTGGCAGGATAAAGCTCAGAGGCAACAGGATGCGATCTCCGTCCTCAGGCACCCATATATCCATCCCCGGATTAGCTGCACTGACTGTATTGATTCCCAAACTGAAATGTCTCGCAATATCCGGCAGCGTATCCCCCTTTTCAAGTCTGATGACCGCCAACCGGCCAATGACGTCATCTTCTTTTGCAACAAAAAAGTCATTTCGTTCGATTTTTTCCTCCAGCTGGCTTGGAGGCGGCAGAGATTTCACCAGAACTTCTCTCACAGCAGCACAGCCATAAAAAGATAAGATGAACATCAATAGAATTGCGAGATGAAGCCTGTTGAATGAAGGTGACAGGTCAAATATTCGGCACAGGGTTGTATAAACGACCTTGTTTAATGAAGAAAAATTGAAAGCCATCTTTCACCAAAACTGGATCGAATTGACGCGCAAGGCTCAATTCCATCGCAAGATCAATAACGCGCTACTCATTAAATCTTGGCGGCTTGGCTTTAATGATTCAAACCGCTCGCATGGCCCGCAGCTCGTTGCAGATCAGTCCGTCGACCCCCAGGCCGAGAATTTTCTGCGCCTCTTCCCGGGTGTTGATGGTCCAGGGGAAAATCTTCAGACCGGCGGCATGCAGCATCTCCACCTGATCGCGGGTCAGGGCCTTGAAGCGAGGATGCCAGGAAAACACCTTCAGCGCAAGCAGCAGGTCCATGACATTTCGGTCGACTCCCTTGTCGGTGATGAGGGCGATGGCAGGCGGAGCGTCCATGGCGGCGATTCGCCGGATAATGCGCTGGTCGAAACTGGAGACGATCACCCGATCCATCGCTCCGCTGGTTTTCACCAGCCTTACCACCTGGTGCTCGATGGCGTCGGCCGGGTAGGTCGCCTCAAAGGCGCTCGTCTTGATTTCGATGTTCAGCATGCACCTGCCGGCGGTCAGCCTCAGGACCTCGGATAGCTCCGGCACACGCTCCGCCGAAAAACGCGCATCAAACCAGCTGCCGGCGTCGAGCGTTTCGATCTCTTCGAAAGAATGGGCCCCCACCAGGCCTTTCCCCGTCGTGGTCCGATTAAGCGTGTCGTCGTGGATCACGACCACTTTACGATCCTGTGTCAGGGTGACATCCAGTTCGATCATGTCGCAGCCGTCGTCCATGGCGCCTTTGAACGATGCCATGGTGTTTTCGGGATAGCGTGCCGGGTAGCCGCGGTGGCCGATGAGAAGCGGGCGGGTGAACCGGGCGAGGTCAAGTGGAGTGGGCATGAATTTAACTCACCCTGTGTAAACAGGTAGCTGGGTATTCAGGTGTTTCGGTCTTTGGGCGGCTCCCTACCCAATACCCGGACACCCAAATACCCCCTATCCTATCCTTTTCTTGGTTTCCGGATCGAACAGGTGCAGCTTCGCCGGCGGGATGGTCAGCGGGAGCGTGGCGTGCTTTTCAATTCGGTGCACGTCAGCCAGCCGAACGATCAGTGCGATTTCGCCGCAGCGGCCGTGCACCAGGGTGTCGGCGCCGAGCAGTTCCACGTGATCGACCGCCAGCTGAATCCCTCCCTGCCGGTTGCCGTTCAATTCCAGATGCTCCGGTCGAATCCCCATAACCACTTGCTGGCCGGCCCGGGCAGGCAGCCCGACGCCGTTCAGTGAGAGGCGGACGGCACCGGGAAGAACCAGTGCCCGGCCGTCCGGGCTCACCCGCGCTTCGAGGAAATTCATGGCCGGGGAGCCGATGAACCCCGCCACGAACGTGGTGGCCGGCCTTTCATAAACATCGAGCGGCGCGCCGATCTGGGCCGCGTAGCCGTTGTCCATCACCACTAGGCGGTCCCCCAGGGTCATGGCCTCCACCTGGTCATGGGTCACATAGATGCTGGTGATCTTCAGCTCTTCGTGCAGCTTGCGGATCTCGAGCCGCATCTGCACCCGCAGCTTGGCGTCCAGGTTGGACAGCGGCTCGTCGAACAGGAAAACCTTCGGCTCTCTCACGATGCAGCGCCCCATGGCCACCCGCTGGCGCTGGCCGCCTGAAAGCTGGCGCGGCTTGCGCTCCAGCAGTTCGCTCAGCTCCAGGATCTGGGCGGCGTTGCGCACCCGACGGTCGATTTCATCCTTGGCCATCCGGCGCATTTTAAGGCCGTAAGCCATGTTCTTGTAGACCGTCATATGGGGGTAGAGAGCGTAATTCTGGAAGACCATGGCGATGTCGCGGTCGGCGGGCTCCAATGCGTTGACCACGCGCCCCTGGATAGCGATTTCGCCGGTGGTGATTTCCTCCAGACCGGCGACCAGCCGCAGCAGGGTGGACTTGCCGCACCCCGACGGGCCCAGAATGACGATGAACTCGCCGTCGCGGATGTCGCAACTGATGCCATGAATGACCTCCACCTTGCCGAACTTTTTGGTCACATTTCGAATCGAAACATCTGCCATTTTTTTCTCTGTCGTGATTAAATGTGTTTGCTTCACACTTAAAACATAAAACTTAACACCTCTATTTCCAGCCATAATAAGGCAAGAAAGAAAAGCTCTGTCTGATACTTATTAAACTGAAAAGACTATTTTTCCGTCTCCGTCATCCCGCGCACAAACTGCTTCTGCATGAAAATCACCACCAGGACCGGCGGCAGCATGGCCAGGATGGTGGCCGCCATGATGATCTGCCACTCGGCCTGGCCCTCGCCCACATCCAGCATGCGCTTGATGCCGATCAGAAGCGTGTAATGGCTTTGATCGCTCGTGATCAAGAGCGGCCACAAATACTGGTTCCAGCCGTAGATGAACAGGATCACGAACAGGGCGGCGATGGAGGTGCGCGACATCGGCAGCAGGATGTCGAAGAAAAACTGCATGGGGCTGCCGCCGTCAATGCGGTGGGCTTCGCAGAGCTCGTCGGGAATGGTCATGAAAAACTGCCGGAACAGGAAGGTCGCGGTGGCGGATGCGATCAGCGGCAAGATCAGTCCGCCGTAAGAATCGAGCAGCTTGAGATCGGCGGCGACCTTGTAGGTCGGCAGAATGCGCACCTCCACCGGAAGCATGAGCGTGATGAAGATCATCCAGAAGAAGACCATGCGCAGGCGGAACCGGAAGTACACGATGGCGAAGGCGGCCAGGAGCGATATGGTGATCTTGCCGAAGGTGATGCCGAGCGCCATGATCAAACTGTTCAGCATCATCGTGCCAACGGTCGCCCCGACGTCCCGTGGTCCCACGGTGAGCGCGCGCAGGTAGTTCTCCACCAAATGGCTGCCGGGAATCAGCGGAAACGACTGGGTGATCGCCTCGATGGTGTGAGTCGAGGCGACGAAAGTGACGTAGATCGGGAAAGCGAGCACCACCGCGCCGAAAATGAGAACGGCGTGCGTGATGACCGTCAGGACGCGGCGGTGTTCGACCATCATGGCTAGTAATGCACCTTGCGCTCGATAAAGCGGAACTGGACCACGGTTAGCGCGATCACCACGATCATCAGGACGACCGATTGCGCGGCCGACCCGCCGAGGTCCAGGTTGATGAAGCCGTCGTTGAAAACCTTGTACACCAGGATGTTGGTGGCGTAATTGGGGCCGCCGCGCGTGATGGCATGGATCACGCCGAAGGTGTCGAAGAAGGCATACACGATGTTGACCACGATCAAGAAAAACGCCGTGGGCGACAGCAGCGGGAACACGATGCTCCAGAATCGCCGCCACGGCCCGGCGCCGTCGATGGCGGCGGCCTCGATGAACGAGTGCGGAATGGCCTGAAGCCCCGCCAGGAAAAACAGAAAGTTATAGGAAACCTCGCGCCACGCCGCCGCCACGACCACCAGGGTCATGGCCTGGGGGCCGTTGAGAGTATGGTTCCAGGCGATACCGATGCCTTTGAGAAAAAAGGTGACCATCCCCACCGTGGGGTTGAAGAGAAAGAACCACAGCACCCCGGCCACCACCGGCGCCACGGCATAGGGCCAGATGATGAGAGTCTTGTATGCGGTCGCCCCCCGCAGAGCCCGATCGGCCATGACCGCCAGCAGCAGCGCCACCGAAAGGGCGATGCCGGCCACGGCGAGGCTGAAAACCAGCGTCACACGGAACGAACCCAGGTATTCCTCGCTGGTGAAGATATCGGCAAAGTTGTCGAACCAGACAAACGCAGAGGAGGTGCCGAAGGCATCCTCCTGTAGAAATGACTGCAGCAGCGCCTGCGAGGCCGGCCAGATGAAGAACATTAGGGTGATGACGATCTGGGGTGCGACCAGGAGGTATGGCAGAACCCTGTTCCTGAATACGACTCGTTTTTCCATGAACCATCCGGGCCATGTTCGGTTAAAACCTGTGGGAGCGGCTTCCCAGCCGCGATCTTTTTAAAATGGCCTCGCGGCAGGATGCCGCTCCCACCATAGAACCCATCCAAGACCGTTACAAAGAGAGCAATTATTTATTGGCCTTCTCGAACTTGCGCAGCTGCTCGTTCCCGGCTTTGACGGCATCGTCCAACCCCTGCTTGGCCGATTTCTTGCCCGCAAAGACGGCTTCGAACTCGTTGTCCATGATATCGCGGGTCTTGGCGTGGTCTCCGAAGCGCAGGCCCTTGGAGTTCTCGGTCGGCTTGTTCAGAGTCATCTGCTTCAGCGCCGTTTCCGTGCCGGGGTTTTTATCATAGAAACCCTGCTTCTTGGACAACTCGTAGGCGGCCAATGTGATGGGCAGATACCCCGTGCCCTGGTGCCATTCGGCCTGGACTTCGGGTTTGGAGAGGTAGTTGAAGAAGGCCGCGACGCCTTTATACTCCTCCGCCTTGTGGCCCCGTAGGACCCACAGGCTGGCCCCGCCGATGATGGTGTTCTGGGGGGCGCCCTTCACGTCCGGCCAGTAGGGCAGCATGGAGGTCCGGAACTCGAACTTGCAGGTGCTCTTGAATCCGGCGTAGCCGGCGGAGGACTCGGTGTACATGGCCACTTCGCCGGATGAGAACTTGGCGTTTCCAACGTTGGTGCGGCCGCCGTAAACGAACACCTTGTCCTTCTGCCAGTCGGCTAATTGCTGGATGTGTTTCACCTGCACCGGGCCGTTGAACGTGTAAGTCGTATCCAGGCCCCCGAACCCGTTGGCCTTGGTGCCGATGGGCACGTTGTGCCAGGCGCTCAGGTTTTCGATGTGGACCCAGCCGTTCCAGGCCGATGAAAAACCGGCCTGGCACACACCGGACGCCACCAGTTTTTTGGCGATCTCGCCCATGGTCAGCCAGGTCACCGGCGGCTTTTCAGGATCCAGTCCCGCTTTCTTGAACATGTCCACATTGTAGTAAAGCACGGGCGTCGAACTGTTGAAGGGCATGGAAATCATCCGGCCGTCGGCGGTGGTATAGTAGCCCGTGACGGTGGGGAGGTAGATTTTGGGATCGAACGGCAGTCCGGATTCCTTCATGACTTCATAAACGGGTTTGACGGCACCCTTGGCGGCCATCATGGTGGCCGTGCCGACCTCGAAGACCTGCAGGATGTGGGGTGGGGCCTTAGCGCGGAAGGCCGCGATGCCGGCGTTCATGGTGTCCGAGTAGTTGCCCTTGTAGGTCGGCACCACCTGATATTGAGTCTGGGACTTGTTGAACCCTTCGCAGATGCCGTTCACTCGCTCGCCGAGAGCACCGCCGTGAGCATGCCACCAGTTGACGGTAACCGGCGCCGAAAGGGCGATGGCCGGCACCATCAGCATCACCATCGCCGTCAGGACCAACTTCATCATACGCAGGTGTTTCATGGCTTCCTCCTTTTCGCTGAATTCGGTTAAGCGGCAGACCTCATTGCCATTGGAGCACGAGTTGAGATGGAAACCCAAAACGTGTAAGAAAGCAGCTAAGAAGCTGTTAGATCTTGATAACAGAATGGAAAATATTCCATGAACACCGGCATAGTCAAACGAAATCTGGCGGTGGCAACCCTTGTGACGGCGGTTTCACTTCGGGTGTTCATCGCTTCTGCCATGGCCCAGGCGCCAGCCGGTTCGGCCACCGCCAAAATCTCTGAAAAGCCCCTGGTGATCGGACACCGGGGGGCCGCGGGGCTCCGTCCGGAGAATACCCTGGCTGCCTTCAGGGCCGCCTGTGAGCTCGGCGTCGACGCCGTCGAGCTCGACGTCCTGGTTTCGGCCGACGGGCAGCTGGTCGTGCATCACGATTTCAAACTGAAGCCTGAAATCGCCCGGACGGAGGAAGGGGTTTGGATTTCCGCCGGATCGCAGCCGGCCGTCAAGGATTTGACCGTGGCCCAGCTCAAAACCTATGACATCGGCCGTCTCCAGCCGAAAACCTCCTATGCGAAGCGCTATCCGGAGCAGATCCCGGTGGACGGCGAGCGCATCCCAACCCTCAAAGAAGTGATCGATCTGTTCAAGCAGGCGTGCCGCCCATCCTCCCGGCTTTTCGTCGAGATCAAAACCTCGCCCGAACAGCCGAACCTGACCCCCTCTCCGGAAACGGTAGCAGACCGGGTGGCAGAAATGCTGGAGTACGCAGGGATCGCCGAGCGCACATGGATTCTGTCGTTCGACTGGCGCGCCCTTGTGCACATCCAGAAAACCGCACCAGCGATGGCGGCTGTTTACCTGACCATCGTCGGCCCAGGCTTGAACAACCTGCAACCCAACCAGCCGGGGGCTTCACCCTGGCTGGCCGGCTTCGATATAGACGACTTCAACGGCGCGGTCCCACGGGCGGTGAAGGCGGCCGGCGGCCGGGTCTGGTCCCCGTATTTCAAGAACCTGACGCCGGAATCGCTGGCGGAAGCCCGCAACCTGGGGCTGCTGGTATTCGTCTGGACCCCCGACAGCTCCGATGATTTGAAAAAGATGATCGAGATGAAGGTGGATGCGATTACGACGAATCGACCGGATGTGCTGAAGAAGCTGCTGGGTGACCGCTGACAGGCGCTCGTTCAGTTACCGTTTTCCGGTATGGAGCGAAACGATGCGCGATACTGGATGCTGGATACTCGATAAGGGTTTCCGTTTTTTATCCAGCATCGAGAATCCAGTATCCCGTATCACTCCGGAGAAGAGGAAAAAAACCTCAGCAACTACCTCACTTGGACCGGGTAAATAAATACAAAACCCCGATCCCCGCCTGGCAGACAACGCAGATCAGCAGCGCGGTGCCGAAGGCATCCGGTCCGCGGGAGGCCTCCGGGTAAAGGCTTTGCATGGTAATGCCCAGCCCCTGGAGGAACACCGCCGGCCCCATCATGGTGAAGAAATTGGTTCCGCTCATGGCCGCGCCCGCCATGTCTTTTGGAACGAGCGCCTTGATGTGGGCATAGACATGCATGCCGCTGGCCGAAGCGATCCCGAAGGCCAGGAAAACAGCCCCGGCGACCCAAACGCTGGTCCCCGGCGGCAACGCGCGCAACCCCAGCGTGATCACCGCCAGAAGCAGCATTCCGCCGCCGATAACCCATTTGGGCGTCCTGAAAACCCGGTCGGAAACAGCGCCCCAAAACGGCCCACCCAGAATCAGCCCGATGTTCATCGCCAGCAGGATGTTGCCCGCCTGCACGGGCGAAAAACGCAGGGCTTCCATCAGAAGCGGGCCGGCCCACAAAGTCTGCAGCGCGGCATGGGTGCCGTACCGAACGAACGTGCCGGCGGAAATGATCCAGTAGTCCTTGCTGTGCGTTAGCACCCCGAGGTTCCCGAACAGCGAACCGCTTCTCGCCGCCGGAGCTGCCGCCGTCTGAGCGGACGGCCGATCCTGTACCACCCAAAAGAGCGCCAGGGTCAACAGCAGATGGAGGGCGATGATGGCCTGGAAACTCAGGCGCCAGCCGATCTGCTCCACCAGAAGGACCAGCGGCGTGGCGGCCACGATGCTGCCGAGCGTTCCGATGGCGTAAAGCAGACCGGAAACCGTGGCAAAGCGGCTCGGCGGGAACCATTCGGTGAGCAGTTTAAGGGGCCCCATCAAGTTGCAGGCCATACCCACCCCCAGCAGCAGACGGCCGGCCAGACCCATTCCAAGACCTTGCGCCAGGGAGAACAGCATGGCCCCGGCCATTCCTAAGAAGGAAAGACCGATCATCAGGCGTTTCGCCCCGACCTTGTCAAGAAACATGCTGATCGGAATCTGGGTCAATGAAAAAGCGTAGAAAAACCCGGCTGACAGGAGACCTAAACCTTCGGTGTCGAGCTGGAGATCTTTGATGAGCCAGGGGGCAAGCACGGCATTCGTCGTCCGGTAGAGCTGGGATATGAAAAGGTGCAACGAGCAGAGGATGAATATAAACCAGGCGCGGAGCATGATTAAGGCAGGTTCCTTATGCGTATCCAGCATCCAGTATCCGGCATCGGCTGTTGTCTACCTCCGACTTGCATGAATGTCAAAATATATGCCTCGACCCTCGCATCTCCAGCGGAATCCTGCTTGTTGACACGCTGCGGTCTCTTCTATAGTCTACCACCGCTCGCGGTTATTGGCTGACCGGGAGGCGAGATTCACGCCAGCGACGATCTGAAAAAGGAGGCATACCCCCGTATGATGACCATCCATCCCACGGATTTCAAAGACATCAACCCCGGCGACCGGCTGCTCATGGGCCCCGGACCGAGTGATGTTCCCGCGCGGGTGCTGCAAGCCATGGCAGCCCCCTGCATCGGCCACCTCGACCCCTATTTTCTGGCGACCATGAACGAAACCCAGCAACTGCTGCGGTATCTTTTCCAAACCGCCAACGCCCAGACCATTCCGGTTTCGGCCACGGGCAGCGCCGGTATGGAGGCAACCTTCGTGAACCTGGTGGAGCGCGGCGACGAAGTGGTGGTCGCCGTGAACGGCGTTTTCGGCACCCGCATGTGCGACATCGTCAACCGCATCGGCGGAAAGCTGGTCAAGGTGGACGGTGAGTGGGGCCGGGCCGTCGACCCGGCGGCGGTGGCCAAGGCGGTGAAGGGCTGCGCGCCCAAGCTGGTCGCCGTGGTGCACGCCGAGACCTCGACGGGCGCCTGCACCCCGCTGGAGGACATCTCCAGGATCGCCCACGACGCCGGGGCGCTTTTCCTGGTGGACTGCGTCACGTCGCTCGCCGGCATGGAAGTGGCCATCGATCGGATCGGGGTCGATGCGGCCTACAGCGGCACCCAGAAATGCATGTCCTGCCCGCCGGGGCTATCGCCGGTGACGTTCAGCGCGGCCGCCGTCAAAGCGCTGGAACAACGCAAACACCCGGTGGTGAGCTGGTACCTGGACCTGAGCATGGTGCGCGACTACTGGGGCAGC
>CAZNAX010000094.1:0-12148 GCA_964570965.1 uncultured Desulfatibacillum sp.
CTGCTCGGCCGCGCTGAGGCGGGCGAAGAGCGGCAGCACCAGGGTGCCGGGCGGGCTGGCGCCCGCGATCATCTCGCAGGCCTCCCGGATGTCCTGCTCGGTCGGCATGAAGACGAGAATGTCCCCCGGCCGACGCTCCTGCAGCAGGCGGCGGACGGCGGCCGCCGCCTGCTCGACGGGAGTTGAATCGCTCTCGTCGCCGTTTCCCGCCGGCGGCGCGTAACGGACCTCCACCGGATACATCCGGCCGGACACTTCGATGACGGGGGCGCCGTCGAAGGCCTTTGAGAATTTTTCCGTGTCGATGGTCGCCGAGGTGATGATCACGCGCAGGCTGCGCCGCCGGCGGACCAGGGTTCGCAGATAGCCCAGGATGAAATCGATGTTCAGGCTGCGCTCGTGGGCCTCGTCCACGATGAGCGTGTCGTAGGCGGACAGCATCCGGTCGCCCACGGCCTCTGCGAGCAGGACCCCGTCGGTCATGACCTTGACATAGGCCTGCGGCGGGGTGGTGTCCTGGAAGCGGATCTTGTAGCCAACGGCCTGCCCGATGCCCTGCCCCATTTCCTCGGCGATGCGCCGCGCCACGGCCTGAGCCGCGATCCGCCGGGGCTGGGTGTGCCCGATCAGCCCATCGATTCCGCGGCCGGCCGCCAGGCAGAACTTGGGGATCTGGGTGGACTTGCCCGTGCCCGTGTCGCCGGAGATGACCACCACCGAATGCCTTCGAATGGCGGTGATGATCTCGTCCTTCTTGGCCGTGATGGGCAAGGCCTCGGGGAAAACCAGCCGCGGCAAGCCCTCCCGGCGCCGGGCCTTGGCGGCGACGGAAGCCGCCAACCTGGCCTCGATACGGTCCAGTTCAACGCCGGCGGCGCCGCCATGCCGCAATTTATATAAACTGCGGCGGATGGCCTCGCGATCCCCGGCCATGGCCTTGGGAAGCAAAGATTCGATCTGCTGGATTCGGGAATTCGTAGCAACCATCTGAAAGCATAAGCAAATTGAAATGCCGGTATGGTATCAGGGTTTTCGAGTTTTCACAACAAACTGAGATGGATCGGATGGCATTGAATCCGCTTGGCATATCGCGCTTTGGCTGCTATGAAAAGGCATCGCTGCACCGATCTTTGGAGGCATCATGCAGTCCTATCGCAAAGAGCTTTGGTTCGAGGCCCCCACCCGCCGGGCATTCATCAATATCACCGGCCAGGTCGAGCGGTGCCTCAAGGAAAGCGGCATCGTCGAGGGGCTCGTGCTGGTCAACGCCATGCACATTACCGCCTCGGTCTTCATCAACGACGACGAGCGCGGCCTGCACCAAGACTACGAGGTCTGGCTGGAGAAGCTCGCCCCGCACGAGCCGGTGTCCCAATACCGCCACAACGTCGGCGAGGACAACGCGGACGCGCACATGAAACGTCAGATCATGGGCCGCGAAGTGGTGGTGGCCGTTACCCGCGGCAAGCTTGACTTTGGGCCGTGGGAACAAATCTTTTACGGCGAGTTCGACGGCCGGCGGAAAAAGCGGGTCTTGGTCAAAATCCTTGGAGAGAAGCCATCAACCTCAAGCCTATCCATTTGAGCCCTAACCCATAAGGAGACATCGATGCCCAAAGCGATTCGTATCCACCAACACGGAGGCCCCGAGGTATTAAAATGGGAAGACATCGAACCCGGTCAACCCGGGCCTGGCGAGGCCTTGGTACGCCATGAGGCCGTGGGATTGAACTTTATCGACGTCTACCATCGCACCGGATTGTATCCTCTCCCGGCCTTGCCGGCCACCCCCGGCTTGGAGGCCGCCGGAGTGGTGCAGGCGGTCGGCGAGGCCGTGACCGAGGTGGCCGTCGGCGACCGGGTAGCCTATGCCGCCGTTCCTCCCGGCGCCTACGCTGAGGTTAGGCGCATTCCGGCGCACCGTCTGGTGAAGCTGCCGGGGGACATATCCACCCGGCAGGCCGCGGCCATGATGCTCCAGGGCATGACCGCGCGCTATCTGCTCAAGGGCTGCTGGAACGTCGGCCCCGGCACCACGCTGCTGATCCACGCCGCCGCCGGCGGGGTGGGGCTGATCGTCTGCCAGTGGGCTCGGCATCTCGGGGCTACGGTGCTGGGCACAGTGGGGACCCCGGAAAAGGCCGAATTGGCCAAAGCGCATGGCTGTCAGCACCCAATTGTTTACACCCGGGAGGACTTCCCCGGCCGCGTGAAGGAAATTACAAACGGTCGAGGGGTCGACGTCGTGTATGACTCTGTCGGACAAGTGACGTTCATGAAATCGCTCGATTGCCTGCGCCCCATGGGAATGATGGTGTCCTTCGGCCAATCGTCGGGTCCGATGCCTCCCTTCGACATGGCGATCCTGGCTCAAAAGGGCTCGCTCTTCCTGACGCGGCCGACCCTGATGACGTACACCGCCAAGCGCGAGGACCTCCTGGCGCATGCCCGCGACCTGTTCGAAGCAGTTCAGAGCGGCGCGGTCAAGGTGGAGGCCAGCCGTACGTACCCTCTGGCCGAAGCCCCCCGCGCCCACCGGGATTTGGAGGGGCGCAAAACGACGGGGTCCTCGCTATTCACCGTGTGAACCACCCGGATTGGCGCGCTGCGGATCGATTTTTTGCTTGGCAGGACGACCGGTTCTCAAACAGGCGCTTTATTCAAAATTTTGCTTGTAATTTGGTATGGATTCTGTATTCTTTAGGCTTAAAATCAGAACCCTGACATCCCCTTAGGGAGGAAAATCGGAATGGCTGAAGAAGCGATTAAAATCAGCGGCAAAAAAAAGGGTAGCTTCATCGATCAGGTCAAAAAGCTGCTGCCCGAGGGCGGCAACCTCAATCTTTGCCTGACCTGTGGCGCCTGCTCGTCCGGCTGCCCGGCAACCGGCTTGGAGGGCATGGACCCGCGCAAGTTCCTGCGTATGGCGGCCCTCGGCATGGACGAGGAAATTCTGGAGTCGGATTGGATCTGGATGTGCACCATGTGCCAGCGTTGCATCTACGTCTGTCCGATGAAGATCGACATCCCCCAGCTGGTGTTCAACGCCCGCCGCAGCAAGCCGCGCGACGAACGCCCCAAGGGCATTCTGGGCTCCTGCAACATGGCGTTGAAACACGACACCTGCAGCGCCATGGGCGCCAGTGAAGAGGACTTCCAGTTCGTGGTGGAGGACGTGGCCGAGGAAGTGCGCAATACCCAAGTCGGCTGGGAGGAACTCCAGGCTCCGGTCAACAAACAGGGCGCCATGTACTTTCTCAACCAGAACTCCCGTGAACCGGTCACCGAACCGGACGAAATGGTGCCGCTGTGGAAGATCCTGCACCTGGGCGGAGCGGACTGGACCTACGGGACCAAGGGCTGGGCCGCTGAAAACTACTGCATGTTCATGGCGGATGACGAAAGCTGGAAACACATCGTGGAGGTGAAAGCCAAGGCCGTGGATGACCTGGGCTGTAAATACTGGCTCAACACCGAGTGAGGGCACGAACTCTTCGCAGTCCGGGCCGGACTGAAAAAGTTCAACATCTCCCACAAGTTCGAGATCAAGAGCATCATCCAACTCTACGCCGAGATGATCCGCGACGGCAAGCTCAAGGTCAACTCCGATTGGAACAAGGATCTCAAAGTCAAGTTCACGGTCCAGGACCCCTGCCAGCTCGTGCGCAAGAGCCTGGGCGATCCTGTGGCCGAAGACCTGCGCTTCGTGGTCAGGACCGTCGTGGGCGAAGAGAACTTCGTCGACATGACGCCCAACCGCTCCAACAACTACTGCTGTGGCGGCGGCGGCGGCTTCCTGCAGTCCGGCTTGCCGGAAGCCCGGCGGGCGTACGGCAAGCTGAAGTTCGATCAGATCATGGCGACCGGGGCCACCTACGCCATCACCCCTTGCCACAACTGCCATGCCCAGGTCCATGACCTGAGCGAACACTTTGAGGGCGGCTACCACACGGTCCACCTGTGGACCATCATCTGCCTCGCCATGGGGGTCCTCGGGCCGAACGAACGCACCTACCTCGGGCCGGACCTGGCGGAACTTTTGATCCCCGAGACGAAGGAAGCAGAGGAGTGATCGCAGGTGATAGCCGTTAGCTGATAGCTCAAAGCTGAGGAAATAGAAAACCCGGCCTGAAGAGGCCGGGTTTTTTTATTTCGGTTTTCTAATTTTTTTTTGCTATGAGCTTTCAGCTTTGAGCTCGCCCCTCGTTACGCCGCTTTTTCCAGCTTGACCGCGCACACCTTGAATTCGGGAATGCCGCAGACAGGGTCGAGCGCCGCGTTCGTCAACCGGTTGGCCGCGGCCCGGGCGTAGTGGAACGGCAGGAACACGGTCCCCTGAACCGCCTTGGGGGAGATCTTGAGGCGCGCCTGGATGCGGCCGCGGCGCGAGGCGATGCTGACAAGCGCCCCGTCGGCCACCGCAAAGGACTTCGCGTCAGCAGGTGAAATCTCAACGAAGCATTCCGGCGCGATCTCATTCAGTCCGCCGGTTTTCATGGTCATGGTGCCGGTGTGGTACTGGTGCAGCAGACGGCCGGTGGTCAGGAACAGTGGGTAGTCGCGGTCGACCGTCTCCGCCGGGGGAAGGTAGTCGATGGCGCTAAAAACACCTTTGCCGCTGGTGAACTGCTCGCGGTGCAGGATCGGTGTGCCCGGATGCTCCTCGTTGGGGCAGGGCCAATGGATGCCCTGCTGGTCAATCCGCTCGTAGCTGATACCGGCGTAGGAGGGGGTCACCTGCCGCAGTTCGTCCATGATCTCGCGGCTGTCCGCGTAGGACATGGGGGTGCCCATGCGCGTGGCCACGTCGCAGAGGATCTTCCAGTCCTCGCGCGCCTCCCCGGGCGGATCGACCGCTTTGCGCACCCGCTGCACCCGACGCTCGGTGTTGGAGAAGGTCCCGTCCTTTTCGGCGAAACACGCCGAGGGAAGGACCACGTGCGCCAGTTGAGCGGTCTCGGTCAGAAAAATATCCTGAACCACCAGGAAGTCCAGATTGCGCAGGCTTTTTTCGGCATGGTTCAGGTCGGCATCGGACACGAGCGGATTCTCGCCGATGACGTACATGGCCTTGAGCTTGCCGTCGTGGGCCGCCGGGAGCATCTGAGTGACCCTGAGACCGGCAAACGCCGGCAGGTTGTCCACCTTCCAGGCCGCTGCCATCCGCCGGCGGACGGCTTCGTCCGTCACCTTCTGGTAACCGGAGAAGACATCCGGCAGCCCGCCCATGTCGCAGGCGCCCTGTACGTTGTTCTGGCCGCGCAGGGGGTTCACTCCGGTGCCCGGCTGGCCGACATGGCCGCAGAGCATGGCCAGATTGGCCAGCGATTTGACGTTATCCGTGCCGGTGGTGTGCTGGGTGATCCCCATGCAATATAGGATGCTCGCCCGCTCGGCGCCGGCATACAGACGGGCGGCCGCGATCAGGTCGGCCGCCGGAATGCCGGTGATGGCCTCCACGTATTCCGGGGTGTATTTTTCAACCGTTTGACGCAGGGCGTCGAAGCCCACGGTGCGATTTTCCAAGAACGTCCGATTGTGCCGGTTCTCGGCGATGATCACGTGCATCAGCCCGTTGATCCAGGCCACGTCGGTGCCGAGATTGGGGCGCAGCCACCTGCGCGCGTAACGCGTCATGGCAATCCGGCGCGGATCGACCACGATCAGCTGCTTGCCATTCAAGTGCACGGCGCGCTTGACAACGCTGGAGATGACCGGGTGGTTTTCGCTGGTGTTGGAGCCGGTGATCAGGATCACATCCGCCTGCGCGATGTCGCTGATGGTGTTGGTCATCGCCCCGCTGCCGAACGCCGCGGCCAGACCGGCCACGGTGGAGGAATGTCAGAGACGGGCGCAGTGGTCGATGTTGTTGGTCTGCAGCACCGCCCGCGTGAATTTCTGGGCGATGTAGTTTTCCTCGTTGGTGATGCGTGCCGATGTCAACACCCCGATGCTGTGGGGGCCAAAAGCGGCCTTGATCTCACCCAGGCGGCGGGCGACCAAACCCGCCGCTTCATCCCAGCTGGATTCGCGCAGCTCGCCGTTTTCGCGGATGAGCGGCTTGGTGAGACGTTCGGGGGAGCCGATGAAGTCAAACCCGAATCGGCCCTTGACGCAGAGGCTTCCGTAGTTCGGAGCCACCTCCTCCGCTCCGTTCACCTGCACCACCCGGTTGTCCTTGACGTGCAGATCCATCTGGCATCCGACTCCGCAGTAGGAGCAGGTGGTGCGCACACTGCGCCGCTCCCACGGCCGCACCTGGTAGCGCACGTCTTTTTCGACCAGGGCTCCCACCGGGCACACCTGAACGCACTCCCCGCAAAAGACGCAGTCGGAGTCCCGATAGGGGCGGTCGCCCGCGGCGACGATCTTGGTTCGGGCGCCGCGGTAGCCGAAATGAATCGCTTGATTGACCTGGACTTCGTTGCAGGCCTGGACACAGCGGCCGCACTGGATGCATCGCGAAAAATCCCGCACGATGAAAGGGTTGACGTCTTCGATGGGGTAGCGCACCGCAGTGGGCTCGAAGCGTTCGCCGTTGACCTGGTAGCGGTAGGCCAAATCCTGGAGCCGGCAGTCCCCCCAGACCGGACAGAGTTCCTGACTGCTGTCGGCGCGCTGGACGGCCATCTGGAAATCCGTCCAGTTGCGGCCGTCCGATCCTCGCACGGCGCAGTTGTGGTTGCCCGAGGCCAGCAGCAGCTGAATCACCATGCGGCGGGCGGCGATCACCTTGGGGGATTCGGTCTGCACCACCATATTGGCCGCCGCCGGCATGGCGCAGGATGCCACCAGAGAGCGGGCGCCCTGCACCTCGACCAGGCACACGCGGCAGGCACCGGTGGGGGAAGTTCCTTTGAGATGGCAGAGCGTTGGAATATCGATGGAATTGCGGCGGGCCACCTCTAAGATGGTTTCGCCCGGTTCAAAGGTGAACCGGTTTCCGTTGATGAGAATCGATTCGGTCGGTGTGGTCATAGGTCCTTCGAAATGCGATGCATGTTAGGGGGTCGGTTTGATGGCGCTCATCTGGCAGACTATTTTTCTTCAAAGCCGGATCGGATGATCCCGCTCCGATTTACTATCCGAACGTACCCTCTTTGTCAATCCGCCTCGATCCGCTGCTGCGAAGGCCGGATAGCGAAAGCAGCGCGAAATAGAACCCGACGCCGAGGGCGGCGCCGATCGCGTCGGCCAGGACATCCCACGCGTCCGCCGTTCGAAACGGAACGAAAGACTGGTGGATCTCATCGCTCAAACCGAAAAGGGCGGCCGACAGGACCGCCCAACGGGCCAGAGACCGGTCCGAGGCGTCCGGCCATCCGGACCGGTAGGCGCGGCAAAAGAGCATGCCTAAAAGGCCATATCCGCCGGCGTGCAGTAATTTGTCGAAAAACAGCAGGCGCGGGATCGACTCGGGTGTGGGATAATGCGATTGAAATATGATGATGGCGCAGTAGACGACCAGCGGCAGCCAGTAAAAAAGGAGAAGGCGGAAGGGGGAAGGCGGAAGGGGGAAAACAGAAGGACGATGGTCACGGACATCCGCTAAGTTATTTCCGACTTCCACCTTCCACCTTCCGAATTCCGACTTCAAAAGCCTGTCGTTGGCCGGCGTCGGCCGTAGCGCGCCTCGCAGGGGGCGTTTTTGGTGACATGCCGCCGCAGCTTGCGGCACCAGACCGACATGAAGGTGCGGCAGCTGCCGTCGAGCGCAGCGGCCTTGGCGAAATCCGCCCAGTCGCAGCGCAGGTCGCAGAAGGTGATCCGGCTGGTCGAAACCCCGGCGTTGGCCGGCGGTTTCGGAGGCGTGCGCGCTGACGGGATCTTCATTGGGGCGCCCCTGCGTCGAACCCTTCGAACGTCAGCGCGCGCCGCAGCACGTGGTCACGCACGGCCGCGACAAACCGCTGCTGCGACACCCCATAGGCGATCTTTCCGTCGAGGGTTCGCACGGCCACTGTCCCGCCCTCTTTTTCCTTCGGCCCGATGGTCAGGGTCAGCGGAATCTGGCTCAGCTGGGCTTCGCGCACCTTGCGGTTCAGGCTCTCGGTGCGGCTGTCCACCTCGACCCGCAGGCCGGCGGCCTCGAAGCCTGCCTTGACCTGCTCGGCATAGGCCGCCAGATCGTCGTTCATGGGCAGCAGGATGCCTTGCACCGGCGCCATCCACAACGGAAACCGCCCGGCGAAATGCTCGACGAGAATCCCCAGGAACCGCTCGATGGAGCCGTAGATCACGCGGTGGATCATGATCGGCCGCTTGCGCTCGTTGTCCTTGTCGACGAAATGCAGGTTGAAGCGCTCGGGCAGGGACATGTCGAGCTGGATGGTCCCACACTGCCAGGTCCGGCCAAGCGCGTCCTTGATGTGCACATCGATCTTCGGCCCGTAGAAGGCGCCGTCGCCCTCGTTCAGCTTGTAGTCTTGGCCGTAGGCGGCCAGCGCCGACTTCAAGCCGCCGGTGGCCAGCTCCCACTGTTCGTCCGTCCCGATGGATTTCTTCGGCCGCGTGGAGAGCTCCAGGTGGAAGCCCAACCCGAAGGTTCCGTAAATGCGCTCCACGAGCCGCAGCACGCCCAAGATCTCCTGCTCGATCTGCTCCGGCGTCATGAAGATGTGGGCGTCGTCCTGATGGAAGGCCCGCACCCGAAACAGGCCCGAAAGCACCCCGGACAGCTCGTGACGGTGCACCAGACCGATTTCGGACGCCCGCAGGGGCAGGTCCCGGTACGAATGCGGCTTGCGGTTGTAGAGCAGCATCCCGCCGGGACAGTTCATGGGTTTGATGGCGTACTCGGTTTCATCGATGGAGGTCGTGTACATGTTCTCGCGGTAGTTCGCCCAGTGGCCGGAGCGCTCCCACAACGCGCGGTTGAGAATAATCGGTGTCTTGGTCTCCACGTAGCCGGCCGTCCGGTGCTCGCTGCGCCAGTAGTCCAGCAGCGCATTCCAGACCACCATGCCCTTGGGATGGAAGAAGGGCATGCCGGGCGCTTCGTCGTGGAAGCTGAACAGATCCAGGGCCTGGCCGATCTTGCGGTGGTTGCGGCGCTTGGCCTCTTCCAGGAAGTGCAGGTAAGCCTCCAATTCCTTCTTGTCGAAATAAGCCGTGCCGTAGATGCGCTGCAGCTGCGCGCGCGTGGGATCGGCCCGCCAGTAGGCGCCGGAAACCTTTAACAGCTTGATGGCTTTGACGAAGCCCGTGTGGGGCACGTGCGGCCCACGGCACAGGTCAGCGAACTCTCCCTGTTCGTAGACCGAAATGGTCCCTTCCGCCAGATCCTGGATCATCTCCAGCTTGTAAGGTTCGTTCCGGTAGGTTTCCAGCGCTTCGGACTTGGTCACCTCCTGCCGGCGGATGGGGATCTTGGCCTTGACGATCTTCTGGATCTCGGCCTCGATTTTCGGAAAGTCCTCTTCGGATACCGGCGGCATATCGATGTCGTAGTAGAAGCCTTCCTCCACCACCGGGCCGATGGTCAGCTTGGCTCCCTGGTAAAGGCGCAAGATGGCCTGGGCCATAACATGGGCCGCGCTGTGGCGCATGATCTCCAGCGCTTCGGGGTCCTTGGTGGTGACCAGCCGCACGGTCGCATCCCGCTCAATGCGCGTGTTCAGGTCCACCAGACGATGATCCATCTCCATGGCGACACAGTTGCGGGCCAAGCCGTCAGAAATGCTGGCCGCCAGCTCCAGGCCGGAAAGCGCCTGATCAAAAGCCTTTATGTTCCCATCCGGAAGTGTTATGCTAATCATTGTAGGAGGTTCCCCTATAATCATCTTTTTTATAATGCTACACCCATTCGCCCGCTGGCACAACGGCCGCCGGTAAGTCGGTGCAATCCATCAGCGAACTTTAACACTTAAGAAAAAGGAACGAGCGGGTCAAGTCGAAAAATGCCTTCTGAGGAATCTCTTCGCTACGACATTGTTGCGACTCCGGCGGATCTCCTATCCCTGGCCGCAGAGCTAGAAACTGAAACCGCCTTCGGCGTCGACCTGGAAGCTGATTCCATGTACCATTTCCGGGAAAAGGTCTGCCTGCTGCAGCTGGCCAGCAGCACGCGCAACGTGGTCGTGGACACCATTGCGCTCACCGATTTGTCGCCCCTCAAAGCCGCCTTTCGCAGCTCCGACATCCGCAAAGTGTTCCATGGCGCCGACTACGACGTGCGCTGCCTTTACCGGGACTTCGATATCCGCGTCAGCAACCTTTTCGACACCCAGTGCGCCTGCCGTTTCCTCGGGTTCAAGGAGACCAGCCTCGAAGCCGTCGTCAAGCTGCTCTTCGGCGTGGCGTTGGACAAGAAATACCAGCGCAAGGATTGGTCCCGCCGGCCGCTGCCGAAAGAGATGTTGGCCTATGCCGCCACCGATGTATGCTACCTGCTGCCGTTGGCGCAGACGCTGGAGGCCGAGCTGATCGCCAAGGACCGCCTGGCCTGGTTGGGGGAGGAGTGCCGATTGCTGAGCAAAGTTCGGCCGGCGGCCGGCGAAGACGGCCCCTTGTTCGTCACCTGCAAGGGCGCCGGAAAGCTCGATCCCCGCGGGCTGGCGGTGATTGAGCAGCTGCTGAAGCTGCGCCGCAAGATCGCCCGGCACCGGGACCGCCCCTTGTTCAAAGTCTTCAACCACGACGCCCTGATGCGGCTGGCCGAAGTTCGGCCGGCGGACCTATCCGAGCTGGAAAAAACGGGCGCCTTGAGCCCATCCCAGATTGAGCGCCACGGCAGCGACATCCTGGCCGCCATCCAGAAGGCCTTGCGCCTGCCGGCCGCCGAACTGCCGCGCTACCCGTTCAAAAAGCCCAAAGCGGTGCCTGCCGCAGTATCGGACCGCATCCGGATCCTGCGGCGCTGGCGTGAAACCCAGGCACGGCGGCTTAAAATCGAACCCTCTCTGATCTGCTCCAAAGCGGCCATGGTCGCCATCGCCGTACGTCGGCCCTCGAAAGCGGAGAACCTTGTCGACATCCCCGAGTTGCGCGTCTGGCAGCGCAAATGCTTCGGCAGGGACATCGTCGCCATCCTTCAGAAAGAAAGCTGAGGAGCGCATGGAAGAGCAGATCTTCTTCCCCTCCGGCAGGCTGCGCATCGAGGGAATGCTCGAAACGGCATCGCCCACCCGCGGAGTGGTCATCACCCACCCGCACCCGCTCTACGGCGGCGACATGGACAACCCCGTGGTCATCGCCATGCGGCGTGCGTACCTGCGTCGGGGGTTCAGTACCTTGCGTTTCAATTTTCGGGGAGTGGGCAAGAGCGAGGGCCGCTACGACAACGGGGCCGGCGAACGCCAGGATGTCGGCGCGGCCCTGGCCTTTCTGGCCGGTCGGGGAATGACGGTCGTCGACCTCGCGGGCTATTCGTTCGGGGCCTGGGCCAATGCCGGCACGGGCGGCGACTTCCAGCGCATGCTAATGGTCTCACCGCCCGTCGCCTTCATCAGTTTCGACCCGCCGGCATCGATCCCTCCCCTTCACCTGGTCGTCACCGGCGACCGGGACGAGATTGCGCCGGCCCATAGGGTAGCGACCTATCGGGACCAATGGAACCCCGCCGCCGCCTTCGAGGTGCTGGCCGGCGCAGACCACTTTTACACTGGACTTTTAAGGACGCTCGAAGATACGATTACAGGCCATATTTAGCATGCGCTGCAAGCGCTTCGGTTGAAGCCTCACATATCATTTGGCGGACCCCGCCAGGGGCTTTTTGTGCTTTCCCGCATACCGGAGGACCGGCATGGACAAGAAACACAAAATTCTGATAATCGACGATAGTCAGGAAACCGTTGCCGGGTTGAAGGGCTTTCTCGGCGGAAAGTACGACATCGTGACGGCTCATGATGGCGCAGATGGCATCCGGGCGTTTGAAAACGACACGGAGGGTATTGACCTGATCATAACCGATTTGGTGATGCCATCAATCAGCGGAGTATCCTTAATAGGGGTCATAAAGCAAAAATATCCGAAAATATCCATCATCGCGATGACCGGTTGGGGCCATCACCCCAAGGCGCTAGCCTCTGAAGCGAAAGCCGATTTGGTATTGGATAAGCCATTCGAAATGGAGGAGCTGGATCGGGCGATTAAGCGGCTTCTTTCATAAACCCCTTCCAAGTATTCGAAACTGCACAAAGACTATTTG
>CAZNAX010000095.1:0-12082 GCA_964570965.1 uncultured Desulfatibacillum sp.
CTACTTCACGAGTTCCTTGGGCTTCGGCAGCTGCCGGCCTTCGGCCTCTTCCGTGCTCAGAAGCTGACTTTCCAGGTCTTTGCCCTTCAGGCTCTCGTAGGCATTGGCCGCGCCCTCGGGAGTGGTCCGGATGGGGAACTTGAACCGTTTGATGACGCCATTGCGGAACTTGCAGGTCCACATGACATCCTCGGTGCCCAGCATCGGCATGACACTGCTTCCCAATGGAACGAAATCCGCATATCCGCGCACCTCAATCGCCTGGGTGGGGCAGATCTTTACGCAGGAGAAGCACTCCCAGCACTGGTCGGGTTCCTGGTTGTAAGCCTTCATGGCCGTGGGATCCAGGACCATCAGGTCATTGGGGCAGATGTACATGCATGCGGTCTTGTCGCCGCCCTTGCAGCCGTCGCACTTTTCTTGAATGACAAAACTTGGCATTGAGGTACCTCCTAAATGGTTTCAGGGTGATTGAAGATGGTGACTTGAGTTACGGCAGTTGATTGGCTGAGTCGGGTGATTTTGCACCTCCCTTCCTTCGTTGACGTTAAACCAGCAGGGCTGATAGCCAAGACGTTCCCGATAGACAACGTGCCGACAGGTTCCGGAACCCGCCGCACGGGGCATTCAAAAACTAAAAATTGTCATTGAAATCAGAGAGATGAATCACTTTCAGGCGTAGGAACATACCATTCCCCATATGCCTTGTCAAGGATTTTTGAGCGCATGAAAACTCTCAAATCCCGCAGATTGCGCGGCTCGGATAAGGATGGCCATATTGGGGCGACACGCATTTTTTCGGCACGAAATATGGCTCGACATCCCAAATTCAGTTGCTTTAGAAGGCCGTCTCGTCTATGACCAACACTAAATTTCAACGACCAACGGCTCGAGTGAAATAGCTTACGGCATCAGCCGAGTGACCCCCGGACCTTGCTCATGGACGCCCGCTTGACCCCCATCAATTTGGACGCTTCTTTCGGATTCGGCTGCTCGCCCCAGATCGCCTGCTTCAACGAGTGCTGCCGCGACCTGAACCAGTTCTTGACGCCCTATGATGTGGTCCGGTTGAAAAAAAGAATGGGGCTTTCTTCTCATCGCTTTCTCGCTCGGTATACTCGGCGCCACATAGGGCCCGGTTCCGGACTGCCGGTCGTTACCTTGATCCCCGGCGATCCGGATCGATTGACCTGCCCGTTCCTCGCCCCGGCCGGATGTCGGGTTTATCCCGACCGCCCTTCCTCCTGCCGCACCTATCCTCTGATGCGGTTGGTTCGCCTGTCCCGCGACACCGGCGATAGGGTGGAAGAATACCGGCTTCTCAGGGAGCCGCACTGCCGGGGGTTCGATGCGGCGCGACGGCAAACCGTAGGCGAGTGGATATGGGACCAGGGACTCGCGGAATACCATGCCGAAAATGACCGTCTGCTGGAGGTGATCAGCCTCAAAGCCCGCCTCAGTTCGAAATCGCTCCCGCCGTCCCTGGCCGACCCGATCTATACGGCACTGTATGATCTGGATGGGTTCAACGAGCGGCTGCTTGACGGACGCATGGCTGGACTTCCCGCCGAGCTGATTGAAGGCGTCCGGCAGGATGAGGTGGCACTGCTCCGGCTGGGCTTGGAGTGGGTGAAACTGCTTTTGAAAAAATCGTTTGCGCGCTAGTCGTTCACCGCTTGACCCGTTCCCCCCACGGAGGCTTGGAAATGAAACTGGCTGGCAAGGTCGCAATGGTGCTGGGCGGCATCAAAGGCATCGGCAAAGCCATCGCCCTGGCGTTGGCGAAGGCCGGCGCCGCGGTCGTGGTGAATTACTTCGACTGGGAAGAGGAGCTGAACCCTTTCCAGTCGGAAATGGCTGCCACCGGTCGGGACCATCTCATCCTCAGGACCGACCTCCGGCAGGCGGACCGCATCCCTCTCATGGTGGAAACCGCCGCCGAACGCTTCGGCCGCCTGGATGTGCTGATCAACAACATCGAACGGGGTGGCTGGCCGGTCGTCCATGGGCCTTACATCCGCGAGCAGTGGGACCTCGAAGTGGAGACCACCCTGCGGGCCAAGCGTTGGGCGTTTGCAGCTGCCCTGCCCTATCTCAAGGCCTCGGGCGACGGGGCTGTGATCAATTTCTCGTCGATCGCCGGCGTCCTCGGCCGGGCGGGCGCGGCCGCACCGGTGTTCAATGACGGATACGCCGCCGCCAGCCGGGCCGTATCGCTGTTCACCGAAACCTGGGCCCGGGAGGCCGCACCCGACGTCCGCGTGAATGAGATCATGCTCGGATTTGTTGAAACCCGCCACGGCCCGGGCACCCGGGGCTGGGGGCTTCTGAGCGATGCGCAGCAGCAGGCGATCCGCGACCACACCCTTCTGGGACGCACCGGCACGATCGAGGATGTCGTCAAAGCCGTGAGGTTTATCCTGTGCGACGCGTCCTTCATGACCGGCAGCGTGCTGCGGTTGGACGGCGGCTATGTGCTGGGGGGAGAAAAGATGCAACCGATGCCCACGGGGGTTGTGTAGCCGCTCAAGCGTGAAATTCGTTGCAACTTGAGCCCATGAGCGTCAGGGCACCAGACTGACGCCGATACCGAATCGGGAAACCGCCTCACCGTGGGCGGCGAGATCTCGGCACCATACCACTTTGCTGGTCATCACATTGGAGCTCGAGGCGATCAGCGGTTTTTCGAATCGGATCTTGATCAACTCGCCGGGCGCGATGGCAAAGCCGGATTTAAGCATCAGACCTTCGGCGCTGAAGTTGTTCAGTTGCGCCGGGCCGAGTGGTTCCGATTCGGGTTTTTCAACGAGTACGGTTTCCAGCCGTTCATAGCGCCGGTTCTTTCTGAGCTCCGGAGCACCGGAGCGCGAAGATCGATCACTCCGCGGAGCTGCCGGGCTCCGCCGCCAGGCTGCCATCTGAACCTGGTAGCCCGTCGCAATTTCCGCGCGCAGCTGCTCGTCGCAATATTCCTTGCGAAGCACCGTAAAAGCGGCTTGCGGTTGGCCGCCCGAATGAAACCCTTCCAGTTTCAGTTCACGCTCCGGCCGCTTTTCGTTCAGCGTCTGAACGACTTGATCCAGGGCGAACGCATCCAGGCCGGTCGCGCCGGCCTCAAGCACGAGTTCTAATGTCGGCAGATGTCTGAACAGCCGCTCGAACTCACCCGGTCTGAAATTTCGATTCTTTGGGAACGGAATCTCCCCGGCCGGATCGCAAAAAATGAAGTCGCATTTGACCCCCTCGATTCGCCATTCATGGTGGATGGCACGGTAAATCAGCGCCCCCGTGAGGTCCGAGCGCTCCAGATGGGCTCGATTCAGATTGGCTTCACCTAGATTCGCTTTGCGAAGGTCGGCTTCTCTCAAATCCGCATCGCTGAGGTTTTTTCCGAAAAGATTGACCTCGCTCAGGTTGGCTCCCTCGAGATTGGCCTTTCTCAGAATGGCCTTGCGCAGATCCACCCCGGTGAAATCCACCCGGCTGAAAATCGCCTCGCTGAAATCGACCCCGCTGAGATTCACGCCATTGAGATTCGCCTCGCTGAAATCAGCGCTTTTGAGACCGGCTCCGCTGATATCCACCCCGCTGAGATTGGCTCGTGTGAGAGCGGCCTTGGCGAGATTCGCCCCCTTTATGGTAGCCTCTCTCAGGTTGGCAGAGCTGAGATTCGTTGCGTTCAGGTTCGCATCGGTCAAATCGGCCCCTCTCAGATTCGCTCCGCTGAGATCCAGGCCGCTGAGATTGGCGCCGCCCAGATAGGCGCTGCCGAGATCGGCCGCACGAAGGTTGGCATCCCGGAGGTCGATACCGCTGAGATTGGCGCCGTGCAAATTCGCTTGGGCCAGATTAGCTTCCGTCAGGATAGCGCCGCTGAGGTTCGCCTGGCTCAAATCCGCACCACTCAAGTCGAGCTCCCTGAGATTGACCCCGCTCAGATCGGCGCCGCACAAATTCGCGCCGCTGAGATTCGCATCTTCGAACATGACTTGCCTCAGGTCCGCACCGCGCAGATCGGCGCCGCGCAGATCCGAAAAGCGGAAAACCGTCTCCGCAAGCTTCGCATCTCGCAAGTCAGCGCCGCGCAGGTCCGAGGATGTCAGATTGGCATCGCGCAGATCCGAATTCTTAAAATCGGCCGAGCTCAAATCGAACACATGCAGATAGGTTTTACGGAAATTCACACGGGTAAAATCCACCCCACTGAAATTCGTTGTTCCGAGACCCAGCTTGAAAAGGTTCTCATTGCTGAGATCAGGCAGGATGTGGAGGTTGTCTTGCCGCCACCGATTCCACACCGCAGTCCCTTTTTGGAGCATCTTGAGATGGGCTTTGATTGCCATGGGCTTGATCTGCTTAAAACGCTCTGCCTTTCGCTCTCAAAAAAAAGAGGCCATCCCTGCGTGCGGCTCATTCTTTGCGGGAGGTCCCCGCGAGGTCACATCGGTCAGCTGCGGAAGGGCTCAATCCACTTCAGTCCGTCCTCGGTTTTTCCGGCCGGCTTGTACTCGCACCCAATCCAACCTCGGTAGCCGGCAGCATCAATTGATTGGAATAGATTGGCGAAGTTGATCTCTCCGGTGCCCGGTTCGTTGCGCCCCGGGTTATCCGCAATCTGAATGTGGGCGATCTGGCCGAGATGCGTCCGGATGGTTTGGGTCAAATTCCCCTCCATGATCTGCATATGGTAGACATCGTACTGCAAAAAGACGTTGGGATGGCCGATCTCCTGGATGAGGGCCAGCACATCGGCCGTGCGCACCAGATGGAACCCCGGAATGTCCTTGTCGTTCAGCGCCTCCACCAGCAGGCGGATCCCCTCCTTGGCGAGGGCGGCCGCGGCAAAGCGAAGGTTCGCGACGAGGGTCTGCCGCACCTTGTCAGCCGGGGCATTCTTGGGGGTGAGCCCCGCCAGACAGTTGACCTGAGGGCATTTCAGGGCCTTCGCATACTCGATCGCCCGGCCGACCCCTTCCTGGAATTCGGCTTCCCGCCCCGGCATGCAGGCGATGCCCCGTTCGCCGGCATTCCAATCACCGGCCGGCAGATTGTGGAGCACCTGGACGAGGCCGTGGGCGTTGAGCTTCTCCGCCAGCAGCTCTTTTCCCCACGCGTACGGGAAGAGATACTCGACGCCCTTGAATCCGGCCTTGGCGGCTTTCTCGAACCGGTCCAGAAAACCCACCTCATTGAACAGCATCGTCAGGTTCGCGCAAAATTGAGGCATCTTCATTTCTCCTTATTGTTCTCTCGGCAACGCCTTATTTCAAAAGGCCCATATCGGCAAGGATTTTTTTGAGCTGTTGGCGCTCCTCTGCGCTCATGGGGCCCACCGGCGCCATGCACGCACCGGCGTCGATGCCGAGCAGCTCGAGACTTTCCTTGATCACCGCCGGGAAGCTCCCCAGGTTGAAGGCAATCCGCAGGGGCGCGAGCTTGAACTGGGCTTCGAGCGAACCCTTGACGTCGCCCGCCACGTATCGGTCGTAGATGTCCGCCACCAGCCGGGGCGCCACGTTGGCGCAGGCCGCGATGGACCCCTGCGCGCCGTAGCAGAGGCCGGCATGGATGAGCGTGTCGCGACCCAGCAGGACGTGGAAGTCCTTGCCTCGCGTCAGGCGGATGTACTCGCCGGTCAGGGTGAAGTCGCCGGATGAGTCCTTGATGCCGACGATGTTGGGCACGTCGGCGAGCTTGGCGACCGTGGCCGCGGCGAGGTTCACTCCGGTTTTGGGCGGGTTGTTGTAGAGCAGCACCGCCAGGACCGTGGCGGCCGCGACGGCCGTGTAGTGTTCGATCAGCTCCTTCTGGCTCGGGCTGATGAACATCGGGGTCAGTATGGACACGGCGTCCACCTTGGCCTCCTCGGCCAGGCGGGTCAACCGGATGACCTCGCGCGTGGTGATCGCGCCGGTGCCGGCATAAACCGGCACCCGGCCGCGCGCCTGGTCCACGGTGATTTCGAACAGCGCCTTCTTTTCCTCGGACGAAAGCCCGTAGAACTCGCCGGTGGTGCCGACCACGAAAAGCCCGTGGGACCCGCCCTGGATCAGGTATTCGGCGAACTGGCGCAGACCCTTTTCGTTGACCTTCCCGTCTTTCGTGAGCGGGGTCACCATGGCGGGAACGATGCCTCTGGGGATAAATGCCATCCTTACCTCCTTTTGGCCGGGTCGTTCACCGGCCAGGTCGGGCGCTTGCCGGACAACACTTCGTCAATCCCTTGGGCGGCATGCAGCGCCATGCGGATCATGCATTCCCGGGTCTGGGAGGCGTTGTGAGGCGTCAGGAGCACGTTGTTCATGCCCATCAGCGGGTGGTCCTTCGCAGGCGGCTCCTTTTCGAAAACATCGATGGCCGCGCCGGCGATCGTCCCGCTGCGCAGGGCCTCGATCAGGTCGGCCTCGGCCACCACGTCACCCCGCGAGGCGTTGATGAAGAACGCCGTCCTCTTCATGAGGGCGAACAGCTTTTGGTTGACGATGCCCCTTGTCGAGGCGCCGCCCGGGATATGCACGCTCACGAAATCCGCCGTGCTGAAAACGTCCTCCATCGACGCGGCCGGGGCGGCGAATTCGGCGATCTGCTCCGGCTTGAGAAAAGGATCGTAGCCGACGACCTTCATGTCAAGTCCGCGCGAGGCCTTCTGTGCCACGCGGCGGCCGATCTTGCCCAGGCCGACGATGCCGAGCACCTTGCCGGCCAGGTCGAACCCCAGCAGCTGGTCCCGGATCCCCCAGTTGCCGGCGCGCGTCTCGCGGTTCAGCTGGATGAAATTGCGCGCCAGGGCGAAGATGCAGCCGATGGCGTGTTCGGCCACGGTGTTGGCGTTGGATTCCGGCGCAAACGTCACCCAGACGCCCAACTCGGTCGCCTTGGCCACGTCGATGTTGTCGTAGCCCACCCCGTGGCGCGAGATGACTTTGAGCTTCTGGCCCGCCTCGAAGACCTTGGCCGGGAACGGTGCCGTGCGCGCCAGGATGGCATCGCAGTCGACCACGTCGGCGGCGATGGCCTCCGCCGTGAGGCCGGCGCCCATCTTGATCTCGTAGCCCCGCTCGTTCAGAAAGTCTTTGCCCGGCTGCGCCACATCCTGCGGGATCAACACCTTATAAGCCATTTGAAAACCTCCTTGAGTGCTTCATTCGGATGAACGGATCGCGTCGGATCAGGCTTTGTACTTTTGGCAGATCGCCTTGAAGCCGGCCGTGAGAATATTCGTGTCCAGATTGCTCATGAGCAGCCTGAGCCCTTTGGGCACCCAACGCTCGGTGAGCGGATCCGGGCCGTGCATGCCGAAGATCTTGCCATGCTTCTTGGCGGCCGCCGCCACCTTGCCGATGGCTTGATCCAACGTCTCCCCAAGCAGATCTCCGGCGCATCCCATCGAAATGGCGAGGTCGTTGGGCCCGATGAGCAGGGCGTCGATGCCCGGCACGGCGGCGATGGCGTCGATGTTCTGAATGGCCTGGGCGGTTTCAATCTGGGCGATGGCGATGGTGTCGACGTTGGCTTTGGCCATGAAGGCCGGGGTGGCGTCCGGGGTGACCCCTATGAAGTTGCTGTGGCCGCCGGCGCCGCCGAAGCCGCGTGCGCCGAGCGGCGCGAACTTGGACCAGCGCACCAGGAGTTCGGCCTGCTCCAGCGATTCCAGCATCGGCACCATGACTCCCGTGGCGCCGCAGTCGAGCGCCCGCGAAACGTAGCCCTTGGCGAGCTCCGGCACGCGCACGAAGCAGCCGATGCCGAGTGCCCGGCCCACTTTGAAGACATCGCCCACCGTTTCCATGGTGTAAGGGCCGTGTTCCAGGTCGAGCATGATGAAGTCCATGCCGGCATTGTGCGCCACGATGGCCACGGCGGGATCCTGGATCATCCGCACCATCGTCCCGACCGCTCTCTTGCCTTCACGCAGCTTCTGAACAGCCATGAGTTTCTCTCCTTTTGAAAAGTAGAACACCTTATTTATTGGTGTTTGGATGATACTTCGAGCATGCCGGGGTAGAACTGATCGACGACATTCCGGCAGGTTTCCCGCAGATGCTCGCGCATCAGCTGCTCGCCCTTTTCTTCGTCCTGCTGAAGCATGGCGTTGATGATGTTGAGATGGGCATCGCCCGAAGCCTTTTCGATGCCGGGCGAGCGCTTGGTGATGTTGGCCGTCAGGATCGTCAGGTTTTCGAGCTTTTCGTTGATGTCCGCCAGGATGCCGTTGCCGGCAGCCGCCATGATGGCCCTGTGAAGTTCGCGGCCCAGCGCGATCCCCAGCACGGGATCGGATTCGATATTGGCTTTGGCGATTTGCTTCTTGATGTCGCGCAGCTTCGAGCGAAACGCCTCGCCCCCCCGGCGGCAGGCCAGCCGAGCGGCCATGCCTTCGACGGCTTCTCGTGTCTGGAAAATCTCGAATATCTGCTCAAGACCGAGCCGGCGAACGACGAACCCCCGGTTGGCTTCCTGTTCAAGGAATCCGTCGGCCGTAAGCTTCCAGAGAATTTCGCGGATGGGAGTGCGGCTCATGCTGTAAGTCTCGCAAAGCTCGCGCTCGATTAACCAATGCCCGGGCGCCAGCTTCTCCTCGACGATCTGCCTTCGGATGTCTGCGTAGACCTTGCTTTTTTCCATAATGGCAAAATTGTATACAAATAAAATTTATTTGTCAATTATTTTATTGACAATAAAAATACATTTGGTATTATTCAAGGAGCTCGAACGTCATCGATGAGCCGGAACACCTGCTTTCTTCTCAGCGAAGGATGGATTCCGAGGAAGTATTGGGCGATGATGACCCACAAACAGCGGATGCTCGCGGCCGTCCGGGGCGAAATGCCCGACCACCTCCCTTACGCGCCCCGGATCGACCTCTGGTACAACGCCAATTCCCTGAACGACACCCTGCCCGCCAGGCACCGCGGGAAGAGCCGCACCGAAATCGCCCTTTCCGAGGGCTGGGCCCTGCACACGGTGGTGGCCGACCACTTGCACCAGCCCGATCCGGACGCGATGCTGCACCGCGCCCTGGGAGTGCACTTCATGAAGGAGTACGTGGCGCACTTTGTGTTCAGCGGCCGGGTAATAATCGATGTGCGGCGCGAAGGCGACCGCACCCGCATCCGCTACACCACCGCGAAAGGCTCCATTACGACCCGTACGGTGTACAGCCAGGAAATGCGGCGGTCGGGCACGTCGGTCCCCTGGATCGAGGAGCACGCCGTCAAGTCCCCGGACGATCTGAGGGTTCTGGCCCACCTTTTCGAGAACATGGATGTCACGCCTCACTACGAGCCCTTCAAGACCCATCAGACGGCGGTGGGTGAAAACGGGCTGCCGGTCACCTCCTTCACGGTGGCGGCCGGCCCTGTTCACCACATCCAAAAGTACTTTTTCGACGCCACCGATTTTTTTCATTATTACCGCGACCACCAGCCCGAGATCCTTTACCTGGCCGACGCCCTGGCGCCGCTGTACGAGAAGGCCCTGCGCATCGTGGCGGAATCCCCGGCCGAGGTCATCCAATGGGGCTCGAACTTCGACGAAATGCTCACCTTCCCGCCGATGTTCGCCCAACACTTCGTTCCCTGGATCCGCAAGGCCAAGGACGTGCTCGGCCCCAAAAATATTCGAGTTCTCTGCCACACCGACGGCGAGAACCAGGGACTATTGGATCTCATCCGGGATTCCGGCACGGATGTGGCCGAAGCGGTCTGCCCGGCGCCCATGACCAAGGTGAGCCTCCGGGAGTACTACCGGCGCTGGGGCGACCGCATTACCATTTTCGGCGGAGTTCCTTCCAATCTGCTGCTGCCCCAGCTCACCCCCGATGATCAATTCAAAAGCTTCATGGACCAGCTTTTCACCGGCATCGGCAACGGCTCCAGGTTCATCGTGGGGATTGCGGACACGACCCCGCCGGATGCGGATTTCGAACGATTGGTCCGCATCGGCGATTGGGTTCGGGAGAAGGGTCGCCTGCCGCTGGCGGCCGGCGCCTTCAACCCGCTCGATACGGAGGCGGCGGCCGAGGTCCTCGCTAAAAAACCGACCGCAGCGCCGGGCCCCCAGGACGCCCGCTTTGCAAAAATTCGCCAGGCGGTCCTCGACGGCCGGGAGCGGGAACTCATCGAACAGGTCCGGGAGCTGCTCACGCAGAAGATCGCCCCCAAGGACATCATCGACTTGGGCATGGTGGCCGCCATGGATACACTCAACCAATCGTTCAAGGACGGGACCGTTTTCATACCGGAGGTGCTGGTTTCCGCGCGGGCCATGAACGCGGCGGTGCTGTTCCTGGAGCCTTACCTGGCGGATACCGACAAGCGCCGCGGCGGAAGGATTCTGATCGGCACGGTCAGAGGTGACCTGCACGACATCGGCAAGAACATGGTCGCGACCCTGCTGCGCGGCGTCGGATTCAATGTGGTCGATCTGGGGATCAACGTCGCCGCCGACGTTTTCGTCAGAAAAGTGAACGAGGAACGGCCGCAGGTCCTGGCATTGTCCGCCCTGCTGACCACCACCATGCCCGAAATGGGCAAGGTCATTTCCGCCTTGTCGCAGGCCGGGGCCCGGAGAGCCGTAAAGGTCATCGTCGGCGGCGCCCCGGTGAACCAGAGGTTCGCCAACGACATCGCCGCAGATGGATATGCCAGGGACGCCGCCGAAGCCATCGACTTGGTCCGGAGGTTGATCGGCTGAGAATCGGGTGCCATGGATTGGGTCTTTCGACAGAGTCATAGAACGTGATTTCATGAGGCCCGGGGGACGGCCATGAGCAAATCGCAAAGCATCGCCAACCTGATCACCATCGCATTGGGCATCTTTGTCGCTTACCATTCCTATCATGTTCTCAAGCTCGGCATCCTGATTATCCCGGGCGCCGGTTTCCTTCCGTTTCTTTGCGGGCTCGCCTTGGTGGTGTTGGGTATCATCTGGCGTCTTCAACCGCTTCTTTTCAAGTCTCCCTCAACCGCCGCGCCGGCCGCAGTCCGGACGGAGGCGGTCGGTGAGGGGGAACCGGCTCCCTTGGCGGTTTCACGGGCGAAGCTGGCCCTAGCGTTTGCGGCTACCGTCATCTATGCTGCTTTGTTCGAACGGATCGGGTTTTTTCTGGCCACGCTGCTGTTCATGCTCGGGTGGCAGGTGATCGTGGAGCGGCAACGCTGGTTGAAGGCGGTCATCATCACAGTGCTCTGTACCGTCGCCATGTACTCGCTGTTCAGACTGCTGCTGCATGTCGAACTGCCGTCCAATCCGTTCCTCTCGTAACGGTTAAGGAGCTACAGGCATGGGCATCTTTGATGGAATCATCTCGGGGTTCGGCGTTGCCCTGACGCCCATGAACCTGCTGTTCGGTTTTCTGGGAGCGTTGATCGGCACCGCTATCGGCGTCCTGCCCGGCCTGGGGCCTGCCGCCACCATCGCGCTGCTGCTGCCGATCACGTATTCGATCCCCTCCCCGGTCCCCGCGGTGATTCTAATGGCCGGCATCTATTACGGCGCCATGTACGGCGGGTCCACGACATCGATTCTGCTCAACCTGCCGGGCGAGGCCGCATCAGTGGTGACCTGCATCGACGGCTACAAGATGGCCCAGAAGGGGCGGGCCGGCGCGGCCCTGGGCATTGCGGCCATCGGGTCCTTCATTGCCGGCACCGTGGCCGTGGTCGGGCTCACGCTCTTCGCACCCCCCATCGCCGAGTTCGCGCTGGGCTTCGGTCCGCCGGAGAAGTTCGCCCTCGCGCTACTGGGCCTGTTGATGGCGGTGACGCTTTCGGGCGATTCCACCACCAAGGGGCTGATCATCATGGTCCTGGGCCTGCTCTTCGGGACGGTCGGCATCGACCCGATCTCGGGGAAAAGTCGATTCGACTTCGGCGTCATCGAACTCCAAAGCGGGTTCGATTTTGTGACGCTGGCCGTGGGTGTTTTCGGCGTGGGGGAAATCTTCTACAACCTGGAGCAGCAGGGCGCCGCCGAGATCGTGACCACCAAGGTGGGGCAGGTCTTTCCCAAAATGACGGACTGGATCAAAGCGCGGATGGCGATCCTGCGGGGCACGCTGGTAGGCTTCTTCATCGGCATC
>CAZNAX010000096.1:0-12077 GCA_964570965.1 uncultured Desulfatibacillum sp.
CCGGCTTTATGAACTGGTTGAATTTCCACCGCATCTTCAAGGCGCTCGGCTACCAATTCAAGCACGTTCAGATCGGCGAGGCGGCTCAGGGGGATGCGCTTCAAGCGGGGACCATCGTCGGCGCAGTCGCCTACACGACCGCCGGCAAATCGCTCCCGTCGTATTGGCGTGAGACCGAGTTGCGTCTGGACGTCAAGGTGATCAACCCGAGCCCGGAGGAGGTCAAAAAGCTGACCGCAGCCAACCTCACACCGGTCGAAGTCAATGCGGCCGATGCCTTCACCAAGGACGTCGGCGTGAAGACGATCCTGGGCGTGCCGATCCTCTTTGCCTACAACGTGCGCCCGGACATGCCCGAGGAGCTCATCTATAAGATATTGACGATCTTGTACAACAAGCGCGAGGAACTCACCAAGACGGATCCGGGCTTCGTCCCCTTGGCAAAAGACTTTGTCGGCCTTCAGGTCAAAGGAATCAATGCCAATCCGGATGTCCCGGTGCATGCGGGGCTGGCGAAGTTCCTCAAAGAGCACAAAGCCTGGAACGACCAGTGGAAGATCGCCGGCGGCAAATGATATCGCAAGGATAAAGCCGGGGATGGAAACCTGGTCCGCAGAGTCACCGCTGCCCGGTCGGCCCGTTTACCCACGAGGCGGACGGGCAGCGGCGACCCGATCGATTAGTCGCCCCAATCCGCCGTATCGAAGGCGCCATCCGACTGTCAAATGCCCGGTAGGATCCAAAGGGGGGAATTGCGTAGATGAGTGAGCAGCTAAAGGGATACGCCACTGTCAGAAACCTGCGGTTTTTATTGTCGCTCCTAATGTTCGTCTGGCTGGGCTGGTACTTTTATACCGGATTTGGTGGCCCGAGCGAACTGGTAGCGTCCCTTGTGCCGATCGCCCTGATGATACAAATATTAAGCCTGCACGAGAACGGATACATCTACAAGCGGCTGCCGCCCATCGCCAATCAGGTCCTGGTCGTTATTTATCTCGGCATCTGTCTTTTTGCTTTCTACCATTTTGTGACCGAGTTCGAGCAGATCTCGATCTGGCGACAGGGATCCTACACCCGCACGGATTTCATCATGGGGTTGCTGGTTTTCCTTCTGGTGATGGAGCTTGCGCGCATCGTCCACGCCGATCTGTTCTGGGTGAACGTCGTCATGGTGATCTACACCCTCTGGGGCCACCTCAGCCCGATCGATTTCTTCTGGCACCCGGGCACCAGCTTTTACCGCGTGGTCACATCGAGCACGGTCGAGCTCGCCACCGGCATTTACGGACAATACGCGCAGATCGCGATGACGACGATCGCGGCGTTCCTGCTCCTGGCCGCGGCGGCCCGCGGCTTCGACGCCCAGGGCGCGATGGTCCAGTTCATGCGGCGGATCGCCGGCAAGTCGCGGGCGACGATCCCGCAGACGGCCGTGCTGGCCTCCTCCGCGGTCGGTATGATCAGCGGCAGCGGTGCAGCCAACGCTACGGTGGTCGGCAGTTTCACCATCCCCTTGATGAAGAAATATGGCGTGCCGGCGGAGTTCGCCGCCGCGGTAGAGACCGCGGCGTCCATGGGCGGGCTCATCATGCCGCCGGTGATGGCGGTCGCCGGTTTTGTCATGGCGGAATTCCTCGGCGTGCCTTACTGGAGCGTGGTGCTGCGCGGCTTCTCACTCGCCTTCATCTATTACTCCGCGCTGGGCCTTTCCATCTACCTCGTGAGCGTGCGGCTGATGCCCCCCGATCCAATTGAAAAGGCCTTCATTCCGGGCTACGATCAGATCAAGACGCTGATCTTCTTCCTGGGGATCATCTTCCTCACGATCCTGATGGGTGTGCTCAACTACGGCGAACAGCTCGCAGGGCTCTATACCGGCGCCTTCATGTTCGGGCTCCTTTTCCTGCTTTTTCTTTATTTCAAGTACCTCCGCAAAGACCCTGCGACGAAAAAGGATGCGATTCTGGCGAACGTCCGCATCATGATCGAGACGCATGCCGAGTTGACCTCCTACTTGACGTTGCTCTTGTGCACGCTGGGGATCATGGTCGGCCTGTTCACCGTGACCGGCTTCATCAACCGCATGGGCGGCATGCTGCTAAAGGTCGGCGAGTTTCACATCATCGCCCTGGTCCTGATGGCCTGGATGTTCGGCTGGCTGGTCGGTACGGGGCTGCCGCCGACCGCCACCTATATCGTTCTCGCGGTCATCGTCGTCGACCCCATGCGCAAGATGGGCGTCGATCCTTGGATTGCCCATTTTTTCTGCTTCCTGATCGCGGTCTGGGGCGAGTTGTCACCCCCGACCTCGCTCGCCGCGGCAGTCTCGGCCCGGATCGCGGAAGCGTCGTTCGTAAAAACCATGTGGACGGCGCTGCAGCTCTGCCTGCCCGTTACCCTCATGACGTTTGCGATCTTTGTCCGCTCGGATATCGTGGTGAGCCCGGGCTGGAAACAGATCGAGGATACGCTGATCGTGGCGGTCGCCTGCGGGGGGATTTCCTTCGCTTTGTTCGGGCGGATGCTGAGTACCCGCAGATGGGATGTCATGCTGCGCGCGGCGATTGCTCTTTGTTCGCTGGCGGCGATGCTCTATCCGAATGACAACCTGGCCCTGGTGGCGGCCGTGATCGTCATGCTCGCAACCTTCTACGGCACCTATCGCCACCGCCTGATATGCCGCGCGAAACGCATAACGGCGCAAGAGCCTGTCAGCTGACGGGTGCCGTTCGAAAACCTTCCTGCCGATAGAGTGGCGCCGAGCGCCGGGGCGGGTTACGCTCCCAGGCGAGCATTGGCCAACTGCTCGAACCATCGCGCCACGTCGGTATGATCCAAACCCCTGCCCAGCGACGACTGAGCGGCCGCCCACAGCTCGCGGCAGGAGGTGCAGAAAATCGCCGGGACCTCCAGTTCGCGGGCCAGGTCCACTGCAGTGGTCAGATCCTTGACCATTAGATCCAGGGAAAAGCCCGAGGAGAAGGACCTGGAGAAGACATGCTTTTCCATTTTGTTCTCAGTCGTGTTGTTGCGGCCGGTGGAGGCGTTCAGAATCTCGTTCATGGCCTGGGGATCCACTCCGAAACGACGCCCCACCAATAGGACTTCCACCGCTGCAATGAAGCCGGCTGCGGACAACATGTTGTTCAGGGCCTTCACCGCGTGGCCAGAGCCCAGCGGGCCGCTGAAGAAAATGCGCTCGCCCATGGTCGCAAAAACGGTGCGGCAGCGCTCTATCACTTCCGATTCGCCGCCGGCCATGATGGAGAGTGTGCCGTCACGAGCCTTGGAAACGCCGCCGGACACCGGCGCGTCCATCATTTGAATTCCCCTTGACTCCAGGTAAATTCCCAGTTCCCGGGTGACCAAGGGCGATGAGGAACTCATGTCCACCAGGATGGATCCCGAAGCCATGCAAGCGGCCAGGCCGTCTTCTTCGCTCGATCCCAAGACAACGGCCCGCACTGCATTGCTGTCAGGCAGCATCGTGATGACCAGGTCGCTGCGCCGGGCCACATCCGCTGGGCTTTCGCTTCCCGCGGCCGGGTGGTGCGCCACGAATTGTTCTTGCACCCGGCGGTCGATGTCGTACACCTTCAAGCTAAAACCGGCCGCGGCCAGCCGGCCCGCCATGGGAAAGCCCATTTTTCCCAGCCCCACAAAACCGATTTGATGCAGCGCTTTCATGCGGTCCCCTATCACTTGGTCTCAGCGAAAACCTCGCGGGCCAGACGGAAGCTGTCGACCGCTGCCGGCACCCCGCAATAAATGGCGGTCTGAAGCAGAACCTCCATGATTTCTTCCTTGCTGCACCCGTTATTGAGCGCCCCCTTCAGGTGCAGCTTCACTTCATGGGGTCGGTTCAAGGCCGTCAGCATGGCCAGATTAATCAAGCTGCGCATCTTGCGGCTGAGGCCTGGCCTGGACCAGACCGTTCCCCAGCAGTACTCCGTCACCAGTTCCTGCAAGGGACGGTTGAAGTCGTCCGCCATGGCGATGGATTTGTCGACATATTCCGCCCCCAATACCTCCCGGCGGATCCGTAGGCCGGTTTCGTAGCGTTCTTCAGTCATTGGCATCCTCCCTCCTTGCTTCATCTGTTAATAGTTTCGCCTGGGCTGTCATGGTCTCGAATCCATCCGGATTCACGGTCCACAGAAAAACCTGATCTTTTTCCCGGCAGCCCTCGACCTTGAAAGCCTGAAAGTCAAAAATCGGTGCGTGAGCACGAAATGTATACTCGGATATTCGAGCGGACGACAGGTTTTTCCGGATCAGCTCGATTAGAAGCGTGGCAATCAGAGGGCCATGAACGACCAGTCCCGGAAATCCGAATGCATCCCTGCAATAGTCGCGGTCGTAATGGATTCGGTGGCCGTTGAACGTCAAGGCGGAATATCGGAAGAGAAGCACAGGATCCGGCCTGACCGTCTCCGACCATTGGGCCTTCTTTTCCGGTGGCTTCAATCCCTCGTTGGCGGAGGCAACTGGGACGGCAGCGATAGCGGCTTGCTTATAAACAATGTCGTCCTCCTCGGTCAGAACTCGTCTGCCGCTTTGAAAAACCTCATGCACTACGTGCACGAAGCCCAGCTTGCCGCTTCGACCCTGCTTGAGAGTCACATCTTTGACCACTGATCTCTGCTCAGCCGGTTTTCCAGCCTTCAGGTCGTGGTGGAACCAGAATCGGCTGCCGGCCCACATGCGCCGGTTCAATCCTTCTATCATGGGAATAAAGCTGCCTGTTTTGGGATGACCGTCTGGCCCTGTATCGGAGGCTTTTACCTGAGGCAAGAAAAACAGCCAGTGCCACAGCTTCGGCACCACGCCCCCCGGTGCAAATCGCAGATCATAGTCCAGCGTCAAGCTCATCCGATTTAGCACATCCATACGGATAAAATCTTCCTGCACGATTTCTTTGGGTGCAACGATTTCACCCATAAATCGCCCCCCTGCGAGGCTCTTTACTTAAGAGGCTTTCAGTGCCTCAAGGGCGCGCCTTACCTCCGTGATGCCTTCCGACGGCAGCGGCGCCTGGGGCAACAAGGGCGCACCCACGGCATAACCTTGAAGCTCAAGCCCACCCTTGATGCAGGCAGCCAGATTGTATTTGGCAAACGCTTGGTTGAGGATCCACAGGCGCCGTTGAAGCTTCAGGGCCGCCTCCCATGACCCGCGGCGGCAGAGTTGATAAAGTTCTACGCTCTGCCGCGGCACCAGGCAGGCTGGACCGGCCATCCAACCCACACCGCCGATCAGCATTACACAGGCCGGTATATGCGCAGAAGCGGCAAAAACCTTGATCCGTCCCTCGGTCCGATTGATGATGGAGAGCAATCGCCCGGTATTGGAGGAGGCATCCTTGATGTAGCCGATGTTCGGTATGTGGCTCAATCGGTCTATGACGGGCAGGCTCAAATCCGAGCGCTGGAAGTTCGGATTGGTATAAAGCACCAATGGAACCGAGACGGCGCTGGCAATCGCGCTGAAATAGGCGAAAATGCCTTCTTCGGATACGGGAAAATAGGATTCCAGTATGGCGAGGATGCCGTTGCAGCCGAGCTGTTCGAACTCACGTGCCTGTGCGACGGCATCGGCGGTGGTGGTCGAGGCGACGCCGGCCACTACCGGCACGCGGCCCCGCGCCGCTTGGATGACGATTTCCACGATGCGCCGGCGTTGCGGCCAGGATAGGTAGGCAAACTCGCCGGTCGAGCCCAAGGGTGTCAGGCCGTGCACGCCGGCGTTGATCAGATCATCGCAGAGGCGGCCCAGCACGTCGGCCTTAATCTCGCCGGAAGAATCAACTGGGGAAACAAGATACGGAAAGACGCCGTGAAAATCAGTGCCAGCCACGTCGGACCTCCATTCAGCGCTCCATGGTTGCATGCCGGAAATCGGCATTTCATTTGGGGTTGAACCGCCAGACATTTTCTCCGTCGGAGGATAGATGCACCTGAAGGTGTCCCTGCCACTGCTCATCGTTCTGATCGGGAAAATCCTCCCGGAAGTGGGCGCCCCGGCTCTCCCGGCGCTGCAGGGCCGCTTCGAGAATGATGGCAGCCACTCTTGCCGCGGAGCGAAGCTCGATAAGATCGACCAGCTCCCTGCCTCTCGGCTGTGAGGATGATCGGGAGGCTTCCTGCCTGATGGCTTTTACGGCGTCCTGGGCCCGCAAGAGGCCCTTCTCCTCCCTGATGATTCCGCCATCCTCCCACATGATCTTTCTGAGCTTTTCTTTGAGATGAGCTCCGTTGGTCGTTCCGTATGACCATTCGCGGGCGCGATCCGTCAATGTTTTCACGAGGGCCGGCCGGTCTCCGCCTTCCGGTCGGCCGGCCCACACGGCGGCAGCGCATCCGGCCCGGGCCCCGAAAACGAGGGTTTCGCTCAATGCGTTTCCGCCCATGCGGTTCGCTCCGTGCAGCCCTCCGGCAGCTTCACCGGCCGCAAAGAGACCCGGCACGGCGGTAGCCCCTACGGGGTCGGTTATTATCCCTCCCATGGTGTGATGGGCAGCCGGAGCCACCCGCAGAGGCCGGCTGTCTGCACCGTAGCGCTTCGAGAGCAAGGTCCTCAGGGTGGCGGCGAACGGATCGACCCGCCAGTCCTCTTCGGACAGATGGCGGAGATCCAGCCATGCATTTTGATGGTTTCGGTAGACTTCCTTAAACAGCGCCTGTGAGAGCAAATCTCTCGCCTTTTCACCCGCTGGGCGCTCCCTGATCGAGTATTTTTCCAGAAGGTCTTCCTGGTCGTCGTTGATGAGCCGACCCCGGTCGGCCAGTCTCGGCGGAATCACAAGCGGCGTGGTACCGGGCTCCGATATACAGAGCGGATAAAACTGGACAAATTCCATATCCTGCAGCACGGCGCCTGCCTCCAAGCCCAGGCGGTAGCCGTCCCCGAGGATCGGCCTGGGATTGTCGGTGCGCTGGTACAGTGCGGAGGCCCCGCCGGCCGCAAGAATTAGCGCCTTGGCCGTAAGGGCGACCCATTTACCCGACGACGCCTCGTAGGCGCCGATTCCGGCGTCCGCCTTGCCGAGGAGAACATCCGTGACCAGCAGGTGGTCCCAAAAACAAGCGCCGAGCGCCTTGCACTTATCCAGGAGGCAACGGACGATCGCCTCCCCAAGCGCGGGCGGGCGGCCCTTGGCGTAGAGATAGCCGTCGATGAGCTCCGCCTGAATCCCCCACTGAATCATTTCACTCAGCCGCAGAGGGGCTTCTGCGACGAAGATGTCGACAAGGTCACTTGCGTTGAGCCCCCGGCCGGCCGTGACGGTATTCTGCCGATGCGCATTGCGCTGGTCTTCGCCGGCGCTGCCGGCCATCACCCCGGCGCTGAACCCTGTACAGGTGGATTTGCCGGGGCTGCCTTTCGAAACCACACAGACCGAAAGCCCGGCCGCACGCACAGAGATGGCCGCACGCAGCCCTGCCGCTCCGCTCCCTATCACAATGACATCAAAAGAGGTCTGCTCCATCTTGAGTGCTCGATTTCTTCGTCGCCGTCTGCCGGCTCAAACTTTGGTGGCCAACCGGACGATTTCAGTCATGTCGCTTGCTGTTTCAAGATGCTTCAGCGCGTCGACCAATCGGTCCGCGGTCTCCTCGGATATGGCCAATTTGGCGGCATGGCGACATTTCGCGGTGAGCTCTTCAAAGCTCAGCGGATTTTCGGGATCACCCTTGGGCTTGGCAAGAAAGGCCTTGTGTTCGGTGCCGTCCTTCATGAGCAGCCGCAGCCGCGCGCCGAAACCGATGCGCGGGTCGAGCCGGGTTTCGATCTTTTTCCGCAATCGAACCAGCCGCGGGTCGTTGACCTTCTCATCTGTGAACTTCTCCAGGGTGACGCTGCCCTCCGCCAGCGCCAGGGCGGCCAGAAACCAGACGCTGAACTTTCCTTCCACCCCGAGCTTGGGTTCCTTGATGGCGGCAGCGGTCGAGGCCACCGGACCTATTTCCAGGTCGATCTTTTCAACTTCTTCGATATCGAGCTTCAGCCGGGTCCCAATCTCCTCCAGGAGATTCATCGTCGAGTGCGTTCAGGCTCAGGTAGGGTAGGGCTTGATGCTCAAGTCCATGACGTACCAGTGCGATCCCAGTCGATCCAACACGATCGCCTCATTCGCATTTTCCGTGAGGACCTCAAACAATCCGAGGTCGCCCTCGATGATTCTCTTTGAAGAAGTGAAACCGCCCTGGGCCAGGAAGCCGGACATCACCCCTTCCAAAGAGACCTTCCCGGCGTGGAAGGGCTTGCTCATGGTTCCAAAAACCTGCCGCAAGCCGCTCGCCTGCGTTCCGCAGATCCCGAAGGCATTGACGGTTTGGTCCACATCCAGTCTTAGAAGCCTGGCGACCCCGGCGGTTGCTCCAAACGTACCGGCCGTCGCCGTAGTGTGCCATCCGCGCTGATAGTGGTAGTCTCCCAGTCCCAAGCCGATGCGGATGCAGACATCGATTCCCAAAATCATGGCCGCCAGAAAATCTTCGCCGCTCAGGCCGTTGCGCTCCGCAACGGCGAGGATGGCTGGAATGCACGCGGCCGAGGCGTGGATAACCGTTTCGTCGTGGTAGTCGTCGAAATCCAGCGCATGGCCGATGACGCCGTTGGCCAGCGCTGCAGAGGCGCAATCCGTGCGGATGCTCGTTCCGATGATGCTGGCCTCGGGCCGGCCTCCGAAGGATTGGCAGTAGCGGGTGATGACGGCTGCCGCCGGATCGGTGGTTCCTGCTAGGGTGACGCCCATCCAGTCCAGAAAGCATTCCTTGGCCTTCTGGATCACGGACTCCGGCATGTCCGTGAAGCGGGTCGCATGTACGAATTCGGCTAATGTCCTTGTGATCTCCATGATCGTTGGCGCTGCAATCGATCCGGGCTTCGGGATCGCCGTGCGCATCCTCCTTTCTTTTCAAGAGTGAAAACGAGCTGGCGGCTGTATCGAAGGGATTCGCAACGATCCAGCCCCTGCGGCTACGATCGGCGGTATTTCATTCTGCCTTCCCGATATCCCTGGCGCACGCCCTCGTTGATCGCCGTTTCGAGATCGCCTCCAGATACACATCCTGGCCGATTTCCCGAAAGACCACCACCATAATCTGATTTCAAACAGATCGGTCTATATATCAGTCTCTGCCCGTGTTCTACTTAGCCGTCAGTTTATCCGGAATTGAAATGCCTTTTTCCTTGTAGTACTTCACCGCGCCGGGATGCAGCGGGATCGGGCTGTTGACGATCGCTTCGGCCTGGACTTCCTTGGCCGATTTGTGCGCGGCGATCAGGATGTCAATGTTTTCATACGTCTTCCGTACCACCTCGTACACGAAGTCATCGGAGGCGTCCTTGTGCACGACCATGAAGTTCCACACGGTCACTGTGGGCAATTCGATCTCTTTGTTGGCCTTGTACGTCCCCTTGGGGATCACTCCCGGCGACAGATAGGGATACTTGGCGACGCACTGATCCATTTGTTCCTTGGACAAAGCAAAGACATACATGTCCTGCATTACCTCCATCTCGGTCAGGCTGCCCCACGGCAGTCCGCTGATGGTGGCGACGGCGTCGATCATCCCGTCCTTCATCTGAGAAGTGAGATCCGACCACCCCGCATTGACTGTGCGCCCGGGCTTGACTCCGACGACATCAAACACGACGGGCCAGTAGACGGCCGGCGTCGTTCCGACCGCTCCGATGCCAACGGTTTTGCCACTGAGATCCTTGACCTCTTTGATTCCCGTTTTCTTGGGGGCGTAAGCATGGGCGTAGGAAGTGAACATGGGGAAGATGACACGCAGGCTTTGGTATTTTTCGCCATTGGCCCAGCCCTGACCGACCCAACCTTCATAGATGGGGGCAGATGTCGCGAGGCCGAATTCGAGCTGCTTGCCCGCCACCAGCTTGACATTGGCCACCGGCCCGGCCGTGACCTCTACGGAGGCAGGAATCCCGACCTTGTCGTTGAGCAGCTTGGCGAACCCACCGCCCCAGACGAAATAGACGCCGCCGATTCCTGAAGTCCCGATGGTTGCGCCCTTCGGCCAGCCAGGCTTGGGCTGAGCCAGCGCAGGCCCGGTTATCAGCATCATGCCCAAGATAAAAAAGACGAGTGCGAGGCCCCAACGTTTCATTTTTCTACCTCCTTCCGGTGATAAAGTTGCGGGTCAGTTGAGATTTCCCTCTTTCGCCAGCCCGATGAAATGCGCCACATCAATATCCTTGGGGCAGACATGCGAACAGGCTTTCGAGGTATGACAGCGGTAGACGCCATCTTCGCCGTATAGCTGTTTGAGGCGCTCCTCCGTAGCGTCTTCGCGAGGGTCCATGATGCGCACCACGCTGGCCATGACGGCGTTGGGACCTAAAAAACCCTTGTGTGAGCTGATGCAGGCGGTGGCGCAGCAAAAACAGTTTATGCAGCGGGTGGCTTCCAGATAGTTTTCCATCACGCGGGGTGAAATGCGATACTCCTGCCCCTCGTTCGGATTCTTGGAAGGCCGGATGATAAAAGGCCGTATCTGGTGGATCCGATCATAGGCTTTTTCCAGATCCACCACCAGGTCCCGCAGCACGGGGGCGACGCTGATCGGTTCGATCGTGAACGTGGTCGTTCCGAAAAACTCAACGGCGTTTTCCACCAGCAGCTCGCAGGCCAGCATGGGCCGGCCGTTGATCACGACGGAACAGGACCCGCACTGGGCATGCTCGCACGACGAGTTCCAAGCGAGGGTCGGGTCCAACTCCTTGTTGATCTTGCGCAGCACATCGGTGAAGCGCAGGATGCGGCCCGCTTCGATCCGATAGGTCTGCATCCAGGTCTTGCGGGTATCCGGGTCGTAGCGTTTGATAGTGAAAACCAGCGAATAGCTCTCCTTCATGAGGATCTCCGTGTCGGGTTACAGGGATCGGTTGTCGACGATCAGTACTTGCGCTCGATCAGACCGAATTTTTCATGGCTTTCGCCTTTGGCGTCAAAGAGGCTCATGTCGACGGGTCGACTCTCGAATCGAATCTTGCCGAACTCCGGCATGTAGGCCAGGGTGTGCGCATTGAATTCGTCACAGCGCTGCGGGAAGTCGACCCGGGCGTGGCCGCCGCGTGATTCCCGCCGCCGGAGGGCGCCTTGAGCGATCACCATGGATACGCTCAGAAGGTTGTCGATCTCCCAGCGCTGCACCAACTCCTGGTTCATCCGCAGGCCCCGGCAGCGCAGCGCGGCGCTGCGGACGCGTTCAGCGGAGTCGGTTAAGAAACGGATCGCCGTGTTCAGTCCTTCTTCCGTCCGGAACACCCCGACGTTTTCCGTCATCATCCGCCGCATATCCTCTCGAATCAGGTCGATGTTTTCCTTATTTTTCTGCGCGAGATACCCGGCGAACTGGGCAAAGGTCCTTTCTCCAGCCTCTGCAGGCAGGTGGCCCGCGGGCTCGCCAAGGGCCTGCACCACGCGCTCCCCGACAAAGCGCCCCATGGTGATCAATTCCAGGATGGAGTTGGTCCCCAGGCGGTTGAAGCCGTGAAAGCTGGCGCAGCCGCATTCGCCGGCTGCGTAAAGCCCCGATATGATCGTGTCCGGCGACCGCTGCACTTCGCCATACGCGTTGGTCGGGATCCCTCCCATCTGATAATGGTTGCTGGGCCGGACGGGGCAAAGCTGGGTGCGGGGGTTCAGGTTCATGAACTGCTTGAAAAACCCGCTGACCTCTGGGATCTGGACCTCGTGCACGTAATCGGAGAGGTGGCGCAGGTCGATCCAGACATGCTCGATGTTGTGGTCCGGGTTCAGAATGCCGCGGCCCTCGCGAATTTCGGTTTCAATGGCGCGCGCCACCAGGTCGCGCGGGGCGAGTTCCTTCATTTTCGGGGCATACCGGGCCATGAACGGCTCCAACTCCTTGTTTCTCAGTATGCCGCCCACGGAGCGCAGCGTCTCGCTCGCCAGAATCCCCGGCCCCACGATCCCGGTGGGGTGGAACTGGACCGCTTCCATGTCCATCAGGGGCAGGCCGGCCTGCAGCGCAACGGCGTGGGCATCGCCGGTGTTCTGGCGGCAGTTGGTCGTCACCCGGAAG